>NZ_LZKQ01000273.1 GCF_001668675.1 Mycobacterium asiaticum | reverse complement strand
GAGCAGACGCAAAAGCCCCCGCACGCTCGGCGTGTCGGGGGCTTTCGCGTCTGCTCGCGCGTCTAACGCTTCTTGACCGATTTCGGCGGCTTGGCGCCGCGGCCCTGCTGTCGCGCAGCGGCACGCCGTTCCCGGCGGCTGCCACCGGCGGCGGCCCCCGCTGCGGCCTTGGCCGCCGCACCACCGTTGCGCTGCACCTGCGCCGAGCCGTCCTCCGACGGCCCGCTGTAGGTGAGCGCCGGGGCCTCGTTCTCGATTCCCTTGGCGCGCAACGTGCTAACCGGTTCCTTGAGCGCCGGCGGGGGCGCGGGTGCTTCGTCGGCCGTTTCGTCGCCGGCCGCGTCGGAACCCAACTCGGCCAGGCCTTCCGGCGGCTCGACCGGGGCAAGGTCGACCTGCGGGGCCGGAACCGCTTCCACGCTGACGTTGAACAGGAAGCCGACCGACTCCTCTTTCATGCCCTCGAGCATGGCGGTGAACATGTCGTATCCCTCGCGCTGGTATTCCACCAGCGGGTCGCGCTGCGCCATCGCGCGCAGCCCGATGCCCTCCTTGAGATAGTCCATCTCGTAGAGGTGCTCGCGCCACTTGCGGTCGATGACGTTGAGCAGCACGTTGCGCTCGAGTTGGCGCATCGCGCCCTCGCCGGCGATTTCCTCCAGCTCGGCTTCCCGTTTCGCATAGGCACGGTCGGCGTCCTCGAGCAATGCCTCGAGCAACTCTTCGCGGGTCAGGTCGTCGCGCTCGGACTCCTCGTCGCGGTGGGTGAGCTCCTCGTGCGAGATGCCCACTGGATACAGCGTCTTGAGCGCCGTCCACAGCGCGTCGAGGTCCCAGTCCTCGGCGTAGCCCTCGGCCGTCGCGCCGTTGACATAGGCGGTGATGACGTCGGTCAGCATGTCCTTCGCCTGCTGCTGCAGGTTCTCGCCCTCGAGGATGCGGCGGCGCTCGGCGTAGATCACCTTGCGCTGCTGGTTCATCACCTCGTCGTACTTCAAGACGTTCTTGCGCATCTCGAAGTTCTGCTGCTCGACCTGCGTCTGAGCGCTCTTGATGGCCCGGGTGACCATCTTTGCCTCGATCGGCACGTCGTCGGGCAGGTTCAGCCGGGTCAGCAGGCTTTCCAGCGCCGCCCCGTTGAAGCGCCGCATGAGCTCGTCACCCAGCGAGAGGTAGAACCGCGACTCACCGGGGTCGCCCTGGCGGCCGGACCGGCCACGCAGCTGGTTGTCGATGCGGCGCGACTCGTGCCGCTCGGTGCCCAGCACGTACAGGCCGCCGGCCTCGATGACCTCTTTGGCCTCGGCGCCGGCCTCTTCCTTGACCTTTGGCAGCTCCTCGTGCCAGGCCTGCTCGTACTCCTCCGGCGTCTCCACCGGGTCCAGGCCCCGCTCGCGTAGCCGCTTGTCGGTGAGGAAGTCGACGTTGCCGCCCAGCACGATGTCGGTGCCGCGGCCGGCCATGTTGGTGGCCACGGTGATGCCACCGCGCCGGCCCGCCTCGGCGATGATGCCGGCTTCTTGTTCGTGGTACTTGGCGTTGAGCACGTTGTGCGGGACGCGCCGCTTGGTGAACTGGCGCGACAGGTACTCCGAGCGCTCCACGCTGGTGGTGCCGATCAGCACCGGCTGGCCCTTCTCGTAGCGCTCGACTACGTCGTCGACCACCGCGATGTATTTGGCCTCTTCGGTCTTGTAGATCAAGTCGGACTGGTCGGTGCGGATCATCGGCTTGTTGGTCGGGATCGGCACCACACCCAGCTTGTAAATCTCGTGCAGCTCGGCCGCCTCGGTCTGGGCGGTACCGGTCATGCCGGCCAGCTTGTCGTAGAGACGGAAGTAGTTCTGCAGGGTGATGGTGGCCAGCGTCTGGTTCTCGGCCTTGATCTCGACGTGCTCCTTGGCCTCGATGGCCTGGTGCATGCCCTCGTTGTAGCGGCGGCCGATCAGCACGCGGCCGGTGAACTCGTCGACGATCAGCACTTCGCCGTTGCGGACGATGTAGTCCTTGTCGCGGTTGAACAGCTCCTTGGCCTTCAGTGCGTTGTTGAGGTAGCTGACCAGCGGGGAGTTGGCGGCTTCGTAGAGGTTGTCGATGCCGAGCTGGTCCTCGACGAACTCCACACCCTTCTCGTGCACACCTACGGTGCGTTTGCGCAGGTCGACCTCGTAGTGGACGTCCTTCTCCATCAGCGGCGCCAGCCGGGCGAACTCGGTGTACCAGCTGGAGGCGCCGTCGGCGGGCCCCGAGATGATCAGCGGGGTACGCGCCTCGTCGATCAGAATCGAGTCGACCTCGTCGACGATGGCGAAGTTGTGGCCGCGCTGCACCAGGTCGTCCAGCGAGTGGGCCATGTTGTCGCGCAGGTAGTCGAAGCCGAACTCGTTGTTCGTCCCGTAGGTGATGTCGGCGTTGTAGGCGACGCGGCGCTCGTCGGGCGTCATCTGGGCGAGGATGACGCCGACCTCCAGGCCCAGGAAGCGGTGCACGCGGCCCATCCACTCGCTGTCGCGTTTGGCCAGGTAGTCGTTGACGGTGACGACGTGCACGCCCTTGCCGGCCAGCGCGTTGAGGTAGGCGGGCAGCACACAGGTCAGCGTCTTGCCTTCACCGGTCTTCATCTCCGCGACGTTGCCCAGGTGAAGGGCGGCCGCCCCCATCACCTGGACGTCGAACGGGCGCTGGTCGAGCACGCGCCAGGCGGCCTCGCGGGCCACCGCGAAAGCCTCCGGCAGCAGGTCTTCGAGCGTCTCGGGGTTTTTGTCGTCGTTCAGACGCTTCTTGAACTCGTCGGTCTTGGCCTTCAGCTCCGCGTCGGTGAGTTTTTCGACGTCGTCGGACAACGTGTTGACATAGTCGGCCACCTTCTTCAGGCGCTTGACCATGCGACCTTCACCAAGGCGCAGCAACTTCGACAGCACAGCTATGTCCCTCGCGGGTAGGAGTCTCGGGCGACCCCCATCCTAGGTGACGACCGAGTGAAGGCCGCTGATCGTCAGGCCAGCCGGATCAAGCCAGCCGGATTAAGCCATAGTCGTAGGCGTGCCGCCGGTAGACCACCGAGGGCCGTTCGGTCTCCTTGTCCAGGAACATGAAGAAGTCGTGCCCAACCAGCTCCATCTCGTAGAGGGCGTCGTCGACCGACATCGGCTTGGCCGGGTGTTCCTTGACACGCACGACCCGACCGGGCTGGTGGTCCGGGACCTCGCCGTAGTGGTCGTGCGGCTCGGCCGGCTGGCTGTCGAAGGGGTTGTCGCCAGGCACCACGGCGGTGGCTTCGGCCAGCGAAACCGGCGTCTTGTCCCCGTAGTGCACCTTGCGGCGGTCCTTGGTGCGTCGCAGCCGGTTCTCCAGCTTGCTGACGGCGGATTCCAGCGCGGCATAGAAGCTGTCGGCGCAGGCCTCGCCGCGCACGACCGGTCCACGACCGCGCGCGGTGATCTCGACGCGCTGACAGGATTTGCGTTGGCGACGGTTGCGCTCGTGGTCGAGTTCGACGTCGAACAGATAGATGGTTCGGTCGAACCGCTCCAAGCGTGCGAGCTTCTGTGAAACGTAGATGCGGTAGTGGTCGGGGATCTCGACGTTGCGGCCCTTGAACACGATTTCGGCGTTAGCCATCGGTTCCGTTTGGCCGTCGTCAGCCGGCGTCTGGTCCAGAACTTGTTCGGAATCCACGGTAAGCCTTGACATTCGTGACAACTCGTTTCTCTCTTCACGTCACACGCGCCCTGCGTGCCGGTTATTCGGATACGCGCCGACGAGGGTGTAAGCGGTAAAGAAACATCGCGAGATGTTCGCCGCCGCAGGCTGCCCGCCGGAGCAAGAAATCGAATTCTCACCTCCTACTCCGGGGTGCTGCTCAACCTGGCATTTCGCGACAGTGAGTCGTTGATTCTGATGTCGACGTTAGCCCGTGTTCGCCCAAGCGTGCCACCCCATTCGCGGACCTGTTGCGAGTTCTTCACGTTCTCTTGCGGTTTGCCGATTTTCTTCACGCGCTGGCGATCGTCAGCACCGCCGCCACCTGCACTCCCGCGGCGCGCAGCACCCGAACCGATTCGCGCGCCGTGGCGCCGGTGGTGACGATGTCGTCGACGATCAGGACCTCGGTGCTCGGGCGCGGCCCGCACAGCAGCACCCGGCCGGCGATGTTGCGTTCCCGGGCCGCGGTGCCCAGGCCCACCGAGTCGCGCGCGAAGGCCCTGATGCGTAGCGCGGCCGCGACGGCGATGTCCGGGTGTCCGGCGACCGCCAGCCGCGTCATCCGGGCGACCGGGTCACCACCACGTCGGCGCGCCGCCGAACGCCGCGTCGGCGCCGGCACCACCGTCAGTGGCGTGTCGACCATGCCCCAGACCAGCAGCCGGTGGACGCCGAGGGCCAGGTGCCGGGCCAGCGGCGCGACGAGGTCCGCGCGGCCGCGTTCCTTGACGGCCAGCAGCGCCTGGCGGCGGGCCCCGGTGTAGCGGCCCAGGGCGAACACCGGCACCTGCGGGTCGACCCGCGGGGACACCACATGCGGCTCGTCGGCCTTGAGCGCGAGCTCTCGCCCGCAGGACGCGCACCATCGGGTCGCCGGTGCGCCGCAGCCGGCGCACTGCAGCGGAAGAACCAGGTCAAGCACGGTGTCAGTGTGCCGGGCTCCGGTGACACACCGAATTCGCGAGTGACCAACCTGTAACCGAACCCTGACCGAAACGCTCACTCGCTTGCATATTCGCACGTCACCGCGGCCCTACGATCGACGGCAATCTGCTATTCGAAAGGTGTTGAAAAAAGCGATGCGGTCGGCAATGCGGTCGGTTCTTGTGGTGATCGGTATCGCCGCGACGGTGTTTGCCGGGCCCACCGGCGTGCGGATGACAAGCGCGTCGCGGGGTTATTTCGACATCGCATCGATCGCGCCTTCGCGCGGCGCCGTGGTCGGCGTCGCGCATCCGGTGGTGGTGACCTTCCACAATCCGGTCGTCAATCGGGCGGCGGTGGAACGCGCCATCGCGGTGACGTCGGTGCCCGCGATGACGGGCCGGTTCGAATGGATCGAGGACAACGTCGTGCAGTGGGTGCCGGACAGGTACTGGCCGGCGCACAGCACGATCGCGCTGTCGGTGGGCGGCCTGCGCACCGACTTCAAAACGGGTCCCAAGGTCGTCGGCGTCGCGAACATCGCCAACCACACCTTCACCGTGAGCATCGACGGGGCCGACCCGGAATCGCCGCCGTCACTACCCGCACCGCATCACCGTTCACACTTCGGCGAGACCGGGGTGCTGCCGGCCAGCATGGGCAGACCTGAGTTCGCAACACCGGTCGGCACCTACACCGTGCTCGCCAAAGACCGTTCGGTGATGATGGATTCGAGCAGTGTCGGCATCCCCGTCAACGACCCTGACGGTTACCGGCTGAACGTGGAGTACGCCGTGCGCATCACCAACCGGGGTCTCTACGTGCATGCGGCGCCGTGGGCGGTGCCCTCGATGGGAGTCGACAACGTCAGCCACGGCTGTATCAGCCTGACCCCCACCGACGCCGAGTGGTACTACGACACGGTAAATATCGGCGACCCGGTGATCGTCGAGGAGGGCGTGGCCACTATCCGCAGCGACAAGGAAGCGGACCCGAAACCGGTGCAACCGTCGACCCTCAACCCCGAACGACCGCCCTCATGAGACGCAGCGCTACTGCGCCGGAGCCAGGGCCGCCGCACAGGCCGGCAGCGCCGTCGTCATGCCGGCCAGGAAGGCCGGAATGGGCGCGGGCGGCGGCACCTCGGCCGCGGCGGGTGCTGCCGGACCGGGCACCACCACCGGCGCGGGCGCCGGCGCCACCGTGCTCGGTGCGCCCTTGCCCGTCCCTGCCATGGTGGTCAGCGGAGCCCCCGGGGCAACGTCGGCAGGCAGCGCCGCACCGGCGCCCGCAGGCACCACCGGCGGCACCACCGGCACCGGCGGCACGACCGGCACGGGTGGTGGACCCGCGAGCGGGGGCACGACCGGCACGGGCGGCACGATCGGCGCCAGCGGCACGGCACCGGCTACCGGACCGGGCAGCACGACGGGTGCCGCACCCAATCCCGCAGCCTGCTGCTCAATGCAGCTCGCGCCGCCGGTCGGGAACGGGGTTGCCCCCGCGCCCGGACTGAGGGCCAGGGCCGCACCACACAACCCCGCGCCGGCAGCAACCGCTACGCAGAATCGATTTTTGATTGGCAACGCCAACTCCGTTCGTCTTCCCCATTGCCCCCGCAGTCATTCGACAATGCCGAACCGTATCGGCGCGCCGAATCCTTGCCTAGACCAGCGATTTGTTGGATGCCGAACCGATACCGCGCCCCCGCCGGGTCGTGATCGCGGCTTTCCCAAATGGTGATTTAGCCAGGGGTTTTGACCGAACGGGGCCGTGTGCGGTGGCAGGGGGC
Organism: Mycobacterium asiaticum; assembly: GCF_001668675.1. Classification (GTDB taxonomy): domain Bacteria; phylum Actinomycetota; class Actinomycetes; order Mycobacteriales; family Mycobacteriaceae; genus Mycobacterium; species Mycobacterium asiaticum_D. The sequence goes on along the minus strand of NZ_LZKQ01000273.1, from coordinate 5,958 downwards.
CGGGCGTGCTCGGGCAACCGGACGAGACGGCGCAGCAAACATCGGCCGCCGGTCAGTCCGACCGCCACAGCAGCGAGGGCCAGCTGAAACTGAGTGCCCCCTGGCTCAACCGGGTGATCAGGTCTTCCAGCGCCCGCATCGGCAGCTCCATGCGCCACTCGGGCAGCAGGCCCGACACCCGCAGCGAGTCTTCGGCCATCTCCACGCCGGTGATCATCAGTCCGTGCGGCAGCTCAGGCAGCGGAACCTGATACGCCGGGGTGCGCACCGGCAACTTCCAGCGGCGCTGCCCGGTGACCACTGCCCGGGGGTGCAGCCACAGCGTCGTCCCCGTCACCTCGGCGTCGACCTCCAGGCCGCCCCACCCCGGCCGCCGCGCCCAGCGCAGCCGGGTGGTCCCGTCCTGGCCCAGCTCGCTGCGCAGGTGCGGCGCCGCCTGCTTTAGCACGCCGTCGAAGACCTCTTTGGGCAACTCGGTGGACAATTCCGCCGGAGCCGCCACCACCAGAGGCGGGACGCCTGGCCGGATATGCACGTTGCGCAGCACGGCGACCGCGCTCTGCAGCCGGTTCTCGGCCCAGCTGATGTCGCGGGCGGCCACCCGAACCTCGCCGAGCTGTCCGACGGCCAGTCCCTGCGGGTCCAGCTCCGATTCGAGTTCGGTGACGGTCAGCCGCACGTCGTGCTCACCGATGCGCACCGTGAGGCTCTTGCCCACGAGCAGCTGCTGCAACGTCGCGAACAACGTCCGGTAGGGCACGGTCGCCGCTTGGGTGGTGGCCGCACTGACCGACGGCAAGCCGGTCGACGACCACAACGAGGCCAGCGCATCCAGCGCGCGGAACGGATCGTCCCAGCGCAGGAACGGAACCCTTGGCGACATCGGACAAGCGCCTCCTACGTAACGCTGATCATCCCGGCAGAACCGGCGCCGCCCCACCGATCATCAAGCCCGCGACCTCCGACCAACCCTGTTGGTTTTCGGCCGCCGACGCCGAATACATAAGTACCCCTTGCGGCCCCGCTACGTACACCGTGGACGGATTTGCCGCGATCGCGAACAACGGGATCTGCAGTCCGCGGCTGGGCGCGTCGGAGTTCACCCCGTCGAGGTTCACATAGGACACCGGGTGGGTGGCATCGTTGCGCGTCACCACGATGTCGTCGCCGGTGCGCCAGTACAGCGACACCACCGAGGTGCCCAGGCCGAAGCCCAGCCGACGCGGATAGGTGAGGGCGAACTGGCCCGCCTGGGTCTGCTCGACGCCGGCCAGGATCACCTGTCCCCCAATCACCATCGCCGCCCGTGTCCCGTCCCGGGACAGCTGCAGGTCGGTGATCGGCCCGGGGAAACGGCTGGACACCGCCGTGGAGTCGACCGGGATGCGCGCCGGCTGGCCCGACGCGGGCTCCTGGATGGCGCGCAGCACGTTGTTCGCGTCGACCACCACCCAGACCGCGTCGTCCAGCGACCAGCTGGGTCGGGACAGGTTGTGGCCATCGGCGGACTGGACCGCTTCGCCGCCGAGATCGCCGATCCACAGCGACGCCGCCATGTCCGGGGCGCCCCGGCGCAAGGTGACCACGGACGCCACCTGCCGCCCGCTGCGGGACAGGGCCGCCCCGGTCTGGTCACCCATGTGCCCGAAGGCTCCCGGCACGGTGTCGATGTGCTGCCCGTTCAGCGCCACCAGCGACCCGCCCACCAGGGCGTGCAGGCCGGCGCCGGCTCCGTCGGCGACGCCGGGGTCGGTGGCGGCGACGTCAGACGTGTTCCAGCCCTGCGCAAATCGGTCGTCCAGCGGGGCGCCGTCGGCATTGATCACGTAGGGGCCGCGGATGTCGGCGCGGGCCAGGGTCCAAATGATCTGCGCGGCGAGCAGCGCCCTGCTGTGCGGGTCGGTGGTCGCGAGCTTCTCCAGTTCGACGCGGGCGCCGCCGTAGCCTTTTCCGACGCCGCTCTTGCCGCCGTCGGCCCGGGTGACCGGTCCGCGCAGCCGCAGCGGCGGCGCGAGTAGGTTGCGCACCGTGTGCGCCATCTCCGGGCGCGGCCCAGCCAGCAGTTTGGAGATCAGCTCGGTGGCCAGCTGGTCGTGATCGGACACCGCCACATAGCGCGGGTCGGGCACCACGGTCTTGCCGGTGGGGTCGGCGAAGTACAGGGTGTTGCGCTTGTAGGTTGCCTGGAACTGCTGCCAGTCCAGGAACACCCCGTTCGGCAGCCGGTCGATGCGCCAGCCACCCGAGGTCTTGACCAACTCGATCGGGCCGGGGTCCGGCAGCTGGCCTTCGGCGGTCTCGAAGACGCCCACGTCGGACAGCGAACCCAGGATGTCTGCCCGCATGTTGGCCGAAACCCGTTCTGCGCCACGGGTTTCGACGAACACCACGTGGTCGATCAGCAGGGCGCTACCGGCGTCGTCCCAGGAATTGGAGGCCGACTGGGTGAGGAACTGGCGCGCCGCCAGGTGCCGGTTGGCCGGGTCGGCGGTGGCCTTGAGGAATTCGCGCAGCAGCACGTCGGGGTCCATGCCCGGGGTGGGTTTGGGCAGGTTCGACGGCGCCGGGCGCTCGACGGTTCCGATCGCCTGCGGCGCCGACGAGCTGGGCACGCTCGCGCAACCGGCCAGCAGCACGGCCGTCATCAACAGCATCAGCAGCCTGCGCATCTACCCGCCCCACTCCGCGTGCTCGCGAAGCCGCTGCTGCTCGCCTGTGTGCTCCGGTGCGGCGGGCTGTCCGTTCGGCTGCTGCGGGGCCGGCTGCGGTATTGGTTTCATGGGCAGCGGGCTGGTGGTGACCTTGTGGCCGCGGACCAGCGGCAGCGTCAGCCGGAAACACGCTCCCTGGCCGGGCTCGCCCCAGGCTTCCAGCCGGCCCTGGTGCAGTCGGGCGTCCTCGATGCTGATCGCCAGACCCAGACCCGTGCCGCCGGATCGGCGCACCCGGGACGGGTCCGAGCGCCAGAACCGGCTGAACACCAGCTTCTCCTCGCCGGGCCGCAGGCCGACGCCGTAGTCGCGGACGGTGACCGCGACGGTGTCCACATCGGCGCCCATCCGGATCCGGACCGGCTTGTGCTCGGCGTGGTCGATCGCGTTGGCGATCAGGTTGCGCAGGATCCGCTCCACGCGGCGGGCGTCCACTTCCGCGATCACCTCGTCGGTGGGCATGTCCACCAGCAGCTCGATGCCTGCCTCCTCCGCCAGGTGGCCGACGTTGACCAGCGCGTTGTTGACGGTGGTGCGCAGGTCGACTGCCTCGACCGAGAGCTCGGCCACGCCGGCGTCGTGCCGGGAGATCTCCAACAGGTCGTTGAGCAGGGTCTCGAAGCGGTCCAGCTCGTTGACCATCAATTCGGTGGAGCGCCGCAGCGCCGGGTCGAGGTCGGCGCTGTGGTCGTAGATCAGGTCGGCGGCCATGCGCACGGTGGTCAACGGCGTCCGCAGCTCGTGGCTGACGTCGGAGGTGAAGCGGCGCTGCAGGTTGCCGAACTCCTCCAGCTGGGTGATCTGGCGGGACAGGCTCTCGGCCATGTCGTTGAACGACACCGCCAGCCGGGCCATGTCGTCCTCACCGCGCACCGGCATTCGTTCGGACAGGTGACCCTCGGCGAAGCGCTCGGCGATCCGGGACGCCGAGCGCACCGGGTTCACCACCTGCCGGGAGACCAGTAGGGCGATGCCGGCGAGCAGCACCAGCAGCACCACGCCCCCGGTGGCCATCGTGCTGCGTACCAGCGTGATGGTGGTCTGCTCGTTCACCAGCGGGAAGATCAGGTACAGCTCCAGGTTGGCCACCCGCGAGGACGTCGGTGTGCCCACGATCAGCGCCGGCCCGGAGAACCCCTCGGTGTGCACGGTGGCGTATTGGTAGGCGGCCTGTCCCGCTTTCACGAAGCCGCGCAGTGCGTTGGGCACCTGATCGACGGGGCCAGCGGTCGAGGCGGCCCGGGGCCCGTCGCCGGGCACCATCAGCACCGCGTCGAAGGAGCCGGCCAGCCCGGCGCCGGAGGCGGGATCGGTTTTGGATGTCAGCGTGTTGCGGGCCAGCTGCAGGCTGCTGTCCAGCGAGCGGGTCTCCTCGCCGTTGACGATGCCGCTCACCGTGCTGCGCGCCCGCTCGATCTGGTCGATCGCCGCCTTGACCTTGACGTCGAGCACGCGATTGGTGACCTGGCTGGTCAGCACGAAGCCCAGCGCCAGGATCACCGCCAGGGAGAGGCCAAGGGTCAGCGCCACGACTCGCAGTTGCAGCGAACGCCGCCAGACCACGGCCACGGCACGGCTCACCGCGCTCATGCCGCGCGCCATGGGGCCCGAGCGGCCCCACCGACCTCGACTACGTCGCCGCGATCCCCATATCAACGCCGGCGCCGCTTTGCATCATCGGCCGGGGGGATCACGGAGGTCCGGCCTTGTATCCCACTCCTCGAACGGTCAGAACCACGGTCGGGTTCTCAGGATCCTTCTCGACCTTCGCGCGCAGGCGCTGGACGTGCACGTTCACCAGGCGGGTATCCGCCGGGTGCCGGTATCCCCACACCTGTTCGAGCAGCACATCACGAGTAAACACCTGGCGCGGTTTGCGCGCCAACGCGACCAACAGGTCGAATTCCAGCGGTGTCAGCGAGATCTGCTCACCGTTGCGCGTCACCTTGTGCGCCGGCACGTCGATGTCGACGTCGGCGATGGAGAGCAGCTCGGCGGGCTCGTCGTCGTTGCGGCGCAGCCTCGCCCGCACCCGCGCGACCAGCTCCTTGGGCTTGAACGGCTTCATGATGTAGTCGTCGGCGCCGGATTCCAGGCCGAGCACCACGTCCACGGTGTCGGTCTTGGCCGTCAGCATGACGATCGGCACACCCGAATCGGCCCGCAGCACCCGGCACACGTCGATGCCGTTCATGCCGGGCAGCATCAGGTCCAGCAGGACCAGATCGGGCCGCAACTCGCGTACCGCGGTCAGGGCCTGAGTCCCGTCGCCGATGACCGCGGTGTCGAAACCCTCCCCACGCAACACGATGGTGAGCATCTCGGCCAGCGAAGCGTCGTCGTCGACGACCAAAATCCTTTGCCTCATGGACTCCATGGTGTCACCAGATCAGGACAAAACTGTCGCACCACACGGGCGTTTCTTGTCTGATCGGCCCAAATCTGGGCGAATCGGGGCGAAATTGTGCTAATCGGCCGTCAAAGTGGCCGCCAAGCCGCCCGGATTGACGTCGGCGTCGACGACGATCCACCGCCCGCCCCAGTGCGCCGCGGCCAGTTCGGCGTACACCGCACCGGTGCGCCGCTGCAGCCCGTCGTCGCGTTCATAGCTGTCCCGCGCCCGGCCCGGGTCGCTCTCGGCGCGGCTGCGGGCCCGCTGCCCGGCGAGCTCGGCCGACACCGCGAGCAGGATCTGGAAGTCCGGCGCCGGGAGCGCGAGCCGCTCGTATTCGAGCTCGCGCACCCACGCGACGGCATCGCCGGTGGCGTCCTGGTGCAGGCGCGCGGCGCTGTAGGCGGCGTTGGATGCGACGTAGCGGTCCAGAATCACCACGTCGTGCTCGCCGGTCAGTCGCTCGATCTCGGCGACCGCGCCGGCGCGGTCGAGCGCGAACAGTGTCGCCATCGCATAGACCGACTCGGCCAGGTCGCCATGCCGGCCGCGCAGCGCCTCGGCGGCCAGGTCGGCGGTGATCGACTGCCCGTAGCGCGGGAAGGCCAGCGTGGCGACGGACTTGCCACCGGCCTGCAACGCCGCCCGCAGTCCGTCGGTCAGCGTGCGCTTACCCGAACCGTCGACGCCTTCGATCGCGATCAGCACCGCGCGAGCCTATCGAGCGTCACGCTGGCGTGGCACTCGACGCCCAACGCCACGCCAGCGTGCCGCTCGACGCCGAGGGGCGGGATCAGTAGCGGTAGTGGTCCGGCTTGTACGGGCCCTCGACATCGACACCGAGGTACTCGGCCG
>NZ_LZKQ01000272.1 GCF_001668675.1 Mycobacterium asiaticum | reverse complement strand
CCCCCTGGCCAAACCGCCGCCCCCGCCACCCCCGCCGGGCATCGAACCAAGCCCCCCGGTCATCGACGTCAACCCCGGCGGAAACCCGACAGACTGAATCCCGCTCCCGCCGCCAGGTATCTGTTCGGCACCGCCCGCAAACGGATTTGCCACCGCCGGAGCTCCGGCACAGGCTTTCTCTCAAGGGCTTTCAACAGGATCGGCATTGGGGTCGTTGCCGCCTGCGACCGGGACCGGCACCCCGGCGGCCGGGCAGACAGCCGCAACTCCAGCGGCGGGACTGACGTCGGGCGCGGGTGTGCCCTCGGCGGGGGTGGCAGCGGCAGGTGCGACCCCGCCCACGGTTAATCCCGCGGGCGCCGGGGTGGCCAACTCTGCGGGGACGGCGGGTGCGGCGCCGGCGGCGATGATGCTTCCCCCGCCGGGTATGGGCGCTCCGGCGGCTCCTGTAGCTGGGGGCGCCAGTGGTGCAGCGCCGGTGGCCCCTGCCGGCAATTCGGCCACAGCGGGTGGTTCGGCGCCGGCTACGAACTCAGCGGGCTCGCCGGGCGGATCGGGTGGGGCGGTGGTGGTGCCGGCCGCCACTGTGAGCGCTGGAGCGGGGTCCACCCGGCGCGAAAGGTCTGATTCACCGGAGTTGGCTGCCGCAAAAGCGTTGGTGCGCAAGCTCCGTCGTGACAGTGACATCGTTAATTACGCCTGCATCGAGTGGGCCGTGGGTGTGTTTCGGCGTGAGGCTGGTGGTGCCACCGAGTGTGTGGTGATGTCCAACGAGGGCTTCGGCTATATCCCGTGGGGAGTGTTCTTGCCGCGGACTGCACGCCTTTTAGCGGCAGATGAGCGGGTGGACAACCAATTTCGGGAACGCTGGTTCGGGTCATCCGACCCTGCCGAGGTGTTAGCCGAGTACGCACAACTGCGCGGGCGCGGTGGCACGCATCTGGTTGCCATGGCGGTCACTGCGGACAGTCCCTTCGGTCGCGCGCCCGGTGTCGAATACGCCGTCTGCCCCCGCGAATTCGATGATGGCCCCTACTCGCGGCCGATCCTCGACGACATGCACATGCACCGACTCGAAGCCTTCGATCCACAGTTGTATGCCCGGATTGTGCAGACGCCGCGCGAGGTGGTGCAGCGAGCCCTGCAACAGCTCGGCGTTCAGATGACGTGGACTGTGTCGAGGTGCGAGCAGATGACGCCCGAGCTGCGCGAGATGTGGAATGTGTTGGGTACCGGCGACGACATTTCGCAGCAGACCTGGAACCAATACCGGATCGCGACCAGCGTGTATTTCGTGAATTTAAGCGCGACCAGACCGCACTTAGAGTCTTCCACTGGAGAGCGCCAGACGTATCAGGCGCAATGGGTCACGGCACGCACCATGGAATTCGTGCAGGGCTGGGAGCAGGACCTGGCCGAGGCAGCGGACATGGTCTACGCCGCAGCGACCGCCCACGCCGATCCCGCCGATTTCGCCCACCAATTCGAAATGAGGCTGCGCGCAGTCGCAGCCGAGCTCGGCTGCGACGATATTGAGCACCACAGTGAGTGAACACGAATATTTGCAATGGCTTGCCGAGCAATGGCGCCAAGAGCAGCACCAGGAGTGGCAGGCTAAGTACCGTGGGGTAGAACACCTCGCGGTGCTGGGGGCACGTCATCGCGATCTGGTCTCGGCACTCACAGAGAGCGCACGGTGGGCGGTCGGTACTGCCACACTGGGCATCCCGCCCGAGTCGACCGCCCGGGTGGCTGGCTGGGCAACTGACCTGGAACGCGCCGCATGCGATCTGCGCCTGGCGGGTATGAAGTTCGCTGCCGCGATCTGTGATCTAGGGCTGACGTGGGATTTTTTGCAACCAGATCAGCCTTCAGCTCCATCAGACTGGATCAAGAAGTCGCGGCCGTGGTTGGCGCCTGATCCCGGACTCGTCGAGTTTGCGGCCGAGGACAGGTTCGGGCTGAGCTTGCTGGCGGCGACTCGGGCGGCAGGTGAGTCATGGTCGACTGAGGTCGCCGTTGCACCGCATTTTCTGTCTGCGTTGTCGTCGGCGGTGGAGTTGGAGCCGTACAGTGCGGCCGGTTCATTGGCCGCACAGCGCGCGGTTGCGACGTTGGAGCGCGCATGCGTTGAGTCCGTAGGTATTTCCTACAACCGAATGCTGTTCAGGGGTCGGGGTTGGGCTCGTGACGCTTCTGCCATCACGGAGGAAGACGTCGACGTGATCGCGGAGTGGATGCGGACTTTGGCCGATGCCGGGATACCAAAAGCTTTGTGTGAAGCGGTTTTTCGCGACTTTCCGGTTGTTTACGATCACGCCCTTGCCGCAGCGCGTAGTAAAGCGGAGTCGATGTGACGATCCGCTGCTAACGCAGCCGGGGAACTTGCGCTCCTAATCCTTTCAAGGGGCCCTTGAAAGGATTAGGCGTTCCGCCTAGTATTCAAGGCAGTCTTGAAACTAGTGAGGGGGCCACCATGGTGTCCGCAGCGGCAGCAGATCTCGGATGCTTTGGCGCGGTCAGCCCCGGGGGGTTGGTTCGGGTTCGGGTTGGGCGTGATGGTCGGACGGTAGAGATTGGATTGTCGGCGGGGGCGATGGTGTTGTCGGCCGCTGAACTTGCCGCGGACATTGTGTGTGTGAGTGTGTTGGCGTATATGCGGTTTGAGTTGGCGCAGAATCTTCGGGCACGCGATGAGGTGGCCGCCTATGCCCGTTTTGTCGCCACCTGCTGTGGGCGGCATCGGCGAGGTACCGGGCCGGTGGCGGCACGGGAGGAGTCCCGGGATGCGGCGCGGCCGGCGGCCGTGGCGCCGCAGGAGCGCGGCGTCCTGGCCGGGCGGGTGCTGGCTCGGGGCGTCCTGGCCGGGCGGGTGCTGGCTCGGGTGAAGCGTATTGAGGCGCTGCTGGCGGCCGTGCCGGTGAGTGGTGAATCGGCCAGGGATGCCGGCGAGGTGGTTGTGTCGGTCGATTCGGCCGGCCGGCTGGTGGGTGTGTCGTTGCCACCTGAGTGCACGGTCCGTTACCGCGCGGCCGAGCTCGAGGAAGTGCTCAACAGGACGTTGGGTGCGGTGAGTACGCCTGCTGCGGTGAGCCGACGCCGCCAACCCATCCCGGCCTGACATTTCAATTGTTCGCGCTGCTGGTGGAGCGTTTCAAGGCAGTCTGAAACAATCGGCGGTGTGGACGATGAGCGCCGAGCGCTGGGCGAACTTTTGGCCGCTCACGCGGAGATGGAGCACCTGACCGCGCAGATCGGCGCCGCGCGTGAGCGCCGCCGCGATGCGGCGCGCCGGCTGATCGCGTTGGGGCGCGGCACCTCCTGGATCGCGCGCCAGCTCGGCGTGACCGCCCAAGCGGTCGACGGGTTCATCAAATACCAAGAGCGCCAAGACAAAAAGCGCGGCCAGGTCTAGATGTCGATACCGCGGTCGCGGTCCTCGATGTGGCGATCGCGGTCCTGATGGCGATCGCGAAGCCAGGTTGCGTCCAGGTGACGCTGGTAGGCGCCGCGAATGGTGGCCTGGAGTTGATCTGCGCGGGTGAGGCTGGCGCGCAGCTGGTCGTCGAGCAGCGCGGGGTGCACGCGCCGTAGCTGGGTGAGCGCGGCATCGAGGTCCGGAGCAGACGGGCGTGGGGCGGTGTCAGATGGCGTGTGGTCACCGAGGGTGGTGGTCCAGGGCAATTCGGTGTGCAGCAGGCCCAGGAGCCGTTGTGAGGGCTGCGGGGGCCATGTTCGGCGGCCGGTGGTGTCGAGCAGGATGAGGCCAGCCTGCGTGGTGGCTGCGTGTTCGGCGAGGTCGGCCAGCACTGCCGGGTCGGCGGTGGCGGCGTCTTCGACGATGAGCAGGGCGCCCGGGGGCAATTGCCACTGCCTGGTGGTGATGTGGGTGCGGGCTTCGGTGATGTTGGCGGCGGTGTCGGCGAGCTCATCAGCGACGGCACGCTCGGCCTGGTCGCGGGTGGGGCTGCACCACAGGATTTTGCGGTCGGCGGCTGCTGCTGCGCTGTGCAGGGTGTGTAGGGCCGCGCGGCGCTCGGTCGAGTGTGGGGCGTCGATGACGGTGACAGCGAAGGGCAGGCGGGCTGTTCTGGTGAGCGCGGCGGCGAGGACGAATTGCGTACTCAGGCAAGCGGATTTGTCGACAATCTGCGGTTTCTGGGTCAGGTCGACGA
>NZ_LZKQ01000271.1 GCF_001668675.1 Mycobacterium asiaticum | reverse complement strand
GCTGACCACCACGATCGAGCCGCCGTTACCGGCTTCGATCATCGCCGGGATCGTCGCCCGCAGGGTCCGCCAGGTGCCGGTCAGGTTGACCCCGATGACGGTGTCCCACTGTTCGTCGGACAACTCCCAGACCCGGCCCCAGCCCAGCACGCCGGCATTGGCCACCACGATGTCCAGCCGGCCGAACTGTTCGACGGCGTCGGACACCAGTCCGCGCAGTGCCGCGTCGTCGCGGATGTCCACCTCGCGGGCCAGCACCTTGCGGCCCTCGGCCTCCACCGCACGGACGGTTTCGGCGAGGTCTTCGGGCGTGGCGGGCGGGTAAGTCACGGTGTCCGAGACCGGTGCACAGATGTCGGACGCGACGATGTCGGCGCCTTCCCGGGCAAGCCGCACCGCATGCGACCGCCCCTGTGCACGCGCGGCGCCGGTAATGAATGCCACCCGTCCCTGCAGTGATCCAACCACGTGCTGTCCTTTCGCCGCTGTCAGGCTAGCAGCGAAACTGAAACGTGTTCTAGTTGCCCCGCAGGGGCTCTACACCCAGCCCGCCCCGAGCCCCGTGAACCGAACCGGGCTGCGAGATTTCGGGTCGAATTTCGCAGTCTGGTTCGGTTGGCTTGGCCGGCTCCGGTAGGGGCGGCGGGTGGCGGCTAGATTTCGGCGATGATCTGCGCCCGCCGGCTGGCGTACTCCTGGTCGTTGAGCGCACCGCTGGCGCGCAGC
>NZ_LZKQ01000270.1 GCF_001668675.1 Mycobacterium asiaticum | reverse complement strand
CGGCCCGCTACGCTGCCACCTGTACCCACCAATGAACGACTCTCGTTCGCCGTGGACCATTTCACGGGGTCCGGTCACGGCGGCCCGCGACCGGCTGCTCGATGCCCTGGTCAGCGACGCCCGCCGGGTGCTTGCCGAGCTGCCCGATCAGCAGGAGTCCCGGGCAGCCGAGGCGATGGCGTTACTGGCATTGATCGCCGGCCAAGACGTCGAACCGGCCGACGGGTCAGACGGTACCGACGGACAGTGGCGTATCGCGCCGCGGGTGCCGCCCGATCAGGTGATCTCCACGATCGATCCCGATGCGCGTCACGTGCACAATCCTCGTTCCCGCACCGAAACGCATCGACGATGGTCTTCGCCGGTTGAGTCGGCGGTGGCCCATCGCCATCGCCACGGATGTGTTCATGGGTGGCCGAGGCAAGGACAGCAGCGCCGCCGTCAGTCAGGCGCTCATCGCTACCGTCCGCGCGGCCAGTTCGCTTGTCCGCGCGCCGCTCCCCGGCACTCGCTCCCGCGCGGGCGTACGGGGCCGACGGGTGCTCGAGCAGTATTTCGCCCGCCACCCGCCGTCCGCCCGTGCAGGACACAGCGATGATCTGTTCGCCGCGCTGTGTCACGCGAGCACCGAAGACGGCGAACGCATCAGCGACGGCGACGTGATCAACCACATGATCTTCTTGATGATGGCGGCTCACGACACGTCGACCATTACCACCACCGCAGTGACTACTAAGTGGCGAAGCATCCCGAGTGGCAGGACCGGGCCCGCGCCGAAGCGGACGGTCTCGGCGATCGTCCCCCGGAGATCGATGACTTGGAGGCTCTCGCCACCCTGGACCTGATCATCAAGGAGTTGATGAGACTGGTCGCAGCCGTCCTACTGGTGATGCGAAAGACTATGGAGGACACCGCAATCGACGGCTACTACATTCCAGCAGACACCCTCGTCGCCATCACCTCCTCCGTCAACCATTACGTCCGCGACGTCGGGAGTGACCCGGACGCTTCGACCCATCACAGTTCGACGTTTCGCGCTGCGAGGATCAAGCGCACCGCTTCGCGGGGCTGCCGTTCGGCGGCGGTGCACACAAATGCATACGCATGCATCGGCACTCGCGCGAGGTCAAAGCGATCCTGCACCAGATGCTGCGCACCCATACCTGGAGCCTCAACGCCGATTACCGCGTCCGCTGGGACAACAAGTCACTTCCAATCCCGATGGACGGGTTGCCGATCACCCTGCGTCACTGAGGACGACAGGAATGGCGCGATTCTTCGCGTCCACCGAGTTCCTCGACTGGGAACACGATGCCGTGCAGCAATTCACCGCATCCGCGACACGCTGTTGCCACTGATCCGATCGACAAGGCGCACCGCATCATCACCGCGGTGCGCGATCCGATCTGGTACGACGCGAATTCTATCCCCGAAGACCCACGCCAGTACCAAGCCAGTGCGGTCGCCGTCGCCGGACGTGCGTACTGCATTCCCAAGGCGGTGCTCCTGACCGCCGCCTGTCGCGCCGCGGGATTCCGGCGCGGCTGGGTTTCGCCGACGTGGGCAACCATCTGCAGACGGAGAACTTACGTGAGCGGATGGGTGGTACGGATGTGTTCGTCTACCACGGCTACAGCCTGATGCTGCTCAACGATTGTGGGTGAAGGCCACGCCGGCGCTCAATCGCGAACTGTGCGACCGATTCGGCGTCGAACCCATCGGATTCGACGGTGAGCGCGACGCGATGTTGCACGCCTTTACCGGCGACGGTTCCCAGCACATGGAATACCTCCATGATCGTGGCGTGTTCGACGATCTTCCCCTGACACCATCATCGATGCCCTCCGCGCCAACTATGGCGACTTCGTCCACCAACCGCCCTCAACTGCGGACGTGTTCACCACCTAACACAGACCCGAAGGATGCGCACCAGTGCAAAGCACCATGCAAAGACGTTCCGTTGACCGTCACATCGATCGTCAGGCACGCAACGTCGATTCACGCTTACAGCAGGGTCGTCACGCCGACTGACTCTGGCTACCGTACAACGACGTACGGCGAGCTCAGCGTACGGATCAAACAGTTGGCCAACGCGCTACGTGGCCTCGGAATCACCGGCGACCAACGGGTGGCCACTTTCCAATGGAACAACCAGGAGCACCTGGAAGCCTATTGCGCGGTCCCGTCGATGGGCGCCGTTCTGCACACCCTCAACATTCGGCTGACGGCAGAACAGCTGGGCTACATCGCCAACCATGCCGACGACACGATCGTCATCGCCGACCTGTCACTTGCGCCGCTCCTGGCGAATACGCTGCCGGCGATGTCGTAGGTGCACACCGTGATCGCGGTCGGCGACGGCGATCGCGAGCCGCTGCTGACCAGCGACAAAACCGTGCTCCGCTACGAGGACCTGATCGCTGCTCAAGACCCGGAATTCGACTGGCCGCGCCTCGACGAGTGGTCGGCCGCGGCGATGTGCTATACCAGCGGCACGACCGGCAACCCGAAAGGTGTTGTCTACAGCCATCGTTCAACCTACCTGCACTCGCTGACCGGCTGCACCCCGAACGCACTGTCGATAGGCGAGCCCGACCGCATCCTGCCCGTCGTGCCGATGTTCCACGCGAATGCGTGGGGTCTCATCTATTCCGCCCTGATGTCGGGGGCCGACCTCGTGCTGCCTGACCGATACCTGCAGGCGGGACCGTCGGTGGCCATCATCGAGGACACCCAACCGACCGTGGCCGGCGCCGTCCCCACCATCTGGAATGACGTCCGGCACTTCCTGGAATCCGAGCCGGGGCACGACATTTCGTCGCTGCGCCTGGTCGCCTGCGGCGGGTCAGCCGTACCGGTGGCACTGATGCAGCAGTTCGAGAGCCAGTTCGGTGTCCCAATCATTCAGGCCTGGGGCATGACCGAAACTTCGCCACTGGCCACCGTGTCACGACCGACGTCTGGCATCGAGGGCGCGGCACTCAGGGCCGCCCGATATGCGGAGTTGAGATCAGGCTGCGTGACGACGATGGCCGCACCCTACCGTGGGATGGGCAGGCAGTCGGCGAGATCCAAGCCCGCGGGCCTCGGGTGACGGGCTCATACATCGGTGACGACGATCCCGACAAGTTCGATGAGGGATGGCTGTGCACCGGTGATGTGGGGCGAATCGACGAGCATGGCTTCTTGACGCTCACCGACCGGGCGAATGATGTCATCAAATCGGGTGGCGAGTGGATCTCGTCGGTGGACCGGGAGAACACCCTCATCGCCCATCCCGCGGTGCATGAAGCCGCGGTGATCGGGGTGCCCGACGAAAAGTGGCAGGAGAGACCATTGGCGTTCATCGTCACCACAACGACGCGAGGATCAGTGATGAACTGCGTGCCTTCCTCGACGGAAAAGTCGCGAAATGGGATCCCGGAGCGCTGGGCGTTCGTTGCCGAAGTCCCGCGACCCAGGGTTGGCAAGTACGACAAGAAGCTGTTGCGAACTCGCCACCGCGCTGACGAATATCAGGTAGTCGACTGAGGACACCATGGCAGTCACGTCGCCTTGGCTCAAACCAGAATTAGATGCACATCTTCAGCAATGGCGACATTACGTCGCTGGCTCTCTACGGAGATATTGGTCCGACAGCGTCGCTGCCAACCGACTCGAGTGCTCGACGATCTGCTGGGCATCGACGTCGAGCAACCCGACGTGCCAGGCCGTGATGAGTTCGACGAATCCGCCCACGGCGAACAGCGTGTCCATTCGCACGGCCGTGTGGTCGACATCGGGTTTCAGGTGCGGCTGGGCGGCGAGCACTACGAGTTCAGATGCTTGCTGCAGCGCTGCGATCCGCCGTTCCTGTAGGGGGGAACTGCCAGCATGGTGCGTCAATAGAATCTGAGCCCGGCCAGGGTCCTGTGCGATGCGCTCAATGACCACCAGAATCGCCGCACGCACGGAATCCAGCGGCGGCTGATCCGCGCTGGCTGCGAAGATCGCCTCGATCTCTTTGAGCATGTCATCGCGGACGCTGTCCCATGCAGCGACCAGTAATCCGTCACGGTCGTTGAATTCTTCGTAGAAGTAGCGGTCATTCAGCGATGTTTTGGCGCATACCCCCCGCATGGTGACTGCGGCCCAGCCGCTGTCACTCCAGATGTCGGTCGCCGCCTCGATGAGACGGCGCCGACGGTCGGCACGGCGTTCGGCAGCGGTACGTCCACCCCAAATACCTGCCTTCGTGCGCACACATCTATCTTGGCAAGGTTCCGGACCGGCGACAAACTGTGGCCTGCGCCCACAATGAGGGCGTATCACCCAAGTGGCACGGCCTGCTCGGACGCCGTCGACATGGTGTCGTGTCGCGGAAGATTTTGCGGTGTCGGTTCCCGTGTCTGTAGAGATTGTCAGCGCCACCGTCGTCCACCTCGGCTGCCGAGTAGTGGTCTTCTGGACGGGACGATATGGCCGCTGGCGTCGTCGCCATTACCCGGTGTGGTCGGGCCGCGGGTGCGCATTCGTTGATCAGTGAGTCCAGGTTTTCCTGGACACGGTCAGGTGGGATCGCGATAGAGGGCGAGTAGAGCATGATGTGATCGAGCACACCGTCGTAGCGTCGCAGGCCGTCGCTTCGTTACAAGTTATTAAACTACCCACTAACCGGGATGCTTCTATATCGTGTCAAGGGGTTGCAGCGACGGGATGTGTTGCGGCGAGGGTTCGATAGAGCTGTCGTGTGATGTAGCGCTTGAGTGAGCGCATGATCTCCTTGGTGGTCCGGCCTTCCGCGCGTCGCCGGGCGACGTAGGCCTTGGTTGGCGCGTGAGTGCGCATGCGGACGATGACTACAGTGGTCAATGCCCGGTTGAGGCGTCGATCCCCGCCGCGATTGAGCCTGTATCGCAGGGTGTTTCCCGAGGACGCGGGTATTGGGCAGGTGCCCGCCAGTGCGGCGAACGCCGCTTCTGAACGCACGCGACCGGGGTGCGACCACGCCGTCAAGACGGACGCGGCGACCACAGAGCCGACACCGGGCAACTCGCACAGTTTTGGAACGGTGTCGGCAACGGCGGCGTCAAGTGCTTTGCGATTGTCGAGCAGTTCGCCATCGAGGGCGACGATGCGCTTGGCCAACCGGATCGCTTCCTGCCGGCAGGTGCGGACCACGGAATCCTCCCTGCGGTCCCGCCAGCCGGCAATGACTTTGAACTGACTGTGCGACAGTGCTTTACGCATATCTAATCCCAGATCTATCGTGCGCAACAACGCCGTCAGTGCGTTGATGGACCGGGTGCGTTCAGCGACCATCTGTTCGTGGGCAACGACCAGCACCCGCAACACCACCCGCGGTCCGGTGGCACGTGGCCACCGCAAACGTGAGGTGTCGACCGCCAGGACCGAGCGGGCGATCCGGACCGCATCCAGGGCATCGGTCTTGCCCACACCGCGACGCTGGGCGGCGGGCATCGCTGACGGCTCTGCAACCGTCAGTCCGCGGGCAGTGACCCGGTCAGCCAGTCCTGCACCGTAAGAGCCGACTCCTTCGATGACGATCAACGACGACTGCCCATCGATCCTGTGCACGATCCAGGTCAAAGCGCGGTCGAGTGCTGCCGGCGTGTTCGCAAACACCGACTGATCGATCACCGCCCCCGTCGATGCAACGACCAGCGCTAAAGAGTGGGAGGCGGCGTGAGTGTCGACCCCGATGACAAACGTGTAGTGCTCTGCGACGATAGGCATTGCGACCGAGTTCCTTTCCGTTGGGCGACGTCGTATCGGCGTCGGCCCGGGGAGAACTTCGAGGCAGGCCTGTAACGGGCCACGACCCGCGGCTACGGGTCGGGCAGGCTTCTAATCAAGCCACCGAAGCAAGACCGGGCCGGCGTCGCCGCCCTCGATCGGATGGACAGATCCCGGGTAGAGCACCCTCACGGGGCCAGACGATTCAAGAGTCACACCCAATCAGGACGGCAACACCGATCCTGTCAGCCAGCACCGGGCCAGCCGTGTAAAGACTTACAGGCGATTCACATTGCACGGGGGTCCGGTCAGTGGAGCGGCCACCGCTCGCCACAGACCAGCCGCCAGCTGAGCTCAATCAAAGAGTCTCCGGACACGGGGACGGTTCGCGTTGGATTATCCGGCGATGAGCGGATTTGTGCGGTGCTCACCGTTTCCTCGGTTTGAGCCAGAAGCCATTTCGGAAGTGCCTTGGTGTGATGTCGAGGCCGGAAGCGTTGCCGACCGGAATGCTTTGGTCGTGAAGCGCAGACCGTCATCGATCTTGCCGCGGCGTATTTGACGGACATCGAAGAGGTAATTCTGCTTTGCTTTCCATGGACCGCGGGATCCAGACTTAGGCAGTTGATCCATCGCGCGTTGGAAGTAGCCAGGCGCAAAATCCGTGAACGGCAGTTCCTCGACATCCTCGCCAGGGTGGGGAGCTACGACGGTGTCGTAGCCGTGCGCATCCATGTAGTTGAGTAAGCGACAGACGTATTCAGACACCAGGTCTGCTTTGAGTGTCCAGGACGCGTTGATGTAACCGATAGTGAACGCCATGCTCGGGACGTCGGATAGCATCATGGCCTTATAGGTCATCGACTTCGCGACGTCGACGACCTGGCCGTTACGGGTAATCTTGGCGCCGCCGAACAGCCGCATGTTCAAACCGGTCGCGGCGACAATGATGTCGGCCGTCAACTCCTGATCCGAGGAAAGCTTGATCCCGGTCCTGGTGATGTGGTCGATAGTATCGGTGACTACATCGGCCTTGCCGTCCCGAATGGCCTTAAAAAGGTCGCCGTTAGGGGCCAGGCATATCCGTTCATCCCACGGGTTGTACTTCGGCCCGAAATGCTTATCCACGTCATAGCCTGCGGGCAGCTGGTGCTTAGCCCAAGCGATCAGCGCTTTTCGCATGGAACGGGGAAAGCGACGCGCCAGTCTGTACTGCGCCACAGCTAACAGGATGTTCTTCCAGCGGTTGACGAAGTCCGCGCTCCTGGTCGGTAACCACTTGATGAGCTGCACGGCGATAGGGTCGATGTTTGGCAGCGATGCGATGTAAGTCGGTGAACGCTGCAGCATCGTTACCTGGCCAGCGCCTGAATCCACGAGGGACGGAATGAGGGTCACTGCGGTAGCACCGCTGCCGATGACGACGATGTTCTTACCCGCATAATCGAGGTCTTCGGGCCAGTTCTGCGGGTGAACAATAATTCCTTCGAAATCCTTCTCGCCCCGGAATTCTGGACGATACCCCTGGTCGTAGTCGTAGTAGCCGCTGCACGCAAACAGGAACGCGGCCGTGATCTCGGTCGTCTTTTGGCGGTCCCCAGCCACCTTGATCGTCCAGCGCCTGTCGGCGTCCGACCAGTCCGCAGACAATACCTGGCTACCAAACCGGATGTGGTTGTCGATGCCGCTCTCGGCGGCAGCTTCCCAGAGATAATCCTTGATCGTGGCGCCATCAACGGTAAAGCGCGGCGAGTGCCACGGCTTGAAGCGGAACCCGAAGGTGCACATGTCGGAGTCCGATCGGATGCCCGGATACTTGAAAAGGTCCCATGTACCACCCAGATCAGCTCTGCGCTCTAGAACTACATAACTCTTGTTGGGACAGCGCTCCTGCAGATGCCAGGCAGCGCTGATACCGGAAATACCCGCACCCACAATCACAACGTCAAAAAATTCGGACATAAAACTGCTTGCTCCCTTCTTGGCGACGGTCTCGGTGAAATTCGGTCACTTCAGGTAGCCGACCAGGGCCCCCTTGGTGCCGAAGAGTTCCTCTTGCCATTGCTCGAGCAACGCGTTGGTGTCGATGTCGTCGGGGTGAAATCCCGGTCGCAAGTATTGCCTGAGCTCTGGGATCAAACCCCGAAATATGGGGCCGCGGTAGACCCGATAGGTCTCACGCACCAGTCGCACTGGCTGACGGCACGCTTCGGGATCCCGCGCCACCGAATACGCCAGCGTGCCACTCATGAGGAGGAGCAGAAGGGGGATCATTACCGCCATCACACGTCGACGCACCCGCTCGGTACCCCCCACCGAGCGGAATACATCAAAGGCAACCGACTTGTGCTCAAGTTCCTCCAGCGCATGCCAGTTCAGGAGATTCCACACCTCCGCATCGCCCGGGATCGCCTGGATCTCCTCCTCACCGAGGGTTCGCTCAGCAAGTACGGCGGTGAAGTGTTCTGCGGCTGCTGTCACCGCCAGCGGAATCCGGGCCGGCAGCACCTCTTCGATGCGTTTCACCCAATCAACAAACTTTTCTGAATCCCACCACCCAATCGGATACCCCATGTCAACGAGCTTGTCGTTGAGCGCCCGATGCTGCTGGCCATGCACCGATTCCTGACCGATAAACCCGGCCACCCGCTTCTTCAACCCAGGATCGGTGATCTCATCGGCAAACCGGCGCACCGACCGAATGAACAACTCCTCCCCCGGCGGGAACGACCCCGACAAGTTCGCCAGAAAGTGACTGAAGATGATGTCGTCGTTAACGAAATACTTGCTGCCCTGGGCAAACGGGAAACGTATCCGCCGGGTCGTCGGATACCGAGACCCCACACTCACCGCATTTACACTGGTCGCCTCTTGCACTATGTGGTCGCTCGTCATAACCAGTTACCCCTTCCTCGAACACCCGGTTTCCGATACCGACAGTACTAGGTGTTTAGTGAGACGCTACTGCGAATCGACAGGGTGCGCAAGGCTCGGCAATGACGTGCAGAAACGCTGCGCTTGAGAGCCGCATCACACCGCCGCGCACGCTGCCACCTCCACGACTCCCCCCTTTAAACTGCTTTGACAATCGGCCCAACTCGCAGTACATAGTACTAGTTGTTACGTATACTGTTTGTTCGGATTGCACACCCGGAAGCGGGGGGCGTTCAAGCTGGATACCGGCATCGAGGCTCTCGGCAACCACGTCGCACGGCGCGTAACAAGGAGGCTCGCGTGTCATGTTCCGGGATACCTAGCGGTTCTAGCTGCTCTATGGGCGGCCCTGGGCGACGGGGTGAACGTCCCGGCGGATTGGCACCCAGTGCCATGTCGTGTAGGGCAGTGGGCTCTGGTTGATACCAGAAGAGGATGGGCGGTGTCAACGACCGGCCGTCGGCCAGTCAAAATACATTCGGAGGCGATCGATTTATGAAGGACTTCACCAATAAAGTGGCAGTAATCACCGGCGCTGGCTCAGGTATCGGCCGCAGCCTGGCGTTGAGTTTGGCTGAACAGGGGGCGCAGCTGGCGCTGTCGGACATCGACACGAGTACGCTGGCCGATACCGCTGGTCGATGCGAGAAGGTCGGAGCTAAGGCGGTGCCGTTCGAGCTCGATGTCGCCCAACGGTCGGCAGTGTACGCACACGCAAATAATGTCATCGGTGAATTCGGCAGAGTGGACCTTGTTTTCAACAACGCGGGTGTGGCACTCTCGGCCGAAGTGACCGACATGGATTGGGACGACTTCGAGTGGCTGATGGGCATCAACTTTTGGGGGGTCGCCCATGGCACCAAGGCATTCCTGCCGCACCTAATCGCGTCCGGCGATGGCCACATCGTCAATGTGTCATCGGTTTTCGGGTTCGTCGGGATTCCGTCACAAAGCGCCTACAATGCCGCCAAATTCGCCGTCCGCGGCTTCACCGAGGCCCTACGCCAAGAACTCCGGGCCGCCAAGCATCCCGTTGGTGTGACCTGCGTTCACCCGGGCGGGGTGAAGACCAACATCGCCGGTCACGCCCGAGGGCTGCCCGACGACTCGGACCCCGAAACGCTTAGCCGCATTTTCCATAGGATCGCGTTCACCAGCCCCGAATCAGCGTCGAGGGCGATACTGCGTGGGGTCAAGAAGAATAAGCCGCGGGTGCTGATCGGTCCTGACGCAAGGGTTTTCGATGCAATTCCCCGAATCCTCGGCCCTCGCTACGAGGACATCATGGCGTCGTTCTATCGCACCGGGCGCTACGGTGCCGGGCGTCGAGTCGCCGAACGCCTCGGCCTACCCCGGTAGTGGGAACCAACCCCGGCGACTGGCGAAATGATTCGCTGGCGGAGCCACAACGCTGGGGAGAATTCACGTTGCCGCCGCGGTGAAGAAAATGTGGATTTTCCTGGTTATCGTGCTTGTGGTTGCGGTAGCGGGCTTCTGCGTACTGCGGCTTCGCACCTTTTTCGGCGTCCAGGACAATCGCCCGATTACCAGCGGCATCGCCGATGAGATCAAGCCGTTCAATCCCAAGCACGTGGTCTACGAGGTGTATGGACCGCCCGGGACGATTGCGAACATCAATTACTTGGACATCAATGCCCAGCCTCAGAAAGCCAGCAATGTGCCGCTGCCCTGGACGCTCTCGGTTACCTCGACGCTGCCCTCGGTGAGCGTCAACATCGTCGCGCAGGGCGACAGCAACCAAATTGGCTGCCGCATCATCGTCAACGACGTCGTCAAAGACGAAAGGTCCAGCCAGGGAGTGAATGCTCAAACCTTCTGCATAGTGAAGTCCGCATGACCGATAACCGGGCCGCAGGGCTCCCACATATGCCGGTTTTCGCGCGATCGGTCCACAAACTCGCGGTGCTGGTCGTCGTGGCCTGGGTGGGACTTGTCGTCGTTCTCAGCGTCTTGGTTCCATCGCTGGACGCTGTCGCCGAAGAACACACCGTGTCGATGAGCCCCAGGGATGCGCCGTCGATGCAAGCGATGAAGCACATCGGCAAAGTATTCAACGAATTCAACAGCGACAGCGCGGTCATGATCGTGCTGGAAGGTGACAAGCCGCTGGGCGATGACGCCCACCATTTCTACGACCAGATCGTCCGCAAACTCGAGGCTGACAAGAAGCACGTCCAGTACGTCCAGGACTTCTGGGGCGATCCGCTGACGGCCGCCGGTGCGCAAAGCAGCGACGGCAAGGCCGCCTATGTGCAGGCGTATCTCGCTGGTAACCAGGGCGAGAGCCTGGCCAGCGAGTCCGTCGCGGCTGCCCGCGAGATCGTGGACAGCGTGCCTGCGCCGCCGGGGGTCAAGGCCTATGTGACCGGCGCCGGGGCGTTGATCGCCGATCAGCACTCGGCCGGACAAAAGAGCCTCCAGAAGGTCACAATGATCACCTTCGGGGTGATCATTGTGATGTTGCTGTGGGTATACCGTTCGATTATCACCGTGTTCAGCACCTTGTTCATGGTGGTGATCGAGGTGATGGCGGCTCGGGGGGTTGTCGCTTTCCTGGCCTACAACAACATCATGGGATTGTCGACCTTCGCGGTGAATATTTTGGTGTTGTTGGCCATCGCCGCTGGGACAGACTATGCGATCTTTATTCTCGGCCGATATCAAGAGGCGCGTTCGCTGGGCGAGGACCGCGAAAAAGCCTTCTACACCATGTTCCACGGAACCGCGCACGTCGTCCTTGGCTCTGGGCTGACCATTGCCGGTGCAATGTATTGCCTTAGCTTTACCCGGCTTCCGTATTTCCAGACTATGGGGATTCCCTGTGCAGTGGGTATGCTTGTCGCCGTTGCTGCCGCGCTGACCTTGGGTCCGGCGGTCCTTACCGTCGGCAGTTTCTTCAAGTTGTTCGATCCTAAGCGGAAGATGCGGACCCAGGGATGGCGACGGGTGGGTACCGCGATCGTGCGCTGGCCGGGGCCAATTCTCGCAGTGTCAGTTGCGATCGCCCTCATTGGTCTACTCGCCCTACCCGGTTATCAAACCAATTACGACAACCGGCTGTATTTACCCCCGAGCGTCCCTGCGAATATCGGCTATGCCGCCGCCGAGCGGCATTTCCCCGCGTCCCGGATGAATCCGGAATTGTTGATGATTGAGACCGATCACGACATGCGCAATCCGGCGGGCATGCTGGTGTTGGACCGGATCGCCAGGGGTGTCTTCCATATCCCGGGTGTCGCGCGGGTGCAGGCGATAACCAGGCCGTTGGGAACGCCGATCGAGCACACCTCGATCCCGTTCCAGATCAGCATGCAGAACACGACGCAGGTCGAAAACCAGCAGTACATGCACCAACGCATGGATGACGTGCTCAAGCAGGCCGACGCGATGCAGCAGTCCATCGACACCATGCAGCGCATGTACAACATCACGGCGCAGATGGCCGCCGTCACCCACCACATGAATAGCCTCACGCATGAAATGGTGGACGTGACAAGCCAATTGCGTGACGAGATCGCAAACTTCGATGATTTCTTCCGGCCGATTCGCAGCTACTTTTATTGGGAAAAGCACTGCTTCGACATCCCCATCTGCTGGTCGCTGCGATCCCTCTTCGACGCGCTCGACGGCATCGATCAGCTCACCGAGAAGTTCGAGTACCTGACGGGTGACATAGACAAGCTGGACGCTTTGATGCCCCAGATGCTGGCACAGATGCCGCCAATGATCGCCACCATGACGACCATGAAGCAAATGATGCTGACCATGCACAGCTCGATGTCGTCGCTATATGACCAGATGGACGTGATGAGCCAAAACTCGACCGCCATGGGTCAGGCCTTCGATGCCGCGCACAACGACGACTCGTTCTACATACCGCCGGAAGTCTTCGACAACCCCGATTTCAAGCGCGGTCTGAAAATGTTCCTTTCACCCGACGGCCACGCGGCCCGCTTCATCATCTCCCACGAAGGAGATCCCGCTACCCCCGAGGGAATTTCACACGTCGAGCCGATCAAGAACGCGGCCAAGGAAGCCATCAAGGGAACCCCGCTGGAGGGCGCCAAGGTCTATCTGGCCGGCACCGCTGCGGTCTATAAGGACATGCGTGACGGCTCCAAGTACGACCTGATGATCGCCGGAATATCCGCGGCCAGCCTGATTTTGATCATCATGCTGATCATCACCCGAAGCATGGTTGCCGCGATCACCATCGTTGGCACGGTGCTGATTTCATTGGGCGCCTCTTTCGGACTGTCCGTGCTGCTGTGGCAGGACATCATCGGTTTCAAACTGCACTGGATGGTGCTCGCGATGTCCATCATCTTGATGTTGGCCGTGGGATCGGACTACAACCTGCTGCTGGTTTCCCGATTCAAAGAAGAAATCCGCGCCGGTTTGAAAACCGGAATCATCCGCTCGATGGCCGGCACCGGCAGTGTGGTGACATCGGCGGGCCTGGTGTTCGCCGCCACCATGGCGTCCTTCGTATTCAGCGATTTGAAAGTCGTTGGGCAGGTCGGTACTACAATCGGCCTGGGCTTGCTGTTCGACACTCTGATCGTGCGTTCGTTCATGATGCCGTCCATCGCGGCGCTGCTGGGACGCTGGTTCTGGTGGCCGCAGCAAGTGCGCACGCGCCCGGCCAGCCAGCTACTTCGGCCCTACGGGCCGCGTTCGGCCGTTCGTGCCTACCTGCTGCCAAGGGAGGATGGCCCGCAGTCGGCGACCACCGACCGATTCTCGGCGGCCTCACCGCACTACTGAGGCATGACGGAGCATGGGGTTAGCCCCAGTTGGGCACTTCATCGCCATGGACTCCGCCGCACTAGCCAGGGCCGCCACGGGGCGACCGCACCTGCGCAAGGAATGCATCCCACCCGGACTGCCAAAGTCGCTGCCGCACAACTTTATTCAACTCTAAGAGAGCGGTTCAACTATTGCCGAATCTGGTACTGCAGCCGTAGATTGGGGCCCGTTGATGCTGGCGTGTCTGCGCTGGTCGGGGCGGTGACCGCGGCATTGTTCGGAGTTTGTGACTACTTCTGAACATGCCGCGGTCGCCGTGGCTCATAGCGTAGACCCTGATCCGGTGGCATTCGGAGTTCTCGGCGGTCCTGGATCGCATCGCGCTGCGTTTTGCCCGTTACGAGCCGTTGCGTCATGCCGGCGAGCTGATCGCCGGGATGGTCTCGGGTCTGGACCGCAAGAATTGCTGGACCATCGCCGAGCACCGCGGCGCTGTCAGTCCCGACGGATTGCAGCATCTGCTGGCACGCGCGAGTTGGGACGCCGATGCCGTCCGCGACGATCTGCGTGACTATGTCATCGATGCGTTCGGTGATCCAGGCGCGATTCTGGTAGTCGACGAGACCGGCGATGTGAAGAAAGGCGCCCACCGCGTCGGGTTCAACGCCAGTACAGCGGCGCCGCTGGGTGCATCGAGAACTCACAAGTCGCGGTGTATCTGACCTACGCCGCACCCCGCGGACATACCCTGATCGATCGGGCGCTGTACCTTCCGCGCAGCTGGGCCGACGACGATGACCGCTGCGCCGATGCCGGAATCCCCGAGAATAACTGGGATTTCGCTACCAAACCTGCCTTGGCCGTCGCGCTGATCGACCGTGCTGTGGGGGCCAAAGTTCCCGCGTCGTGGCTGGCCGGTGACGAAGTCTATGGCGCTGACCCCCGACCGCGGGCAGCCGCTCGCGGCCACCGACTGGGCTACGTGCTGGCGGTGGCGGCCAACCGGCGCGTGCCCACTGAAGCCGGCCCCATCCGCGTCGATGCGCTACCCGCGCTGATCCCGGCACACGCTGGCAGAAACACTCTGCCGGCGCTGGGGTCCACGGCCCACGGCTATACTCCTGGGCCTGGTTTCGCCTGTTGGCCGAAGACGACACCGACGCCGGTGTCCACCATTTGCTGATCCGACGCAACGATGCCACCGGCGAGCACGCCTACCTACGCTGCTACAGCCCGCGCTCGGTGCCACTGCGCACACTGGTGGCCGTGGCCGGTCAGCGCTGGCGCATCGAGGAGTCCTTCCGAGCCGCCAAAGGACTCGTCGGCCTCGACCAGCACCAAGTGCGGGCGCTGGCGCTCCTGGCATCGCTGGACCACCTTGGCCATGCTCGCCCACGACTTCCTGGCCGTGGCCACCGCGATCGAACGCGATACCGCACCGAACCCCAGCAGGCCTGATCACATTGACCGTCAACGAGTTTCGTCACCTCTAAGACGCCCTGCTTCTGGCCACCAACCACACCGTCGCGACCCTGCTGGCCTGGTCACGATGGCGACGACGACACCAATACCGAGCACGACTTTCCCATTATCGAGCCGCGAACACCAATGATCCCGATCTACGGCTGCAGTACTAGCCTCGATTCTTCGTCCGTGTAGTGCTGGTGATGCCGGCTGCGGTTGGCGGGTTTGGCTGCGTTTTCTTCGGGTGCGGGCATGTTCAGGTGCTCCCGTGTCCCCGGGAGATGCGCGGCATCGATGCGTTGATTAACCAGCCACCACATCGTCGTCATCGCGGCCTTCGCGCCGAAGACATGCTCACGATCCCGCACAACTGTCCAACTAAACCCCGCGCGTAGCTGGCCCGCACCGAATCGCGCCTGGCAGCTAACGCTACTAGTAGTAGTGTAGCGCTACTATTAGTACACTTATCCTTATGTGTCTGTGTGTCGAAGGGGGAATGATCAGGCAGCGCTCTAAGGATCCCTGGTTCAAAAGGCTCCACGATGCGCCCACGACACTTCGTTGATGAGGCTATCCAACGAACTTTCCCAACTTGTGCGACTGGGAATCGCGCAGGCGGAGTATGGCGGTCTGCCATGAATCTGCCGCTTGCGCTAACCAAGCCTCACGCGTGGACGCGTGCGGTTCGGGGATTCAAGCTCGCCCGGCGCGGTATTACCCGGCACCTCCACCCAAGGCCGCCGGTTGACGACCAAGGCCGCGTCCGTCCGCGTCATTACCCGCCTCGCTCCTGCTCCTATTTGGACGACGAGCTGATGAACCGGGAAATGTATGATCACGTGCGCGAGGAGCCGATCAGATTGACCTCCCGGCTGGCATTTCGCCTACGCCGTTCATGAACTGGGTTCGGTCGAAGGTGCGTCGCCACGGTCAACCACCTGCGCGCTACGGGATCACATGACGATGTGCCGGACAGGCTGGCCCGCTGGCTCCGCGTCCCTCTCAAGCCGAAGCGGCTGGGCTGCCCAGCGGCGATCGAATAGTTGCATACGCCGGTGGTAGTTTCGCCGATCACACAAGAGGGTACTGGCAGTACTGCTGCGATACCGTTGGTTTCTTAAGGCAGCGGGGCGGGGGATGGCGGATTACGGGTGGGTTTCTTCGGGTGTCGCGACCTTGAGTCGCCCGGTTCGGGGGCGACTTCAAAACGTGGCGGCCGGTGAGGGCGCGATCCGACGCATCGCGCGCACCCGAATCCAGCTGCTCTCGACCCGCCAACATGACCGCCTGACCAGCGTGCTCGACGCCGATGAGCACCACGCCGTGAAGGTGGCCTACGTGATCTATCAGAAGATCATCGCCGCCTACGGGCGACCCCAACCGCCGCCGCGGCAAACGGCTCCTGGCCGCGGTGATCGATTCGATCCGCCGCGGCGTGCCGGCCGGGCTGGAGGAGGTCGCCCACCTCGGCCGCACCCTATGGCGCCGACGCCACGACATCCTGGCGTTCTTCGACCACCACGCCTCCAACGGACCCACCGAAGCCATCAACGGCCGCCTAGAAGCCCTGCGCCGCGACGCCTTGGGATTTCGCAATCGGTCGTGTCCGGAATCCGGTCGAAATAGGGAGCACGGGCGTAGGTTCCGCTTCACGACCTGCAAGTCTGTGAAGAAGGAGAAGTTACGCCCGTGCCTGTTCGAGTATCAGCCACCGGCCGTATCCGCACCAAGATCGATGCCTTGTTTGCCGAGGATCGGGAGCTGCTGGAGATCCTTGAAGAAGTCGCCGCCTGGGCGCGCAGCTGTTGATGGAGGCGGCGCTGGAGGCTGAGGTCACCGAGTTCCTCGGCCGCGAACGCTACCAACGCGCCGCCGGCTGTTCCGACGCTAGCGACGGCTCACGCAACGGGTATCGGCCGGTGACGGTCAAAACCACCACCGGGCCGGTCACGTTGGAGCGGCCAGCTGCGCGGCACCACCGCAGCGTTCGCGTCGCGCCTGTTCGGTAAGCATGTGACGAAAACCAACGCTCTGGAGACGCTGGTGATCGCGGCGTTCGTACGCGGCCTGTCCGTCCGGGATGTGGAGGCCACCCTTACCGAAGCGCTCGGGGATCAGGCCGCGATCTCCAAGTCGACGGTTTCCGAAATCTGCAAGGCGATCCGCTCCGAGTATCAGGCGTGGGCGCGCCGGCGACTCGACGAGATCGCGCTGGACTATCTGTTTTGGGACGCCTCGTTCTTTCGGATGCATCCCGGGTCCCCGGCCGAACCGGTGTTGGCCGCTTGGGGCATCACCACCGAGGGCAAGCCGGTGTTCGTCGGGTTGGCACCCGGGACCGGTGAGTCCACCGAGGCGTGGGCCGACTTTTTGACCGATCTGCGCGAGCGCGGCCTTGGCTGTCCGCTGCTGGTGGTCTCTGACGGGGCCAGGGGCCTGATCGCGGCCATCGAACAAATCTACCCAAAAGCGTTGCGCCAGAGATGTCTTATCCATCGACTCCGCAACGTGCTCGCCGAGATTCCCACCGGGATGCAAGCCGAGATCCGCGACGGATACTGGGCGATTTTCGACACCACCGACCTCAATATCGAACCGGGACCCCGGCTGGTCGAAATCGTGGACAAGCGGATCGAGGCGTTCGCCGCCAAATACTGCGACCTCGACCCGGCGGCTATGCGGATCCTGCTCACCGACAAAGCAGGGACGGCCTATCTGCGGTTTCCGGTCGAACACCATGGGCGCGTTCGGCATTCGAATTTTATTGAGCGCTCCTTTGGTGAGACCAAGCGGCGGACCAACGTCATTGGCCGATTCCCCGGCGAGACCAGCGCTATCAGCCTGGTATGGGCCGTGCTTGATCGCGCCTCGGCCGGTTGGCGGGGCCTGACCATGACCCCGGTCGGCACCGGTTACTGCAAGACCTACGCCGATCACTGCTCGACCCCACCCCATGAACTGCGGCCGCCGCCCACCACCACGAATTACGAGCCCGAACCCGCAGATCCGGTCTTGGCCACCGCGTAGCGGCCTCGGGTTGCGACGCCGGTACGTCCCCCAGGCAGAGGACAGTTTGTCACCGCTGGTTTGACGGCTGGCGGTGACGAAGTCGATCGGTGCGATATAGCCGGTGATGCTGTTGATGGTGCGATGCAGGCCGTGGTGCAGCGCGTCGATGTCGCAGCGAGCCAGACCGCCAGTGGTGGCGATGACGTGTTCGGTGGTGAACGCGAGGTCGTTGATGGCGCCCAGGATGCGGCGGTCGGCGGTCTTGGCCACGACCACTTGCTGGGGATCGAGATCGCCAAGCGTATCGACGGGCAGGCCTTCGGCATGCAGCGCGGCCTGGATCGCCGCCGCGACGGGAGGGCCGATCGGGCGCAGCCCGGAGGCGGTGACGTTGGGCATGAACACCGAGAACAAGGTGCCGGCGTGGGTCACCAGCAGGCATTTGCGTCGGTCGATCCAGACCAGATGGGCATACCAGTCGGTCGCGCAGGCTTCCCCGATGGCCGGCTCAGACACCCCCAGCAGCGCCAACACCTTGGCGGTACATCGCAGCATCCCGAGTCATGATCGTAGGCAAAGCCACCGACGATCGGTACGCACGAACGCCTGGCTTGGCGCCGGTAGGGTCTGGCGACGTGTTGGTCGCTGATCCGGGTCACTTCCTCGGCTTGCCGCCCGACGCATCGGGTTCCGCGCGGCGCCTCGCGCAGCATTTGGGATATTGTCCGGGCGGGCACCGCCGGCGAGGTCGGTGATCCGTGGGTATCCGCATTGCCGTGTCGGCGCCGACCGGCCCACAGGCGCTGCCCCGGGCGGATGACCATCGCCGTCATGGGGCCGAGGCCTCAGCGCCGATCCGATGGTGGTGCAGCGTCTGCGACGCGACGACGACGGGGTGATCAGCAACTGGGCAGACTCGCCGTACGACCTGCGAGATCATCATCAGCGACAAGACCGCCGCGGTGTTACGCGAGCTGGTGTTGCTTGATCCCGACTGTGAGCGATTGGTGTTTGGCATGCGCGCCCGCCCCGGCGGCGCTGCCTTGTTGACCAGTGCAGACGACCTGGAGGAGCTGATCGGGTTCGTGGCCGCCGAAGCCAACCACGAACCCAACCGGCGCCGCCAAGACCGCCTCGACGCTGCGGTTAACGCACTGACCGAAGCCGCCCAAACCCTATACGGCTGAACATCTCTCGGGCTTGCAGTGTCGGCCCTGGGGGCTGACAAAGCATCCGGCAGCGGGTGTACGCAAACCCGCGCCTCGTCACCCATGACATTTTCAGGGGCCAACTGCGCGGTGGTGTGACTGCCGCCCGAGTTCCCCTGCCCGTATGCTGACGACGAAGCCGCGAACCGGCCCGTGCTTTTACACCAACTTTCGGACGCGACCCAATACAAACCCCTCCCACCCAGTCGACCTGACGCTGTCCCAGGTCGGCGACGATATGGTGGCGCGTCGATGACTGTGGGATTCGGTGCACCGGTGCTCACCGTCTACGACAATCCCGTCGCGCCGCTGCTCTGCCGCTACCGACGCGATCGGCGTGTGGTCCAGCGCCGCCTGATTCGTAAGGGCACCGACACCGGGCCTTGCAATGACGGGTTTGTGCCCCATCGCACGGACCCGGCCACTTCCAGACCGTCGAGTTCGTCGAGTAGGCAGTCGACGGCCGTGATCACTTCGAGCCGAGCGAGATGGGCGCCCAGACAAAAGTGAAGGCCATGGCCGAAGGCCAGGTGCCCGCACCTCACGGGCCCGGTGATAGCCGTTGCGCACCACCAGGCGGCGGCCGTTCTCAGCGAGCTGGTCGGCGAACTGCTCGACGTAGGCGTCGCCGACCTCGGCCTTCAGCGGCGCGGCCTGCATCTGGCGGGCACCATCGCGGACGATCTCATCCAGCAACGACCGATGGCCAGCCGTCTTGTCGTGGGCCTCCTGGGCATCGTGAACTACGGTGAGTAAGACGTACCTTCCCGAACCAGCGCGCCAACGCCGGCTGTTGATCGGACCTACGCGAACTTCAGATCATCCTCGGGAAGGTGCGACCGCTTTCAGGCCGCCCTCATCAAGGGCCATCCACAAGTTCTGATCATTGCTCTATCAGACGCACAAACTTATGGAACCGTTAGTATCGGTGCGCTACTATCAGTAGCTGATACCCAATGTCCGAGGAAAGGTGCTTGTCATGGTTGAGGGCGATATGGGTCCTGGTGGGGTGGCGGTTGCGGAGGCCCCGGTAGTGGAGCCTCGCTACCCCAAGACGCGGCGGATACGTTTCCCGTTCGCTCAAAGCAGCAAGTACTACGTTAACAACGACATGGTGTTTAGCCACTTCGTGGCTAACTTGTCGGGGTCATTCCCGCCGGGAGAGGAGATCTTCATCCGGTCGGTGCGCCGGTTTGCCGATGAGATCACCGATCCTGGGTTGAAGAAGCGAGTGGCCGGGTTTATCGGTCAGGAATCGGTGCATGGCCAACAGCACCGGGCGATCAACGAGAAACTCATCGAGATGGGGTATCCGATCGCGTGGTGGGATTCGGAGAAGTTCGTCGATTGGGTGAAACGCGTTGAGGAGTTCTTGCCTCCGCGGATCCCTTTGGCGGTGACAGCGGCCGCCGAACACTTCACCGCCGTACTTGCCGAGCGGGTACTTGGTGACGAGGAGATTCAGGCGATCCCGGGCGAGCTAGAGATCTGGAATCTGCTTAATTGGCATGCGATCGAAGAGTTGGAGCACAAGTCGGTGGCATTCGATGTGTTCCAGACGGTGGGTGGCACCGAGAAGGTGCGTCGGCGTGTCATGGCGGTGATGATTCCCCTGCTTTTGTTAGTGCTCCTCGGGGTGACTGCCTACTCGGTGTCCAAAGACCCCGAAGCGCGTCGCCGGCCGCTGCGCGTAGTGCGGGAAACCTACCGGCTCTACCGCGGCCCCCTGCTGCGGGGACTCATCCCTGAGCTGCGCGTCTACCAGCGGACCGGGTTCCATCCCGATGACATCGACACCGGTGCATTACTGGAACGCTGGCAAGAGGAACTCTTCGGCACCGAAGGAACCCTCGTCGGCTACCTCAGGTAGCTACCTAAAGCGGGTAACAACTGAACTGGGAGAGCCCCAGCAGCGGGTATGGCCTGTGCTGGACCGCGTCCCCCGGCTGATGCAGCCTGACTATGACACCCGCCGGACTGCAGCCGGGCGTGCGGCATTCATCGAGTTCACCCTGACTAAAGGAGCCACCATGCACGCGACCGCCACCACGAGCGTCGCCCGCCCGATCGAGTCCGTCTGGGCAATCCTGACCGATCACGAAGGTATGTCGAACTGGGGCCCAGGCGTGACCGTGACCATCGACCGGCGTGGGAGTCCCGAGCCGAACGGTCTTGGCGCTGTGCGTCGGATCAGTACGCCCGGCCCAGGACCGGCGATGACCGAAGAAGTGGTAGCCTTCGAGGTCCCGAACCGGTTCGGTTACGCCGCCCGCTCAGGCGTACCCATCCCCGGTTACCAGGGCGAGGTACGCCTCACTCAAGACGAGGGGCAGGGAACCCGCATCGACTACACATTGTCGTCCACAGCGTCGTTCCCGCCGGTGAAGCTGGTACTCGCGGCTCTAAGCCAGGTACTGCTGCGGCTTTTCGCCCGGGCCGCGGCGAAGTCCTGAACCTAAAGCACCGGCGTCTCGGACGTCTTGCGGCACGGAGGGGCTTTAGGGCGGATCTCACCGAACATGCGGATCGCTCGTTCACGCAGCTCGAACGGATAGTCTTTAGACCGACGTGCAGACATGCGCTTCACCTTCGCCTCTCACTACGAAGTGAAGTTCCCGGACACTTCCGCGAGAAGCTTCGGACAGTCCGCAGGGCGGTGGTCAGTTCAGCCAGGCGAGTGAGCTTCAGGTCCGCCGCCGAGCGTTCGGGCGTTGGCGTGCAGATGGACCCGAACTGGAAAATAACGATAGGTATCCCTAGCCGCCTCCCGGGGCGGCGACGCCGGGCGGCCGACGTAATGGCCTGACCCCGATTCATTGATCCATGAGATCTGTACCCGTGTTGTTGGTCCACCGTTGTGAGAGTCGAGGGCAGAGTGATCATCGGGAGGTCATATGCCCCGTATGTATTCGTCTTCGGTGCGCCGGCAAATCGTTGCGCGGCTTCGGTCGGGTGAACCGGTGGTCGCCGTGGCGGCCGAGACCGGTATCTGCCAGGCGACCCTGTTCCGCTGGAAACGTCAGGCTCTCATCGATGCCGGAGTCATCGAGGGCACCCTGAGTGTGGAGGCCGACGAGCTGGCTGCCGCCCACAAGCGCATCGCGCACCTCGAGGCGGAGCTGGCGTTGACCCGCGATGCTTGCGAGTTGTTCGATGAGCAGGCGGTGGTGCCCCCAAAACGCCGACGCGCGATCGCTGAAGGGCTGATCGCGCAAGGGCATTCAGCCCGATCTGCTTGTCGGATAACAGGATTAACGCGTTCCCTACTGCAATACCACCGGCGCCGCCCTGTCCCGGACCGGGAGGTGAGGCGGCTTATTGTGGCCGACACGATCACCGAGATCCACCAGCGTTCTCGCGGCACCTACGGTCGCCGACGGGTCCGCGCCGCGCTGCTGGCCGACTACGACATGAACGTCAACCTCAAGCTGGTCAACTCGATCATGTCTGAACAAGGTCTGTACGGGCTGCCGCGCCCTGGGCGGCGAAAGCCGAATCTGATCGGTGTCGACACCCCAGTTGACCTGGTTAACCGGCGGTTCACCGCCACTGGGCCCAACGAATTGTGATGCACCGACATCACCGAGCATCCCGCACGCGACGGCAAGGTGTACTGCTGTGCGATCCTGGACTGCTTCTCGCGCATGATCGTGGCCCGCACCTTCTCCACGACCGCTGACACCGCACTGGTCAACAATGCGGTCAACATGGCCGTGGAGAACCGAACGCGAAGTGGCTCAACGATTCTGCACGCTGACCACGGGACTCAGTTCACGTCTTGGAGCTTCGGCGAGAACATGCGGCGATGGGGGTTGCTTGGCTCGTTCGGCACCGTCGGCGACTGCCTGTTGACCGGCTAATCGGAGACAGCTGGAGCGTGTAAACGACACGCCAGCAAGGGAAATGCTTGACCGGTGGTGGTTGGCAGGGTTGCACTTGTCTCATGACGATTCAGCATCAGCTGCGTCTGGAGACAGGTACCCATGTCGCCTGGGTGTTGTCCGGTCCAGTCGTCGGGAAGTATGCGTTGGTCAACGAGTACCTCGGGTATCTGGCCGACCGGAACTATTCGCCCCGAACTCTGCGTGCCTATGGCTACGACCTGTTGGCGTTTTGCCGTTGGCTCGACAGCGTCAACATCGACTTGAGTTCGGTGACCACCGAGACTGTGCTCGACTTCATGCGGTACTGCAGGCAGACGCCGATCGCGGGGCGCCCTACCAATGTGGTGTCGATGACCGGCAAGCGCCTCGACCGTTACTCGTCGACCACCATCAACCACCGACTTGCTGCCTTGACGGGCCTATTCGCCTTCCGGGCGTTGCGTGACCCCGATTTGCGTAGTCCGATTCCCAGCGGTCGTGAAGCGCGGCGAGTCAGCGCCGAGGAACGCAACGGACTGCTCGGGCACCTGGTCCGGCCAAAACGGCGGTCCGCGCTACGCCTGCGTGAACCGCGGCGGCTACCGCGGGCATTGGATCGCCGCGAGACCGCGGAGCTGTTGTCGAGCTTGCGGACCTGGCGTGACCGAGCGCTGGCCGGTCTCATGTTGTTATCCGGGTTGAGATCCGGGGAGCTGCTCACCCTCGACGTTACTGACGTCGACATCGGCGCCCGCTGGGTGCGGGTGATGGGCAAAGGCGCCAAGGAGCGTCGGGTTCCCCTCGATGTGGAGGTCGCAGGGTTGGTCCAAACCTATCTGCTGGCCGAGAGACCCGAGTCGGGCGTGTACCCGTCTTTTCCTGGTCGCCAAAGGTCCCAACCGGGGTCAGCCGTTGACCGCGGCCGGGCTGCGCACGATCTTCCGGTATCACCGGATCAAGTCCGGAGTGCTCGGCGGTCACCCGCATGCATTGCGTCACACCTTCGGCACCGCGATGGCCGAGGCCGGTGTGGATCTGGCGGTGATGCAAGCACTGCTCGGACACACCCACATCGACACCACAGCCCGCTACATCCATCTGGCACCCACCCATGTCAAGGCGGAATTCGATGCTGCCCGAACACGATTACGTTCCCGCACCTGAGACGCCGGCGCAGATCTACGCCGCCTACCTCGTGCACCTGCAACGACGGGACCGCGGCAACACCGCCTACAGCCAAGCCGCCCGATCGTTCCTGCGGCGCTGGCCCCGAGTCCAGGCGTGGGCCGACATTCCGCTGGACAAGCAGTTGGCTGCGAACAGCTCGACACGCCCCTTCATCACCTTCTTGATGGTAAGTAGACGACTGCAACCGGGCTACGACTACCTCGTCCACCGCAAGCTGTCGAGCTTGTGGCATGAGCTTACCGACAGTTGCCTGCAGCCCGATCTCGATCAGTTCATCAGCGCAGCATTGGAACTGGGCTTCACTGAACGGGTCGCCTCGGCCATCGGCTCGCAGATCATCGCCCGGCTGCTGATTCAGACCGGCCGCCCCTTGACCTACCTACGTGAAGACGACCTGCAGGAGTTGCTGCACGCCTGCGATGTTCGCCAGGAACGTACCGGACGCGGAGCCAGACACTATCGCAGCACCACCCACAGTGCCCGCCAGATTCTCTTCCACCTCGGGGTGCTCGAGAACCAAACACCGCCAGCAGTCACAGCATTGACCCTCGAGCAGCGCATGGCCGATGTTCCCGCGGCGCTGCAACCGGCGTTTGTGGCCTACCTGAACCGTAAATACGCCACTTGCGTACCCAAAACGGTCAGCACCCTGGCCACCCGATTGGCCCATTTCGGCCGATACCTCGCCACCGCCGACCCCAGCTTGACCTCACTGGACCAACTGGACCGCCGCCGTCACATCGAACCGTTCATCACCTCGCTGACCACCGCCACCAACAGCGTTACCGGAGAGCCGATCACCGTCGCAGACCGGATCAGACGCATCCACGCGGTGGGCAACTTCCTGGCCGAGATCACCGAATGGGGATGGGACGACGCCCCACCGCGGCGTCTGATCTTCCGCACCGACCTGCCACGGCCACCCCGCTGCCTGCCTCGATACCTCCCCGTCGACGCAGACCGCAAACTCACTGCCGCACTAGCGAAATCACCCTACCGGCTGGCCGCCGATGCACTGCTGGTGCAGCGGGCATGCGGATTGCGCATCGGCGAACTGCTTGACCTCGAACTCGACTGCATCCACGAGATCCCCGGACAAGGTTCCTGGCTCAAAGTTCCCCTCGGCAAGCTCAACTCCGAACGCATGATCCCCGTCGACGACGAGGTACTCACCCTCGTGGACCGCATCACCACGACCCGCTCATCCGGGCGACCCATGATCCATCCCCGCACCGGAGCCCCAGCAGACTTCCTGTTCACCCACCATGGAAAACGCCTCTCCCAGAACGCAGTACGCGAAGAACTGAACCGGGCAGCCCACACAGCAGGACTCGGGCACATCACACCGCACCAACTGCGACACACCTACGCCACCGCGCTGATCAACGCCGGAGTATCGCTACAAGCGCTGATGGCACTGCTCGGACACGTCTCCACCCAGATGAGCCTGCGCTACGCCCACCTCTTCGACCACACCGTGCGCACCGAATACGAACGCGCCCTGGACCTGGCGAAAAGCCACATCGGCCCGCTCCCGGCGACCGCAGTCCACCTGCCGATCACCGATATCACCGGCACCGGATGGAAGGACACGCCAGCCATCAAATCCCGCCTCGCCGGCGGCTACTGCCTGCGAGCACCCGCGCAAGGATCCTGCCCCTATGCCAACATCTGCGAACACTGCCCAAGCTTTCACACCGACTCCACCCACCTCGCCGTCCTTGCCGCCCAACGCATCGACGCCCAAGACCTGGCCACAGACGCCGAAAAGCGGGGATGGATCGACGAAGCAGACCGGCACCACAAGCTCGTCTCCAGACTCGACGCCCTCATTGCCCAATCGGAACCCGCATGAATGAAAGCACCCTGCTTAAAGTCGAGTGACCGGACCCCGTGAAATGGTCCACGGCGAACGAGAGTCGTTCATTGGTGGGTACAGGTGGCAGCGTAGCGGGCCG
>NZ_LZKQ01000269.1 GCF_001668675.1 Mycobacterium asiaticum | reverse complement strand
CCTGCTGTTCGGCTCGGGCGGGTCCGGCGGATCAGGCGGTGGCACCGTTGGCCTTTCAACCGGTGGTGCCGGCGGGGTCGGCGGTAACGCCGGCCTGCTCTTCGGCTCCGGCGGCGCAGGTGGTGCCGGCGGCTTCAGTCTGACCAGCCAAGGCGGCGCCGGTGGTGCCGGCGGCAACGCCGGCCTGCTGTTCGGCTCGGGCGGGTCCGGCGGATCAGGCGGTGGCACCGTTGGCCTTTCAACCGGTGGTGCCGGCGGGGCTGGGGGTAGAGCGGGGCAGATCGGCAACGGTGGCAGTGGCGGGGCTGGAGGCAGCGCCGCGATAGAAACCGGAGGGACCGGCGGGGCAGGCGGCACCGGAGCGGGTGCCGTGCTGATCGGCGCCGGCGGCAACGGCGGCAACGGCGGGACCGGCAGCACCGACGGCAAAGCCGGGGCCGGCGGAATTGGAGGACTACTGCTGGGCAACGACGGCAATAACGGCTTGCCGTAACCGCCGCCGGCCCGGCTCGCTGCCCGAAGCAACAGATCGCGATTCAGACGCCAGTTCAGCCGAACTGGTGTCGGCGCCTGCACCTCCGGATGGTTTCGCCTGCCGGCAAGCCTTTACGTCCATCCGTCTTAGAACGCGTCGGGGACTTCGGGTGCTCATGGGGGCAGGTTGGCGAGCGTCAACGTCCGTCGACGCAGCGGCGCATCTATTTCGGTGGCATCCGGATTCCGCCGTCAACGCGAACGACTTCGGCGTTCATGTACGAGTTGGTGATCAATTCGATGACCATGGACGCCAATTCGTCCGGCTTGCCCAGGCGGTGCGGAAAGAGCACGGACTCGCCCAATTTCGCTTTAAAGGCCTCGGAATGTTCGCCTTCGCCGTAGATCGGGGTGTCGATGAGGCCGGGCGCCACGGTGTTGACTCGGATACCGACCGCGGACAGGTCGCGCGCGACCGGAAGGGTCAATCCGACGACGCCGCCCTTGGAGGACGAGTACGCCGCTTGGCCGATCTGGCCGTCGAAGGCCGCGACACTGGTCATGTTCACGATCGCACCGCGTTCACCGGTCTCGGTCGGCTCGTTTCGGCTCATCGCCGTCGCGGCCAGTCGGATGCAGTCGAACGTGCCGACCAGGTTGATCGCGAGCACCTTCTTGTACGCGTCCAGATTGTGCGCAGAAGCGAACTCACCGTCCTTGCCGATGGTGCGCTGCGCCCAGCCCACGCCCGCCGAGTTCACCAGCGCCCGTAGCGGACCAAGGTCGGCTGCGGTGTTGACCGCGTCTTCGATCTGTTCGGTGTTCGTCACGTCGACGTTGACGAACACCCCGCCGATCTCGTGTGCGAGTTCCTGTCCGCGTTCGGCCTGCAGGTCGGCGACGACGACTCGGGCACCCTTGGCGGCGAGTTGGCGGGCGGTCGCCGCTCCGATCCCCGACGCCCCTCCGGTGACGATTGCGCTAGCTCCATTGATATCCACGGTCTGCACAGTACGTGACGTACCGAGCCGCCCGTCAGGCGATCGAAACCTAGCGCGGTCGCATGCCTGCGCTCAGCCCAATGACCCTGCGGCGGCGCGCAATTCGTCGAGGGCGGCCCGGGCATGGGCGGCAAGCGCTGCCCCGTCGTCGCGGTCTCCTTCGGCCCACTGCGCGTAGCCCCGCTTGAAGGCCAGGACTCCCAGCTCCGCAGCCAGCTGGGCCGGCAGGTCCGGCACCCCGCGAGCGACCAGAGCCGCTGACATGGCCGCGGCCAGGCCGACGCTCTTGAGGGCGTCCCGCTCCTGGAGTTCGGTGCTGGCGGCAACGGCGGCCTTGAGGCGTGGCCCGATCTCGCGATTGACCGGGCCCATCGCGCCGGACGCTCGCTCAAGGCCCGCGGCGACCGCCTCCAGCGGGCTGGCCCCTTCCGGCGCTTCGGAAATGCCGTCGGCGAGTAACCGGCACAACGACTCCTGGCCCGCGACCAATAGCTCGCGCTTGTCCGGAAAGTGCCGAAAGAAGGTGCTCTTGGTGACCCCCGCCCGCTCGGCGATCTGGGCCACGGTGGTGGCGTCGTACCCCTGCTCGGTGAACAGGTCGACCGCGGCAAGCACCAGCCGTTCGCGCGCCCCCGGTTCCCATCGAGCCATGCGAGCCATCGTAGTGATGGGACAATTGTCCCGTCAGGCTGGTACAGTGATGGGATCATTGTCCCATCACTCTGCAGGGAGCTTCCATGCACGTCTTCGTCACCGGCGGTACCGGCACGATCGGCTCACCCGTCATCACCGAGTTGCTCGGCAGCGGTCATACCGTTCTCGCCCTGGCGCGCTCGGACTCATCGGAGGCCCTGCTCAAGCGAGCCGGTGCTGAAACGCTGCGAGGAGGGCTGTCGGACCTGGATGTCCTCCGGACCGGTGTCAAGCAGGCCGACGGCGTGATTCACCTGGCTTTCGGGCGCGACTACGGCAGCGCGGAAGCGCTCGCGCGATCCGTCGCAGAGGAAAGCGCCGCACTGGCGGCGATGGGGGACGAACTGGTCGGTAGTGATCGTCCGATCGTCACCGCTTCAGGGACGCCGTGGGCGCCCGAGCGGGCCTCCACTGAGGCCGATCCGCTGCAAACCGAGGGGCCGGTCGGCGGCCGCGCCCGCGCGGTGATGGCGCTGCTGGAGCTGGCCTCGAGTGGGGTGCGCAGTAGCGCCGTACGCCTGCCGCGCACCGTGCACAACGAGGGCAAGGGCGGATTCGCCGGCCTGCTGACCGAGGCGGCGCGGGCGAACGGCGTGGTCGGCTATCCCGGCGATGGCGCCCAACGATGGCCGGCCGTGCATGCACGTGACGCCGCGGTGTTGTTCAGGCTGGCGCTGGAAGGGGCGCCGGCCGGCACCGCCTGGCACGCAGTCAACGACGAAGGGGTCGCGGTACGCGACATTGCGGACGTGATCGGCCGCCGGTTGGGCCTGCCGGTCCAACCGGTGCCGCACGAACATTTCGGGCCGTTCGGCCCGCTCTTCGCGATGGACCAACCAGCGACGAGCCGATACACCCGCGAAGTCCTGGGCTGGCGGCCCAGGCATCCGCGGCTCCTGGACGATCTCGAGAATATCCAGGCGTGAATTCGGCTGTGCTACAGGAGGGTTAGCGGGTATCGCGCCACGCGAGCATGTCGTTGACCTCGGTGAAGTCGTAGCCGTTGTCGTCAGGGTGGATCTCAGCGGTGAACATGGTGACGCCTTCGGCCACGTAGGCATCGGCGTTCTCACGGCCGGTCCAGCCTACGGATCGTTCGATCCGGCTGGCGTCGCGGCCGGCTTCGGCGGCGAGTTGTTTGAGCAGGTCGTTCTTCTGCCGAAAGGCTGGCAGGTCAAGGTAACTGTGCCAGATATGCGCGTGGCGAGCGACCAGCGGCATGACCCGACGTTCGCCGGACCCCCCGATGAGGATGGGGATCTCCCGGATCGGCGCGGGCTGCAAAGCCGCGAGCCGATTCTCGATGCGCGCCAACCCCTCCTCGAACAGGTCCATCCGTGATTTGACCGTTCCGTAGTCGTAGCCGTAGACGGTGTAATCCTTTTCATACCAACCTGATCCGAGTCCGAGGATCACGCGGCCGCCGCTGATGTGGTCGACCGTGCGGGCCATGTCGGCAAGCAGGTCTGGATTGCGGTAGCCGATCCCGGTGACCAGCAGGCCGATCTGGGCGTTGCTGGTGATCTCACCCCATGAGGCGAGCGCGGTCCAGCCCTCGAAGTTGTTGACGTCGGGCTGCACGGGCAGCACGCGGGGCTGGCCGTCCACGATTTCGACTGCCGGTCGGTGGAAGTGGTCATAGCCGAAGATCGCGTCTATTCCGGACTGGTCGGCGCGGATGACCGCCTCGCGCCAGGTGCGGTAGTCGGGCGTTCCGCCGGGCCAAAGCTGAACGCCGATCTTGATGCCGTTGCTCACGGTGATGGTCCTTTCGGTTGGTTCCACAGCTATTAAGAGCGTTGGCACCGAGACAATTCCGACCCCGTTATAGGAAAACTCGATAGGGGGTATTGGTCGGCGCTGATGCGTGACCGAGTGGTACGTGCGTCAGGAAGGTGACCGGATCTCACAGCGACCACCCAGGCTCCTGAGGTAGTGGTCACACAAGAGCTCGGATCGGCCGAGCAATATGCGAAAGATGTTATGAGGATGGCTGATTCACGACCGACGCTGCTACTGGTGCACGGCGCGTGGATGCACTCTTGGGTGTGGGACGGCGTGACCCCCATCCTCGCCCAGGATGGGTGGCAGGTGCGGCTCGTCGACCTACCGACCACAGCCTCCCAGGGCGCAGGAAACTTCGGTTTGTACGACGACGCGGCGCTGGTCAGCGATTGCATCGCAGCTATCGACACTTCGGTGGTGGTGGTCGGGCACTCCTACGGCGGAGCCGTGGTCTCCGAAGCCGCCGCGGACCACGCGAACGTCGCCCACCTCGTTTACGTGTGTGCATTTCAATTGGATGCAGGCGAGTCGTTGCTCGCCGCTGCAGGCGGGACGCCGCTGCCGTGGTGGGTGATCGACGGCAATCAAATGACGGTATCCGAACCAATGCGGTTGTTCTTCAACGATATTGCAGTCGACGATGCCGAGCGGGCGTCGATGCGGCTGCAGCCGTTCAGCTACCCGGCCGTGACCCAGCCGCTGACCCGCGCCGCATGGCGCACGGTTCCGTCGACCTACGTGATCTGCGAGCGCGACACCGCGTTCGGCCAGGGCCAAGACGTCTTCGCCGCCCGCGCCAGCGAAGTACGCCGGCTGCCATCAGGGCACTCCCCGTTTCTGTCGGTGCCTACCGAGCTGGCGCACACCATCGCCGAAGCTGCGATGACTCGATAGGCCGGGTCAAGAGGGAAAACAACAAGCGGTATTGGCGGCCTAGAGATCGTGTGCCTCGATGGTCGCACCGGGGTTTGGGCCCAGCACTGCTGCCAGCCGAGGACCGAGATCACCAGAGGCGCCGCGCAGTGGAGTCGCCAGACGCGCCAGGGCGGCGGGTGACAATCGCTCAGCCGGGCCGGCAATGGTCATCGAGCCGAGCGCTGTTGGCGGAACCGTTGAAACGTCGGGTATGGCCAGCAACGGCACGGAGACGCCGTTGACACCGGGGTGGTTCTCACCGAACGAGGTTTCGTATCCCCGTTCGCGGATCGCGGCGAGTCGCCCGGCGAGCGAACTGTCGAGAGCAAGGTGATCGAGTTCCGCCTGCGGTAGGTGCGCCAGGATCACCCTTCCGCTGGCTCCCGACGTCAGCGGCGACCGTTCGCCAAGCACACCCGAGGGATCGGCGATCGGCCCCGATGGTGCGGGCACGGCAAGTATCAGGACGCGCGCGTCCCCTGCCCGCAAGTGCACGGCGACCGACTCCCCGCTGGTGTTGGCCAGACGTGCCACAACGGGAAAAATCAGGCGCATCATCGCCGGTCGCGGGCCGATGACGGCGGCCAGTGCGATGGCACGGCTGCCCAACCGATAGCCGGAGCGTCCGAGGTGGTGCAAATAGCCTTCGGCTTCCAGCGTCTGTAAGAGCCGGAAGGCGTATGACTCCGATAATCCGGCTCGTTTCGCGATGTCACGTAGCGCGGCGGGTTGCCGCATGCCGGCCAACGTCTCCAGCAGGTGCAAGCCGCGCAGCCCGGTAATCGCCACACTCGGAGATTACTTGCTTGGTATGCAAGTTAACTGATGCTTGTCATCGTGAGCCGCTGCGATCAAGGGATGCAGCCCCCCTCTGATACCGCTAGGGCCAACTCTGATGCGGCAGCGACCGCACCTGCCGGGCCAACCGGCCGATTGGTGAGCTGGGTACACGCGTTGACACACGACCAGATCCCGCAGGCCGTCTGTGAACGCGCCACACACTTGCTGCTGGATGGACTCGGGTGCGCGCTCGTCGGGGCGCAGCTTCCGTGGTCGCGTATTGCAACCTCCGCCGTGTGCGATATCGAAGGTCCC
The DNA here is from genome assembly GCF_001668675.1 of Mycobacterium asiaticum. Classification (GTDB taxonomy): domain Bacteria; phylum Actinomycetota; class Actinomycetes; order Mycobacteriales; family Mycobacteriaceae; genus Mycobacterium; species Mycobacterium asiaticum_D. Next base: position 30,058 of record NZ_LZKQ01000269.1, on the reverse strand, counting down.
GGCGCGGCCGCGGTAATCGGTACGGGCCGAACGATTACCCCGGCGGGCGCAGCCATCCTGAACAGCACTTTCATCCAGGGTTTCGAGCTCGACGACTTCCATCCGACGGCTCCCCTACATTCGGCGTCGGCGATCGTGCCTGCGTTGCTCGCTACGGCTGCCCACGTCGGAGGCCCCGTCAGCGGCCGGGATTTCCTGGTCGCTGCGGTCGCGGGTTTCGAAACCGGCCCGCGGATCGGCGCCGCCCTGCACGGCACCGAAATGCTCTCACGCGGTTGGCATTCCGGCCCGATCTTCGGAGGTATCGCGTCCGCGGTCGCCAGCGGCAAGGTGCGTCGGTCGAGCCCGGCTGTCCTCGAGGACGCCGTCGGCTTCGCCGCAACACAATCCGCCGGCCTGATGTCGGCGCAGTACGAAGCGATGGGCAAACGGATGCAACACGGGTTCGCGGCCCGAAACGGGTTCTACTCCGCCGCATTGGCACAGGCCGGATACACCGGCATCGATCAGGTACTCGAGCGCCCGTACGGCGGCTTCCTGTCCGTGTACGGCGAGGGACACCATCCGGACGCCGACGAGGTGACACGGGGCCTCGGGACACGCTGGGAGACGATGCAGATCATGGTCAAGTCGTGGGCCGTGATGGGCGGGTTGCACGGCGCGGTCGAGGCCGCCCAGATGCTGCGCGAGCGCCAGGGCAGGCGGGTGATCGAACGCATTGACATTCGCGTCGGCGATGTCGTCTACCACCATGGTTGGTGGACACCGCAACGTCCGCTCACAGTTATCGGCGCGCAGATGAACATCGGTTACGCGGCGGCTGTCACCCTGCTGGACGGTGTCGCACTGCCCGAGCAATTCACCGCCGCACGCCTCGATGCGGACGATGTGTGGAACCTACTGCGCCGCACCAATGTAGAGCTGGACCGAAGCATTGATGAGCTTCCGATCGCGCAGCGCTTTCAGACACATATCACGCTCACGTTCGCCGACGGTAGCCACGACTCGGCGTCGGTGATTGCACCGCACGGCAACCCGGCGGATCCGGTGACCAACGGCGAAGTGGTCGCGAAATTCCGCAACCTCGCGACGAGCGTGATGTCGGTCTCTCGAGTTAGCGCCATCGAGAATGCCGTACTCGGACTGTCGGAGGCTGCCGACGTCGCGCCACTGATATCGCTGCTCGCCGAGCCGGTCGAAAGGACCTTCGACCAATGAGCACGGCAGCACGACCGGTAGCCGCTGCGCCATTGAGGTCATCCGGCCGAGGATCCAATTGCGGTGAGAGGCCGTCAAGACGCGGGCACGTGTTGGGACGCATGCGGGTCACCCGGGCTGACATTGGTGGAATCGCCCGCCCGGATCTTCCGCACGAAGGAGGCGATCGCCTCGCCGATCTCGTCTGCGCTGTCCTCCTGGACGAAATGCGTTCCGGGTACCGTGATTTCGGTTTGGTTGGGCCAGCTACGCACGACGTCGAGAATGCGCTGCTTGGCCTGAATCACTCCGGGATCCGCGCGGACGAACAACTTGGGGACGTCGCTCGCCGCCAGCCAGGTACCGAATTCCTCGATGACCTTGACCACCTCGGCAGGTTCGCCGGCGAGCGGGACATCGCGCGGCCACGACAGGGTGGGCCGTCGATCCTCGCCGGGGTGGAGGAATGGCTGGCGGTAGTAGTTCATCTCTTCGTCGCTGAGGGTGCGCATCACGATGGACGGCAACACGCCCTCGATGAAGTCGTTGTTCTCCAGTACCATCGCCTCGCCCTGCGGGGAGCGGAAGGCCCGAAACATTTGCGCGACCTCTTCGGGGAAATCGTCCCACTCCATCGGCACGGAGACGGTTTCCATGTGCACGATCCCGGCGACCCTGTCACGGTGTTGGTTGGCCCAATCGAATCCCAGCGCACCGCCCCAGTCGTGTAGGACGAGCGTCACGCGATCGCCGAGATCGAGTGCGTCCCAAAGTGCGAAAAGGTATTCGCGGTTTTCGTGGTAGCGGTAGCTGTCGGGTCCCGGATCATCCAGTTTGTCCGATGCGCCCATCCCGATCAGATCGCAGGCAACGAGCCGGCCCAGTCCTTCCACGTGTGGCATAACGTTGCGCCACAGGTACGACGAGCTCGGGTTGCCGTGCTGGAACACGATGGCATCGCCTTGGCCCTCGTCGATGTAAGCCATCCGCTTACCGTTGACCTCCCTATATTGCAACCGGCCGTACGGCTTGGCTCCGGGCATCGGGCATACCTTTCTAAGACTTGTGCTGTGCGGCAAGCTCTTTGCAAGAGGCCATCAACCCTGCGACGTACTCCTTGATGTATTGAACGGTGTCTTGGGTCGCCGACCGCGGTGATCCGCCGTCGAACGGCGGCGCGGGGTCGTACTCCAAAAGCAGTTGCGCATAGCGTGCCGTTTCTTCGTCGAACAGTTCAGCAAGGAGCAGCAAGCCGAAGTCGATTCCTGCGGTGACACCACCACCGGTGATCCGATTGCGGTCGATGACGACGCGTTCCTCGGCTGGTATGGCCCCAAAGAAGGGCAGCGCGTCCAACATCGACCAGTGCGTCGTCGCTCGGTACCCATTCAGCAGTCCTGCGGCCCCCAACACCAGCGAACCGGTGCAAACGGACGTAACATAGCGGGCTCGCGGCCCCCGCGTCACGAGGAAGTCGATGATTTGCGGGTCTCGCATAGCGTCGGCCGTTCCGTTGCCGCCCGGAACGAAGACGACATCGTAGAAATCCGCCGCATCGCAGAGCAGTTCAGTCGCACGGAACGGCGCACCACTGTCCGAGAAGAACTCGTCGGTGGTGGACCCCAGGAGATGCACGTCAGTGTGTTCGCGGAGTGTCTCGTAGGGCCCGATGAGGTCCAACATCGTCAGGCCGGGAAATGGAATCATTGCCACGCTGGGCCGCCGATTGACCTGCGGCACAACGGCAATCACTGGAGACGGCCCGCGAGCCGTCTTGAACTTGGCATCGATTGTCCCTTCAGAGCGGAGGCAACTCGAACGTAGCGGCGGTGCGCAACGGGCGATACTGGCCAAATAGCCAATGCTCGCCGGAATATTGCCATCGTGATCAGCGTGCGGCGGCGGGTGCTGTCAGCGGCACACCAGAAGCGTCGACCAGAACCCTCCGTCGTTGACGTCCTCGCCGGGAATATCAGACAGCTCACCGCCGCGATCCTGACCAGCACGAACTGGTCGTCTCGAACGGCCACCGCGGTGCCAGCCCGAGTAGACGCCGGTACGGCAACCGAGCGAAGGAGCGGTTGAACCAAGCTGTCCTTCGTAGCGGCGGGACGTGGACTCACCCGAGTCCGGCCCACAATGCGCAAAACATTGCACGACTAAGTCATTCTGCTATAGGTGTAAAGCCGACGTAGACGTGTTGGATGGCGGTCGTGCGGCGATCGGGCTCCCCGTCTTCAGCGCCGTGGCCCTACAGGCCGAACCGCGAAACCCGCCGGGTATCGTACCGCCGCATGCGGCCCGATCTCGGCTGTGTGTGCAGTGTAAGCGTCAAACCGTGGACCACCGCACCAAAGCCCCCTGGGTCACCAAAGGATATGTCTCACTCGCGAGAAGCTCGCACACATCATGGCGGCCCAAGTTGTTGATATCGACCACCCGATCCCAATAGACATCGCTCGTAGCCAGGTCGTGCAAGGCCGAGTCGGCCAGAATCACAGACAGCCGATGCAACCTCGTCCGTCCCGGCGCATGAGTCCACATCCGCGGACCGTCATACCTCGTTTTCGTTGCGGTCGCAAAGTCCTTGTCTGACCAGCCCCTTTTCACAAGGATGGCATTGACATGCTCCCACACCTCCACCGGAATGGTGTCCGTTCCTGGCCTGCGGGTCCGCCCGGCGAGCGCCGCGACAACCTCCTGCGCCTTGAGTCCGCGTTCGCCATGCACGCCCACCTTCGTTAAGAAAGCGATCTGATTCGAGGCCCGGTCGATCGAGAGGAACCAACAGTCGCGGTAGCCCACTTTCCCCGTCCGCGTAATACGGCCTTGCACACCCATGCGCAGCAACAGGTGCATGACATCCTCTACTAGGCGGCGGCTGGTCGAGGCGTAGTAAACCCGGCCTTGCGCCGTCTTTGCATCCCACCGCACCGAACCATCGGTCGCCCAAAGATGCCGCAAGAACAACGCGACCTGTTCGTTCGGGAGCCCGAAAACAGCTGCGGGGACGAATTTCTCATGACTGCGCAGTCCGAACAGGCCAAGTCCGTCGAGCCATTCTGCAATTGGGTTACGCCTGCCGTGCGTCAAACGATAAGGGGCGGGCAGCCGCAACGTCGTCACACGCGCGGCTGCGTACTCATCACGAATAGCCGTCACCCCAAAGTGAGTCGCGGCCATCGTCACTGCCGTCAAATTGGCCTCGTCAATGGACGCATATCGAATCGGTTGACGCTTGACGCATGATCCGTCGCCGATCATGTGCGCCAGCAGGATCACCTCTGAATCGTGCATCCTGACCGTCTGAACCGGCTCGCCAATCCTGCGGAGGACGGCAATTCTGGCACCGATCCTCAACTGCGCCAGTGAAACCCAACCATCAATTCTGCACAGTTGTTGGCTCGGTATCATGTCGAGTTGGCGGCCCGAAGCTAGGCCCAGACGCACGGACGGTTGACTCCGAGTAGAGATCTCGCCGGCGGCACGACGCCTGGTAAGCCGCATTCTGTTGTCTACGGACCACACGAGCGGACACTCGTCAGTCTGCATCAAGTCGTCCAATGGCGTATCGATGCCATTGTCTGCCCGCGTGATCCGCAACTTTCGCGGAACCGTGCCACCACTTAGCGGCCCAACACCGCTTTGGCCAGAGGCTGCTTTTACGGCATCTGGGTCAGATACAAAACGCGAATCACCATGTGCAGCCACATCTTAAACATACCGACGGCTACCGACACGTTTGCGCTCAAATCCGGCGCTTCCGACCTCAGAATCTATCTTGCCATGTTGGCGAACCGCGACAGGTGCAGCTGGTGCGCGACTGTCACCGTCTTGGTCGGGCCGTTACGATGTTTGGCCAGAATGAAATCCGCTTCTCCCCCACGTGGATCGTCACGCTCAAAGGCATCGGGGCGATTCAGCAGGATCACCATATCCGCATCCTGCTCCAGGCTCCCCGACTCGCGAAGGTCGGACAGCATGGGCTTCTTATCCGTGCGCTGCTCAGGACCACGGTTGAGCTGGCTGATGGCCACCACAGGTACCTCGAGCTCCTTGGCCAAAAGCTTGAGATGCCTGGAGAATTCGGACACTTCGATCTGGCGTGACTCGACCTTCTTGCCGGACGACATCAGCTGCAGGTAGTCAACCACCACGAGCTTCAAGTTGGCCTTCTGCCGCAGCCGCCGCGCCTTGGCACGAATCTCCATCATCGTCAGGTTCGGTGAATCATCGATATACAGTGGCGCCTCACTGATTTCGCTCATTCGCCGCGCCAGCCGGGTCCAGTCGTCGTCGTTCATGCGACCCGAGCGCATGTCGGCGAGTTTGATTTTGGCCTCAGCCGATAGCAGCCGCATAACAATCTCAGTCTTGCTCATCTCCAGAGAGAAGATCACGCTGGCCATCCGGTGCTTGATAGAGCATGACCGCATGAAATCCAGCCCGAGCGTGGACTTCCCCACACCCGGCCGCGCCGCGACGATGATCATCTGCCCCGGGTGCAACCCATTGGTGACCTCGTCCAGCTCGGTGAAGCCCGTCGGCACGCCACGCGAAATGCCGCCATTGGACGCGATCGCGTCGATCTCGTCCATCGTCGGCTGCAACAGATCCTCGAGCGGGACGAAGTCTTCTGACGTCCGCCGCTCGGCCACCTCGTAGATTTCGGCCTGCGCCCGGTCGACGATCTCGGCCACGTCGGCGCCGTCCGCCCCGGCGTAACCGTACTGCACCACCCGCGTGCCGGCCTCGACCAGACGCCGCAGCAGGGCCTTCTCGGCGACGATGGTGGCGTAGTAACCCGCGTTGGCCGCCGTCGGCACCGTGGAAATGAGCGTGTGCAGATACGGCGCCCCGCCGATGCGGCGCAGCAGCCCGCGACGATCCAGCTCGGCGGCCACCGTTACGGCATCCGCCGGCTCGCCCCGGCCGTAGAGATCCAGAATGGCGTCGTAGACGTTCTGGTGTGCCGGCCGGTAGAAATCACCGGGCCGCAGCCGCTCCAGGACGTCGGCGATGGCGTCCTTGCTCAGCAGCATCCCGCCCAGCACGGACTGCTCTGCGGCGAGATCCTGGGGCGGCTGACGACCGTAATCCTCACTCGGAGGCGGGGAATCCATCCCGGGATGTGGCAGATCGTCAACGACCGCCATCGGCCCTCACCTCCTCTTGACTTAGCACCGAACATATATTCGAAGAACGCGATTCAGAGCGTAAGTCAAGGCACTGACACCCACCCCCGTCCCACCTCATGGCCCCAATTGGCCAAGGCGCCGGGATGAACGTAAACGTTGCTGGCGCATCCTTCAAAGGCCGTTGTTCATGAAGCTGTGCATCGTGTGTGCATATCCATCGACGCCAGTGTTAAGGGGGGTGTGGAGAACTTGTGGATCACTGCGGGGGGCTAGGACATCACTGCTGATGACCGCCATACAACGCCACGAAAGTGGTGTGGACAAGAAGTGCTACGGCGTGTCGGCGCAGGTTATCGCCTCGGGCGTGTTGGTTTTCGGTGACATTTTCGCCGCGTGAATGGCAGGTTACGCCGTCGGTCGATCGGCGGCCGGAATCTGTTCGCCAGCTCCGGGCACGCGAAAACCCGGTGCGGCCGATCAGGAGCGGCCACACCGGGTGAGTAGGACAGTGGCGAGTTAGCTCTGGCCGACGACCTCGAGCGCCACCTCGACGTCGATTTCTGGATGCAGGTGCACGACCACCGGGTGGGTGCCGACCGACTTGATGTGTGCCTTGGGCAGCCGGACGATCCGCTTGTCCAGGTTGGGACCGCCCGCCTTCTTGATGGCGGCCACCACGTCGCCGGCGGTCACCGAACCGAACAGCTTGCCGCTGTCGGCCGCGGTCTTCACCGGCAGGGCGACCGGGCCGAGCGCCTGGATCGCGGTCTTGAGTTCGGTGGCGTGCTCGCGGTCGCGGACCGTCTTCGTCTCCCGGGCCCGACGGATCTCGTCGGCCTGCTTCTGGGCACCGCGGGACGCGACGATCGCCAGACCGCGCGGCAGCAGGAAGTTACGACCGTATCCGTCCTTGACCTCGACCGTGTCGCCGACGGAACCGAGGTGGTCGACGTCAGCCGTGAGAATCAGCTTCATCGTTGAGTACTTTCGTTGCGCGCGCGGGGGTTACCGCGTCGAGGAGGTGAAGGGCAGCAGGGCGACCTCGCGGGCGTTCTTCACCGCGACCGCGATGTCCCGCTGGTGCTGTACACAGTTGCCGGTGACCCGGCGGGCGCGGATCTTGCCGCGCTCGCTGATGTAGGTGCGCAGCAACGTGGTGTCCTTATAGTCGATCTGCTGGTCTTTCTTGGCGCAGAAAACGCATTTGCGCGCTTTGATCGGCTTCTCCGGAGCCGGGCGCCGCTTGGTGGACTTGGCCATGTCTGTTGTTCTTCCGTTCTCGTGCTCTGGGGTTCTCTAAATCAGAAGGGTGGTTCGTCGTCTCCGCCGCCGAACGAACCCGATGCCGGGGCGCTGCCCCACGGGTCGTCGCCGGATCCGCCGGACTGGGCCGGCGCAGACTGCCGGGATCCGCCACCGCCGCCGCCGCTGTAACCACCGCCACCGCCGCTGCGGCTGGCCTTGTTGACCTTGGCAGTGGCATACCGCAGCGAAGGTCCGATCTCGTCGACCTCGACCTCGACGACGGTGCGCTTCTCGCCTTCGCGGGTCTCGAAGGACCGCTGCTTGAGCCGGCCGGTGACGATCACCCGCGCGCCGCGGGTCAGGCTTTCGGCCACGTTCTCGGCCGCTTCCCGCCAGATGTTGCAGCGCAGGAACAGCGCTTCGCCGTCCTTCCACTCCCCGCTCTGGCGGTCATAAATCCGCGGCGTTGACGCAACGGTGAAGTTCGCCACGGCAGCACCCGACGGCGTGAACCGCAGTTCCGGGTCAGCAGTGAGGTTTCCAACGACCGTGATAGTCGTGTCACCAGCCACAATGTCCTCCTTGGTCCCGCCTGATTCTTACCTGGTCCTGGCCTGATGGTTGTTCACGAACAAGCGTAGGCACCGGCCCCGACAGGGACTGCTAGTGCTTGTCGGTGCGCATCACCTTGGTGCGCAACACCGACTCGTTCAGGCTCAGCTGGCGGTCAAGCTCGGAGACCGTCGCGGGCTCGGCCTTCAGGTCGACGACGACATAGATGCCTTCGGCGTGCTTGGCGATCTCGTACGCCAGCCGCCGCCGGCCCCAGATGTCGACCTTCTCGACCGTTCCACCGTCTTTGCGGACGACGTTCAGGAACGTCTCCAAGGACGGGGCGACGGTGCGTTCGTCGAGCGTGGGGTCAAGGATGACCATGATTTCGTATGGACGCATAGGGACCTCATCACCTCCTCTGGTCTGAGCGGCCACGGACGTTCCGTGGCAGGAGGGTCGCCTGCGTCGGCAACCGCATCAGGGTACCGGACGCCGTGCCGACCTGGGAAATCACTTCCGCTCCGTCCGGAACTCCGCGGCCCTGGCCCGTGTCGCGTCATCGGCCTTGGCCACCGAGCCCGCGTCGAACGGGGGCTGGGGGTCGTACTCGATGAGCAATTGGATCGCCTGCGCGGCCTCGCGGTCGACAAGCAGTTCCACCAACCGCAGCGCCATGTCGATGCCGCTGGACACCCCAGCGGCGGTGATGATGCGCTGCGGCAGATGCTCGACGACCCGTTCCGGCACATACCGCGCACCCAAATTGTTCAGTTCGTCGACGGCGGCCCAGTGGGTGGTCGCGGTAAGGCCGTCGAGCAATCCGGCACCGCCGAGCAGCAGCGCCCCGGTGCACACCGAGGTGGTGAAAATGGTGCCCGGATGGACCGCTCGCAGCCAGCCGCTGATGGTTTCATCGCCGATGAGTACACGGGTGCCGATGCCGCCGGGGACCACCACGACGTCGGGCGAATCGACCTCGTCGAAGGTGGCATCGCACGTCACGCCCAGCATGCCGTTTTCGGTGCGGACCTCGCCGCGCTCTCGACCCACGAACACCACCTGCGCCGATGGCAGGCGCTGCAGGACGTCGTAGGGCCCGACGGCATCCAAGGCGGTGAACCGCGGGAACAGCGGAATGGCGATCTGCATCAGGCTCTCTCCCCCACCAATTCGGCTTCCGGGCCCGCCGGCTGATGCCGCGCAGATTTGGGCCGCAACCACTTCGGTAGCCAGCCAGGCGGTGCATCCGGCGCCAGGTCGTAGCTTCCGCCCGCGTGGTCGTCCACCCGGCCCTGCCAGCGCACCAAGTCCTCGCTCGGCCGGTAGATCTGGCGAATCACCAATGCGCACAACGCTATAACCGCGATGTCGCGCAGCAGCACCGTCGTGGTGAACCACTGCTCGGGCAGCGAACGGTTCGAGTTGCCGTACAGGTAGTACATCCGCGGCACCCACACCAATGCATCGATCGTCATCCACACCAACAGCACCCGCCGATGCGGCACCGCCAGCACCGCCAACGGCACCAGCCACAGCGAGAACTGTGGACTCCACACCTTGTTGGTCAGTAGGAAGACCGCCACCACCAGGAATGCAAGCTGCGCCAGCCGGGGCCGGTGCGCAGCGGTGAGCGCGATGTAACCGATTGCCGCACAACACAACAGGAACAGAACTGTGACAACGGCATTGAGCACCGTCGGCGGCTCCCAGAAGCCCAGCGACGGGTCGAACCCGTGCCAACCGGTGAACGACTTGACCACATTGAACAGCGAATCCATATCGTCACCGCGACGGGTGTTGAGCCGGAAGAATTCCGACCAGCCACGCGGATAGAGGACCATCACCGGCAGATTCACCGCGAGCCAGGTCACCGCGGCGGCCAGCGCCGTGCGTGCCACGCCCCGCAGCCGCCCGGACCGAATGCCCAACACCAGCAACGGCCCCAGGAACAACAGCGGATACAGCTTGGCCGCCGCCCCCAGCCCGATCAGCACTCCCGCGAGCACCGGGCGGCGCCGCGCCCACGCCAACAGTCCGCTCATCGCGAAAGCCGTTGCCAACGCATCGAAGTTGGTGAAGATCTGGAAGATCACCAATGGCGACGCCCCCACCAGCGCCGCGTCCCACACCCGGCGGCCGGCCAGGCCCGCCGTCGCCCACACCGTCGCCAGCCAGGCCAACGCCAACCCGAACGCGGCAAAGTTGAAGAACATCACCACCTCGGCCACCACCGGAAGCGGCGCGATCTTGCTCACGGTGGTGTAGGTCTTGGCGACCGCCATCGACAAGTACTGGTAAACCCCGGTCAGCACCGGATATTCCATGTAGCGCACCGCGAGCTTGCCGTCGTAGCGGACCTGCGGCCGACCACCGCTGTCGGTCTCGACCCAACTGGACTTGTACGGAAACTTGCCCTGGCTCAACAACTCCGCGCCGTAGAGCGGCACGGTGTCGGAGTAGCACAACTCGTAATAGGCGCGCTGGTTGTCCCAATTGGCGACCCGCTGATCACCCGGCCCGGTGCCGATGCTCTGCAGGCACGCGGCCTTCGTCGACCAGCCAAGCGCCAAGAACACCAACGCGATCAGGAACATCACCCGCAACGGCGTCATGAAGCGGGTCCGGCCGATCAGCGCGTGCCGGCCGACGGGTCCGCCGATGACGTTGGCCAGGGCGGCCCCGAGCGCATCGGTGCGGCTGGGGCAGTCGCGATTGTCCGCGCTACGCCGGTCGGCAGCGATCGGCCTCGGCGAGATGGTGGCGCGTTCGGTCGGGACCTTGGTCACGGGGGCGGCTGGGGGATGTCAGCCGGCGGCGGAAGTCCCGGAACCCCTGGCGGCGCGGGCGAACCCGGAAAACCCGGCGCGCCCGGCGCGCCCGGTGGCGCCGGCGGTGCCACGGTGACCGTCTGCGGCGGCCCCACCGGGATGGTGATGCCCGGCGCCACCTCGACGGTGGGCTGGATGACGGATACGGAAGGTTGCGGCGGCGGTGGCGGCGGCGCGGGAACGCCCGCGTAACCGCCGATCTCTGTCGGCTTGGGAAAGGTTTCGTTCTGCGTGCCCTTCAGGGCACCGTCCATCGTCGATTTCCAGATGTCCGACGGCAGGCCGGAGCCGTACACCGCGCCGCCGGAGGCATTCACCAACGGCTGGTCGCCTCGGACCGTGCCCACCCACACCGCGGTGGACAGGGATGGTGTGTACCCGACCATCCACGCATCCTTGTTCGCGTTAGTGTCGCCGAGCTGTGTGGTCCCGGTCTTGGCGGCCGACGACCGGCCCCCCGCCAGGCTGTGGCCACGCGAGTAGCCGGCGATTGGCTGCATGGCCGCGGTCACGTTGTCGGCGACGGCCTTCGGGATGCGTTGGTCGCCGCTGTTGTCCGCGGTGCTCGCGTCGAAGAGCACCTGCCCCTCGGAGTTGACCACCTTCTGCACGAAGTGCGGGCGGTGGTAGATGCCGGACGCGGCCAGGGTGGCGTAGGCCGAGGCCATGTCGAACACGCGGGTCTGGTACTGCCCCAGCACGATCCCGTTGTTGGGCGGTCCGCCCTTGCCGTCCTCGGAAAGCGTGTGCGCGACGCCGGGAAAGCTTTCGGCGACACCGGCCTGGTGCGCGGCGTCCGCGACCGCCTGCGGGCCGCCCTTGAGCTTGAGCATGAGCCGGTAGTAGGAGGTGTTCAATGACATCTTCAGCGCCTCGGCCAGGTTGCAGGTCCCGCAACTCTCACCCTCGACGTTGGTGATCTTGATGCCGTCGACCGTCAGCGGTGAACTGTCCACCTGGTAACCCAGGCCGATACCCTGCTCGAGCGCCGCGACCAGAGCGAACACCTTGAACGACGAGCCGGTCTGCAGGCCCGCCTGCGCGAAGTCGAAGCCCTGGGCGTTGGCACCGCCGTAATAGGCCTTCACCGCACCGGTACGCGGGTCGATCGAGACCACCGCGGCCCGCATCTCGGGATCCTCCCCGTCCAGGTTCTTCGACACCGCCCGCTCCGCGGCCTGCTGCGCCTGCGGATCGATGGTGGTGGTGACCTGCAATCCCTGCGTGTTGAGCGTCTGTTCGTCGATGTTGAACAGTTCCAACAGTTCCTTGGTGACCTGCCGCTCGATCAGGCCGTTGGGGCCGGTGGTCTGGTACGCCGCCCGCGCCTGGTCCGGCGAGACCGTCCTCGGAAAGACCTGCGCGGCGCGGTCATTGGCGGCCAGCGCCTTGGTCTCCACCATGCCGTCCAGGACCCAGTTCCAGCGGGCCACCGCCCCTTCGGGGTCGACGGCCGGGTCCAATGTGGAAGGGCGGCGGATCAGCGCGGCCAGCAGCGCGCCCTCGGAAACGGTGAGTTGCTCGACGGGTTTGTCGAAGTAGGCCTTGGACGCCGCCGAGATCCCGTACGCGCCCCGGCCGAAATAGATGATGTTCAGGTAGGCCTGCAGCACATCATCTTTCGACCACTCCCCCGCCATCTTGGTGGCGATGACGAATTCCTTGGCCTTGCGCATCACGCCGCTCCAGCCGTGCTGCGCTGAACCGACCAGCGCGTTCTTGACGTACTGCTGCGTGATGGTGGAGCCGCCCTGCAGGTCACCGCCGAACAGATTGTTCTTCGCCGCTCGCGCGAACCCGCTGAACGAGAAGCCCGGGTTGGTGTAGAAGCCGCGGTCCTCGGCGGCGATCACCGCCTGGCGGACGTGCACCGGGACCTGGCTGAGGTTGACGTCGACCCTATTGCCTTCGGGCGGCACGATTTTGGCGATCTCCGAGCCGTCGCTGGCCAGGATCGTGGAGACCTGGTTGGTGCGGATGTCACCGGGCCGGGGCACGTCGACGATGAAATAGGCCATCGTGAAGGTGACGATCGGCAGCAAGATCAACACCGCCGCGCTCAGGTAGATCGAGCGCCGAACCCAGCGCCAGTTGATCTGCTCGGACCAGGTGGGCTTGCGTCGGGGACCGCGTCGGCCCGAGGGCCCGGTCGGGACGGGCGGGGGCGGCGGTCCGCCCGGTGGGCGCCCGCTGCCGCCGAGCTGCTCGCGGCCGGACCGCGGCGACGGGGCATCCAGCGCGGCCTTGACCTGATCGAGCGCGTCGTGCTCGCCAAGCGCGGACGGCGGGGTGTTGAGCGCGGCCTTGACCTTGTCGATCGGGTCGGCATGTCGTGCCGAGTCGTCGTCGACGACCGGCGGCAGGATTGTGGTCAACCGGTCGTCAGGGGGGACCGACCGGCGCGGCGGCGGTGGGCCGCCCGGGTCACCGCCGGGAAGCTTGCCACCGGACACCGGCTCGCCCGGTGTGTCGCTGGACGGCTGGTGGTGGCGCCCGTCGCTATTCACTGGCCGTGCGGGCGCCGTTGCGCGCCGTCCGCCGGCCGCCACTCCCCCTGGGGGGAGGTGCGGGAACTGCCGCACCCAAGACATACGACTTGACGAGGTGGTTCCAGCTGCAGGTCCGGCACACCTCCACGACGTGGACGGCGAACTCCGAGAACCGGCTGGCCAGCAAAACCAGCTCCTCGGCCGTGCGCGCCGACCCCGACACCGCGCCGAGGTGTTCGCCGAACACCCAGGACACCAACGTGAGCTGTTCCTTGCGGCAGATCGGGCACATCACCTTGCTCGGTTTCCCGTGAAACTTCGCTGCGCGGAGCAGGTAGGGGTTGGCGTCGCACACCTCGGAGACACCGGTGCGTCCCGAATACACCTCGGACAGCAGCGAGCGCCGCCGCAGGGCGTAGTCCACTACCTGTCGCTGCAGTCGCACGCTGACCAGAGTACGTCGCCTTCCCCAGCACGGATACGCAGCGCGGCTGTTCGCGCGGGTGTGGATCGCGGGGTGATCGCGCGGCGATGAAGTATCGGGTGCTCACACGCTGTGCCGCTGTGGCAACCGGCTTCTACGATCATCCCCGTGGCGAAATCTCGTGGCGGTTGGGGAACAACGCGGGCCAAGGACAGCGACCGGCAACGCGCGTGCCGGATTCTCGACAGCGCCTTCAACGACGGTGAGTTGTCGATGGAGGAGCACCGCGAGCGCGTCAGCATGGCGACCAACGCGGTGACCCTGGACGACCTGCAGCTGTTGGTCGATGACCTGCAGTCCGCCGAGATCGCGCCGCCGGTGCAGACCCCCGTGGTCAAGCAGGAAACGAAGTCCACCGGACGCGGTCTGGTGGTGGCCGCCTTCGGGGTGACGGCGCTGCTGGGCATCGCCATCGGTTGGGGCCTGTACGGGAACACCACGTCGCCGCTGGACTTCACCTCGGACCCGGGTGCCAAGTCCGACGGCATCGCGGCGGTCGTGCTGACACCGCCGAAGCAACTGCATTCGCTCGGCGGACTCACCGGGCTGTTGGAGCAAACCCGCAAACGGTTCGGCGACACCATGGGCTACCGCCTGCTGGTCTACCCCGAATATGCGTCGATGGACCGCAAGGACCCCACCGACGAGCGCCGGGTGCTGGACTACACCTACCGGGGCGGCTGGGGCGATCCGAGCAGTAACGCCAAGAACAGCAGCACCGACACCGCGCTCGTCGACCTCGGCAAGTTCGACGTGAAAGCCGTGGTCGGCATCCTGCGCGGCGCCCCGGAGACCGTCGGCATCAAACCCCAGGACGTCAAGTCCACCTATCTGATCGTGGAGCCGGCGAAGGATCCGACCACGCCGGGGGCGCTGTCCCTGACCATCTACGTTTCCGGCGATTACGGCAGCGGATCCATCGAGTTGGCCGGCGACGGCACGGTCAAACAAGTCCGCTACGTGAGCTGAGCGTGTGACGAACGGCGCATTAACGGGCGGTGGTGTTGTCGCTAATATATCGGGGCGATACGATGACGCGAGGCGTCGCAACGTCGTAATCAGTCGTAATCAGCTGCGCAAAAAGGGGGTGTGACGATGCTGGAACTCGCCATTCTGGGTCTCCTCATCGAATCTCCGATGCACGGCTACGAGCTGCGGAAGCGGCTAACGGGCCTGCTCGGGGCCTTTCGCGCGTTCTCGTACGGCTCCCTGTACCCGGCGCTGCGGCGCATGCAGGCCGACGGGCTGATCGCCGAGAACGCCGCGCCCGCGGGCACACCGGTGCGGCGGGCCCGTCGGGTTTACCAGTTGACCGACGAGGGCCGCCGCCGGTTCGCCGAACTGGTCGCCGACACCGGACCGCACAACTACACCGACGACGGCTTCGGGGTGCACCTGGCATTTTTCAACCGCACTCCGGCGGAGGCGCGCATGCGCATCCTGGAGGGCCGGCGCCGCCAGGTCGAGGAGCGCCGGGAAGGTCTGCGCGAAGCAGTGGCGCGGGCCAGCAGCTCCTTCGATCGCTACACCCGCCAGCTACATCAACTCGGGCTTGAGTCCAGCGAGCGGGAGGTCAAGTGGCTCAACGAGCTCATCGCCGCGGAGCTGGCCGCACCCAATCACGCCGAACAGACGTGAATTCGCGAAACACAAGATCGAACAACGTAGAGACACAGAGTTACGAGGTTAGGAGAACGCCCAATGAGTGAGCAGAACGCGCCCCAGGCGTCCGAGGTACGAGTCGCCATCGTCGGCGTCGGCAACTGCGCGTCCTCGCTGGTTCAGGGCGTCCAGTACTACTTCGACGCCGACGAGAACAGCACCGTGCCGGGCTTGATGCACGTGACGTTCGGCCAGTACCACGTCCGCGACGTGAAGTTCGTGGCCGCGTTCGACGTCGACGCGAAGAAGGTCGGCTTCGATCTGTCCGAAGCGATCTTCGCCTCGGAGAACAACACCATCAAGATCGCTGACGTGCCACCCACCAACGTGACGGTGCAGCGCGGCCCGACGCTCGACGGCATCGGCAAGTACTACGCCGACACCATCGAGGTGTCCGACGCCGAGCCCGTCGACGTGGTCCAGGCCCTCAAGGACGCCGAGGTCGATGTGCTGGTCTCCTACCTCCCGGTGGGTTCGGAAGAGGCGGACAAGTTCTACGCCCAGTGCGCCATCGACGCCGGGGTCGCGTTCGTCAACGCCCTGCCGGTGTTCATCGCGTCGGACCCGGTGTGGGCGAAGAAGTTCGCCGATGCCGGTGTGCCGATCGTCGGCGACGACATCAAGAGCCAGGTCGGCGCGACGATCACCCACCGCGTCATGGCCAAGCTGTTCGAAGACCGCGGCGTGCAGCTGGACCGCACCATGCAACTCAACGTCGGCGGCAACATGGACTTCCTCAACATGCTCGAGCGCGAGCGCCTGGAATCCAAGAAGATCTCCAAGACCCAGGCCGTCACCAGCAACCTGCAGCGTGAGTTCAAGACCAAGGACGTGCACATCGGCCCGTCCGACCACGTCGGCTGGCTGGACGACCGCAAGTGGGCCTACGTGCGGCTGGAAGGTCGCGCCTTCGGCGACGTGCCGTTGAACCTGGAGTACAAGCTCGAGGTGTGGGACTCGCCGAACTCCGCGGGCGTGATCATCGACGCGGTCCGCGCCGCCAAGATCGCCAAGGACCGCGGCATCGGTGGCCCGGTGATCCCGGCGTCGGCGTACCTGATGAAGAGCCCGCCCGAGCAGCTGCCCGACGACATCGCGCGCGCTCAGCTCGAAGAGTTCATCATCGAGGCCTAACTCGTCGAGTCGGCGGCGGGCTCAGCTCGTAGAGTCGCGAGGGTGACCGACACCTCGCACGACGAACTGACCGCTCTTTCCGAGTTCGACCTGCTGGCCGAGAACGCCGAACAGGCGGGTGTCACCGGTCCCCTACCCCCGGTCGAGCGGGTGCATACCGGTGGGATCAGTGCGCTGCGCTGGGGCGGCCCGCAACCGCGGGTGGTGTTCCTGCACGGCGGTGGGCAGAACGCCCACACCTGGGACACCGTGATCGTCGGCCTCGGTGAGCCGGCGCTGGCGGTGGATCTGCCCGGCCACGGCCACTCCGGCTGGCGCGAGGACGGCGACTACTCCCCCACCAACAACGCCGACACCCTCTTGCCGGTGCTGCGCGAGCTGGCACCGAACGCCGAGTTCGTGGTCGGAATGTCGCTGGGTGGTTTGACCGGCATCCGGTTAGGCGCGCAGGCGCCCGACCTGGTCAACGAGCTCGTGCTCATCGATGTGACTCCGTCTGCCCTGCAACGGCATTCGGAGATGACGAAGGAACAGCAGGGCACCGTCGCATTGATGCACGGCGAGCGCGAGTTCCCCAGCTTCCAAGCCATGCTGGACCTGACGATCGCCGCCGCGCCGCACCGCGAGGTCAAGGCGTTGCGTCGCGGCGTGTTCCACAACTCCCGCCGCCTGGACAACGGCAACTGGACGTGGCGTTACGACGCCATCCGCGTCTTCCCCGACTTCAGCACGCTGTGGGACGACGTCGCCGGTTTGGCCGCCCCGGTGACCCTGATCCGCGGCGGTTCATCCGGTTTCGTCACCGACGAGGACGCCGCCGAACTCAGCCGCCGCGCACCGCGTTTCCGGGGCGCCCACATCGTCGAGAATTCGGGCCACTCGGTGCAGAGCGACCAACCGCGGGCGCTGATCGAACTGGTGCGCGGAGTGATCGATTCCGGCCGAGGTCGATCGCCGGATGCCCAGTAACGATCGAGCCAGGCCCGCCGGTCGCCCGCGGGACACCTCCATCGACGATCGGGTGCTGTCGGCCACGCGCGAGTTACTGCTCGAAGTCGGCTGGGACGATCTGAGCGTGCGGCTGGTCGCTGCCCGAGCGGGTGTCGGCCGGTCCAGCCTCAACCGGCGCTGGTCTTCCAAAGCCGAATTGGTGCTGCACTCGATCCTGGGCGAATCCCCGGACCTGGCGCCCTTCGAGGGCACCGACCTGACGGGCTGGATCGAATGGGTGGTGCGCGGCAGCCACGAACTGTTCAACCGACCGGACGTGCGGACGGCGGTACCGGGTCTGTTGCTGGCACTACAGGAGAACGACGACCTCCGCAAGACGTTGTGGGCCGCCTTCAGCGGGCCCGCGGTGGCACTGTTCACCGAGAAGGCACAGGCGTCCAACCGGCGGGAGCGCCACCGCGCCGAGCTGGACGCCCGGGCCACCCTGGCGATGGCGGCCGGCGCGGCGTTGTTTCTGACAACCGTTGGCGTAGAAGACAATTCGGAGGTCCTGCGAGACCGCATTGCGCAGTTGCTGAAGTCCGCGACGGTACCCACGTTCGACCGATGATAAGGTTACGAGCCTTACGAGGCCTTTTGAGGCCAACGGAATCGTAACTCCAAATCCGAGCGAGCCGGTCTGCACACTCATGGGTATCTACGCGATCAGCGGATCGGCGTCGGGCATGGGCCGCGCGACCGCCAACCGGCTGCGAAACGATGGTCACACCGTCATCGGAGTCGACCTCCGGGACGCTGAGGTCGTCGCCGACCTCTCCTCGGCGGACGGGCGCGCGCAGGCGGCCCGTGAAGTGCTCGCGGCGGCCGGCGGCCGGCTCGACGGCGCCGTCCTGGCCGCCGGCATCGGCCCCACCCCCGGCAACCTGCGCCGCATCCCGGAGGTGAACTACCTCGGGGTGGTGGACCTTCTCGAGCGGTGGCGGCCAGCCCTGGCTGCCGCCGGCCGGGCGAAAGTCGTTGTGGTGTCCAGCAACTCAACGACCACGACGCCGATGGTTCCGGCCCGGACGGTGCGCGCCCTGCTGGCCGGCGATGTCGATCGGGCGGTGCGCAGCGTGCGTGTCTTCGGGCCCGCCCGGCCAGCCATGGTTTACGCCGCGTCCAAGATCGCGGTCAGCCGGTGGCTGCGTCACCAGGCAGTCCGAACCGAATGGGCCGGGGCCGGAATCCGGTTGAACGCGTTGGCGCCGGGTGCGGTGCTGACGCCACTGCTCGAGCAGCAGTTGGCCGACCCGCGGCAGCGTCGCGCGGTGCAGCGCTTCCCGGTTCCGGTCGGTGGCTTCGGCGACCCGGACCAGCTGGCCCGGTGGATTTGCTTCATGCTGTCTGACTCCGCCGACTTCCTATGTGGCAGCATCATTTTCGTCGATGGTGGCACCGACGCCCACTTCCGCGGTGCGGACTGGCCGCGACCGGTACCAGCGCGGCGCATCGTCGGCTACCTGCGCAAATTTCTGCGGCCGGGCTTTGATCGGCCATAACCCGGTGGACGGTCGAGGCTGTGCGATGCGGGCCCCCGCGTGCTGCGCCTACGGTGGTTGCTATGACTTCCCCCGCCCAAGCCGGCCATCCCATCCGCATCGGTGTGCAGCTGCAACCACAGCACGCCCCCAACTACAACGACATCCGCGACGCCGTGCGCCGGTGCGAGGACATCGGTGTTGACGTCGCTTTCAACTGGGACCATTTCTTCCCGCTCTACGGGGATCCCGACGGCGCGCACTTCGAGTGTTGGACGATGCTGGGGGCTTGGGCCGAGCAAACCTCGCGCATCCAGATCGGCGCGCTGGTGACCTGCAATTCCTATCGCAATCCTGAGCTGTTGGCCGACATGGCCCGCACCGTGGACCACATCTCCGACGGCCGGCTCATCCTGGGCATCGGATCCGGGTGGAAGCAGAAGGACTACGACGAGTACGGCTACGAGTTCGGGACCGCCGGCAGCCGACTGGACGACCTGGCCGAGGCGCTCCCCCGGATCACCTCGCGACTGGCCAAGCTCAACCCGGCCCCCACCCGCCACATCCCGGTGCTGATCGGTGGCGGCGGCGAACGCAAGACGCTGCGCCTGGTCGCCGAGCACGCCGACCTGTGGCACAGCTTCAGCTCGGCGGACGAGTATCCGGCGAAGTCGGAGGTCCTCGCCAAACACTGCGAGGCGGTGGGCCGGGATCCGGCCAGCATCGAACGGTCCGCGGGGGTCGGTGGCGGCAAAGAGCTGATCGCCAACGCCGAGGCGCTCACCGGTTTGGGCGTCACTTTGCTGACGGTCGGTTGCGACGGGCCGGACTACGACCTGACGGCCGCCGAAGCCCTCTGCAGGTGGCGAGACAGCTCCCGTTAATCGCAGTTTCATCGGCAAAACGTCTCTACGTATCGCGCCGGTCATGAGAAACTTGCCCGCTAGGGGCGGTGGGCCGCCTGGAAGAGACTGCTAGGACCAATGCCGAAGAAGTACGGAACCAAAGAGAAGGACCAGGTTGTCACCCACATCCTCAACCTGGTCCTGACTGGAAGGCTGCGCAGCGGCGACCGCGTCGACCGCAACGAGATCGCCCAGGGTCTGGGCATCAGCCGCGTGCCCATCCAGGAGGCACTGGTCCAGCTGGAACACGACGGGATCATCTCGACGCGATACCACCGTGGCGCGTTCGTCGAGCGCTTCGACGAAGCCACCGTGCTGGAGCATCACGAACTGGACGGGCTGCTCAACGGCATCGCGTCGGCGCGAGCGGCCGCCAACCCCACCCCGCGCATCCTGGGCGAACTGGACGCTTTGCTGCGGGCATTGCGGATTGCCAAGGAGCCCCGCAATTTCGCCGAGATCGCCTGGGAGTACCGGCGGGTGGTCAACGACGAGTACGCAGGCCCGCGACTGCACGCCACCATCCGCGCGTCGCAGAACCTGATCCCGCGTGTGTTCTTCATGACCTACCAGCACGGCCGGGACGACATGTTGCCGTTCTACGAAAATGAGAACGACGCGATGCACCGGCGGGACCCGGAAGCCGCCCGGGCCGCCTGCGTCGGCCGCTCCGAGCTGATGGCCAAGACCATGATCGCCGAGCTGTGCCGGCGCGGGGTCTTCGTGCCGCGGGACCACCTGGAAACCTCCCCGCCCGTCGTGTTCACCGACCACGGCAAAGTCGTGGAGTCCGGAGCTTCCGAGCAGATCCTCGATGGTGTGGCGGCCGAAAGGTTGCGGCGGACTCCCTCCCAGGCGCTTTGACCCGGCTTTTTCCCCGGCGGGCACGCCCGCGCGACACGGTGTCTCCGCCCACCGGCGTGTCGGGATAGACTGCCGGTTTATGGCGGACAGCGAACCCACGGCTCCGGAGGTGACGGAGCTCGCTGAGGGGCTGCACCGCTCACTGTCCAAGCTGTTTGCGATTCTGCGCCGCGGCGACCCGAACAACGTGGTAGCCGGCGAATTGACGCTGGCACAGTTGTCGATTCTCATCACTCTGCTTGATCGGGGGCCAATCAGGATGACCGATCTCGCCGCGCACGAACGGGTGCGGACACCAACCACCACCGTGGCGATCCGCCGGCTGGAGAAGATCGGTCTGGTGAAGCGCTCCCGCGACCCGTCCGACCTACGCGCGGTCCTGGTCGACATCACCCCGCAGGGGCGGGCGGTGCACAACGAGTCGCTGGCCAACCGGCACGCCGCCCTGGCCGCAATGCTCAGCAAGCTGCCCGAGTCGGACCAGGAAACGCTGATGAAAGCGTTGCCGCCGCTGGACCGGCTGGCCAGCAGCGAACCGGCCGGGAATCCCGCCGGCTCCGCCGAGTGCCCAGAAAGTGTTTGACTTCAACAACTTCGGTAACTGCTGAATCCATGCCTACCGCACTCATCACCGGCGCGAGCGGCGGCATCGGCGCCGCCATCGCCACAGCACTGGCCCCGACGCACACGTTATTGCTGGCCGGCCGGCCCTCGGGGCGCCTCGACGCGGTCGCCGACCGGCTCGGGGCCACCACCTTCCCGTTGGACCTCACCGATACCGACTCCATCGAATCGAGCTGCGAAGTCATCGACGAACTCGACGTGCTGGTGCACAACGCCGGGGTTTCGGTCCCCGGCCGGGTCGCCGAGTCCCACGTCGACGAGTGGCGCGCCACCTTCGCTGTCAATGTCATTGGCGCCGTAGCCCTTACGTTGACGCTGTTGCCGGCGCTGCGGCAGGCGCGAGGCCATGTGGTGTTCATCAACTCCGGCTCCGGACGCAATGTGTCACCCGGCATGGCCTCCTACTCGGCCAGCAAGTTCGCGTTGCGGGCCTTCGCCGATTCACTGCGCCAGGACGAGCCCACGCTGCTGGTGACCTCGGTTCACCCGGGCCGGGTCGACACCGAAATGCAGCGCGAGCTGGTCGCCTACGAAGGCGGCGAATACGATCCCGGCAAGTTTCTGCGGCCCGAGACCGTCGCCGAAGTCGTCGCCCAGGTGGTGGCCACCCCGCCGGACGGTCATGTCCACGAAGTGGTGATCCGGCCCCGGTAGGTAACCCGGGAGAGGTAGGTAACCCGGGAGATCAGACGACCAGGTTGACCATCCGGCCGGGAACCACGATCACCTTGCGCGGGGATGCGCCCGCCAAAAACGCCTGCACCTTTTCGTCGGCCAGCGCCGCGGCCTGCACCGCATCGGTGTCCGCGTCGGCGGCCACCACCACCCGGCCGCGCACCTTGCCGTTCACCTGGACGGGATACTCCACCGTGTCGTCCACCAGATAGGCGGGGTCGGCCACCGGAAACGGCCCGTGCGCCAACAGCTTCGAGTGCCCCAACCGCGACCACAGCTCCTCGGCCAGGTGCGGAGCGAGCGGCGCCAGCATCAGGACCAGCGGTTCGACCGCCGCCCGGGGGACATCGTCGCGGTGCTGCTTGGTGAGGTGGTTGGTGTACTCGATCAGTTTGGCCGCCGCGGTGTTGTTCCGCAGCGCCGCATAGTCTTCGGACACCCCGGCTACCGTGCGGTGCAAGATCCGCAGCGTGTCGGTTTCCAGCTCGCGGTCCACCACCCGGGTCCGACCGGTGTCCTCGTCGATCACCAACCGCCACACCCGCTGCAGAAAGCGCTGCGCGCCAACGACATCCTTGGTGGCCCACGGCCGCGACGCCTCCAACGGGCCCATCGACATCTCGTAGACCCGCAGCGTGTCCGCGCCGTACTCGTCGCAGATCTCGTCAGGGGAGATCGAATTCTTCAGGCTCTTCCCGATTTTGCCGAACTCCTGGAAGACCTCGACCTCGCCGTCGGGACCGGGGTAGACGAATTTCCCGTCGCGCTCGATCACCTCCTCGGCGGGCACGTAGGAACCGCGGGCGTCGGTGTAGGCGAACGCCTGGATGTAACCCTGGTTGACCAGGCGGCGGAACGGTTCCCGGGAACTGACGTGACCCAGGTCGTAGAGCACCTTGTGCCAGAACCGCACGTACAGCAGGTGCAGCACGGCGTGCTCGGCGCCGCCGACGTACAGGTCGACGCCGCCGGGATCCTGGGGTCCGTGCTCGGCGGGTCGGGGACCCATCCAGTAGGCCTCATTTTCCTTGGCGCAGAACCGCTCCGAGTTGTGTGGGTCGGTGTAACGCAGCTCATACCACGAGCTGCCAGCCCACTGCGGCATCACGTTCGTGTCGCGGGTGTACGGCTTCAACCCGTCGCCGAGGTCCAGCTCCACGTGCACCCATTCGGAGGCCTTGGCCAACGGGGGCGACGGCTCGCTGTCGGCGTCGTCGGGGTCGAACAGCACCGGCGAGTAGTCGATCACGTCCGGCAGTTCGACGGGCAGTGCTGCCTCGTCGAGCGGATGGGCGCGGCCGTCGTTGTCATAGACGATCGGAAAGGGCTCACCCCAATACCGCTGCCGCGCGAAAAGCCAGTCCCTGAGCTTGAATTGGACCCGGGCCTCACCCTTGCCCTCGGACCGCAGCCGGGCGGTGATGGCCGCCTTGGCCGCCGCCACATCCATGCCGTCCAGGAAGCCGGAGTTGACCAGCACCCCGTCGCCGGCGTAGGCCGACTCCGAAATGTCGCCGCCGGCAATGACTTCCACCACCGGAAGGCCGAATTGGCGGGCGAAGTCCCAGTCCCGCTGGTCGTGGCCGGGCACCGCCATGATCGCCCCGGTGCCGTAGCCCGCCAGCACATAGTCGGCGATGAAAATGGGCACCGGTGCGCCGTTGGCCGGGTTGGTGGCATAACTGCCCAGGAACACGCCGGTCTTCTCCCGACTCTCCTGGCGTTCGAGGTCGGACTTGGCCGCGATGGCGCGACGGTAGGCGGCCACCGCCTCCGCGGGTGTCGCGGCGCCATATGTCCAGGCCGGGTCGACGCCGTCGGGCCAGCCGGCGGCCACCAGCTCGTCCACCAGATCGTGCTCGGGAGCCAGCACCAAATAGGTGGCGCCGAACAAGGTGTCGGGCCGGGTGGTGAACACCTCGATGTCGGCGCCGGATCCGTCGGCCTTGGTGGCCGAGAACAACGCCGAGGCGCCGGTCGAGCGGCCGATCCAGTTGCGCTGCATGGTCTTGACCTTCTCCGGCCAGTCCAGCAGGTCTAGGTCGTCCAAGAGGCGGTCGGAGTAAGCGGTGATCCGCATCATCCACTGCCGCAATCGTTTCCGGAAGACCGGGAAGTTGCCGCGATCGCTGCGCCCGTCCGAGGTGACTTCTTCGTTGGCCAGCACCGTGCCCAGGCCCGGGCACCAGTTCACCATCGAATCCGACCGGTAGACCAGCCGGAAGCTGTCGATCACGTCCGACCGCTCCCCCGCCGACAACTTCGCCCAGTCCCGGCCGTCGTCCAGACGCCGAGCACCGGAATCCAGTTCGGCGATCAATTCCCCGATGGGACGGGCCTTGTCGGCTGCCTTGTCGAACCACGCGTTGTAGATCTGCAGGAAGATCCACTGCGTCCACTTGTAGAACTCGACGTCGGTGGTCGAGAAGCTACGGCGGCTGTCGTGACCCAGACCCAGCCGACCCAACTGGCGACGGAAATTGACGATGTTGGCTTCGGTCCTGGTGCGCGGGTGGGTGCCGGTTTGCACGGCATACTGCTCGGCGGGCAGGCCGAAGGCGTCGAAGCCCAACGCGTGCAGAACGTTACGGCCCCGCATCCGGAAGTACCGGGCGTAGACGTCGGTGGCGATATAACCCAGCGGATGGCCCACGTGCAACCCCTCGCCCGACGGGTAGGGAAACATGTCCTGCACGAACAGCTTGTCGTCGGGAACCTTTGAGCCGTCGGTGGGCGCCAGCGAGCCGACCGGGTTGGGCACGTGGAACGTCCCCAACCGGGCCCAGGTGTCCTGCCACCTGCTTTCCACGTCGGCCGCGAGCTCGGCCGTATAGCGGTATCGCGGCGCGTCGGAGTCCGCGTCCTGCACGGTCGGCGATTCGGTCACGCCAAACAGGGTAAAGGGCAGCCCCGCTACCCACCGGCCCCGCTCCGGCGGCCACGACTTGATATCGGTTCCGTTGCGCACCGGTCAGAGGTTCATCCCAGCTCGATTTCGGGCGTGGTAGGCGCCCTGAGCAGTGGTTACATTCAGCCTCGAGGTGGGCTTCAACAACAACCAGCGCCCCGAGTTATTCCGGAGGGACCGACCGAGATGATTCAGATCGCGCGCACCTGGCGGACACTCGCCGGTGGCATGGCCGCCGGCGCCGTCGGCCTCGTGATGATTGCCGGTGGAACCGCGAATGCGGAACCCCTGGTCCCCCAGCCGGCCGTGCCCGGTCCGGTTCCCATGCAGCCGGCCACCATCCCCGGGCAGAACTCCACGGTGTTTCCCGGCGGCGCGAACAGTAACCGGATCGCCCCCCTGCCGGCGCAGGCGCCGGCGCCGCTGCAGGCCGTGGCGCCGATCCCGGCCGCGAGTCCGGCGACTGTGCCGGCCACGCTGCCGGCCGCGGTACCGGCCACCGGGCCCGCCCCGGCCGCCGCCGCACCCACGCCCCCGGCGGCGACCCCTGCCGTCACCGGCACTCTGCGCGAGTACCTGGAGAGCAAGGGGGTCAAGCTCGAGGCGCAGCGGCCGCTGAACTTCAAGGCACTCGAGATCACGCTGCCGGTGCCGTCGCGCTGGACGCAGGTGCCGGACCCGAACGTGCCGGACGCGTTCGTGGTGATCGCCGACCGCGTCGGGGGCAACAGTGTGTACACCTCGAACGCGCAGGTGGTGGTGTACAAGCTGGTCGGTGACTTCGACCCGGCGGAGGCGATCACGCACGGGTTCGTCGACAGCCAGCGGCTGCTCGCCTGGCAGACGACCAATGCGTCACTGACGAACCTCGGCACCTTCCCGTCGTCGGTCATCGAAGGCACGTACCGGGAAAACGACATGACGCTCAACACCTCCCGGCGCCACGTGCTGGCCAGCTCCGGAAACGACAGGTACCTGGTGTCCCTGTCGGTGACGACGGCGGCAAGCCAGGCCGTCAGCGACGCGCCCGCCACCGACGCGATCGTCAACGGCTTCCGGGTGACGGCCCCCGGCGCCGCCGGTCAGCCGGCCCCCCAGGCACCGGCGCCTGCTCCGCAGGCCCCCGCCCGTCCCCCCGCGCCGGCCGCACCGCAGGCACCGGCGTCTCAGGCGGTCCACCCCGCGCCGCTGGGTGTGCCCGGCCAATCCGCGCTCGGCGGTCCGGCGCCCAGCCCGGTGACCCCGGCGCTGCCGCCGTTGAGCCCGCTCACACCCGTGGCGGCGCGCTAGCGCAACGGCGGAGCCCGCCGCGCACAAACTCTGGCGGGCTCGTATTGTGAGCCCATGCTTATCGCGGGCGTGGTGTGCGTATGTGCGGCCATAGCTTCGGCCGCATTCGGGATCTGGTCGCTCTCGCAGGCACCTGCCGCGGAGCCCACGCAGCTGGCGCTGCGCTCGATGGCACCCACCCAATTGGCGGCCGCGGTGATGCTGGGCGCCGGGGGAGTGGTGGCACTCGCCGCGTCGCCGCACACCGCGCTGGTGGTGGTCATCGTCTGCGTCGCCGGCGCGCTCGGCACCCTGGCCACCGGCTCGTTGCAGAGCGCGCGGTTCGCGTTGCGCCGGGAAGCGGCCCACAGCCGCGTTCAGCCGGCCGGTTGCGCGGGCAGCTGCGGCGTCTGCACGCTGTCCTGCGAGTAGTCGGCTAGTTGCGGCTGACGTCGATCGGATGCGTCGCCAGCAACGACAGCGGTAGTGGCTGGCGGCGCAGCACCTGACCCCACAGGTCGGCACGGGGCGGCACCAGCACATCAGAGGGCAACGCGGACAACACAATCCAATCGTCGCGCTCGATCTCGCCTTCGAGTTGCCCGATGGTCCACCCGGAGTACCCCGCGAAGATCCGCACTCCTTCGACGGCTGGGGCGATCAGGTCGGGGTCCGCGTCCAAATCCACCATCACCATGCGGCCCGCCACATGGCGTAGCCCTGGAACTCCGTCGGGCTCGGCGCCGACCCGCAGCACGGCCAGACACAACGCGGCATCCCGCTTGACCGGTCCGCCGATGAACATCGTCTTGGGCTTGGCCGCGATCTTGGCCCACTGCGGCAAAACGTTGTAGACCGCCGTTTCGCTGGGCCGGTTCAGCACCACGCCCAGCGTGCCGCCCTCGTTGTGTTCGACGATGTAGATGACGCTGCGACGAAACGTCGGTTCCAGCAAATCGGTGTTGGCAAGCAGCAATGTGCCGGCCCGCACCCGCTGTGCGGGAGGGGCGAAATTGTCGTCGGGATCTTCCTGCGGCGCCACTACCACATCATCGCACCCGCGCCGTGGAGGTCGGCGCAAACAGCCACGGTCGGCGGGGATTTGTACTGTGATTGAGACGGCGCAGAGCCGAATCCAGCCTTGCCTGTGCCGATCGTGGAAGTGGGTTTAGTGATTCGCACCCGGATGCAGGCAAGCGCACCCGTCGAATTGTGGCGGTCGGTGCGCGCGCTGCCGGATTTCTGGCGACTTTTGCAGGTGCGCATGGCAAGTCAGTTCGGCGACGGCCTGTTCCAGGCCGGTCTGGCGGGCGCGCTGCTGTTCAACCCGGACCGGGCCGCGGACCCGATGGCCATCGCGCGCGCGTTCGCGGTGTTGTTCCTGCCGTATTCGCTGCTGGGACCGTTCGCCGGGGCGTTGATGGACCGCTGGGACCGGCGGCTGGTGCTGGTCGGCGCCAACAGCGTGCGGTTGGGTTTCATCGTTGCGATCGGCACGATCCTGGCGGTGGGGGCGGGCGACATTCTGCTGCTGTGCGCCGCGCTGCTGGCCAACGGCATGGCCCGGTTCGTCGCGTCCGGGCTGTCGGCGAGCCTGCCGCACGTGGTGCCGCGCGAGCAGGTGGTCACGATGAACTCGCTGGCCACCGCGGCGGGGGCGGTTGCGGCGTTCCTGGGGGCGAACTTCATGCTGGTGCCGCGCTGGCTGGGCGGCGCCGGAGACCACGGCGCGGCGGTGGTGATCTTCACCGCGCTCATCCCGGTGGCGCTGGCGTTGGTGCTGTCCCTGCGATTCGCCCCGCGGGTGCTCGGCCCCGACGACACCAAGCGGGCGATCCACGGGTCGGCGGGCTATGCGGTGCTGACCGGATGGCTACACGGCGCGCGGACGGTCGCGCAGCGTCCCACGGTGGCGGCCGCGCTGTCCGGGCTGGCCGCCCACCGCATGGTTGTGGGGATCAACTCGCTGGTCATCCTGCTGCTGGTGCACAACATGAAGAACGTCGACGGCGACGGCTTGGGCACCGCCCTGGTGTTCTTCGGCGCCACCGGGCTGGGCGCCTTCCTGGCCAATGTGGCGAACCCGCTCCTGGTTCGCCGGTGGGGCCGTTACGCGACGGCCAATGCCGCGTTGGTGGCCGCGGCCGTCATCCAGTGCGCCGGTGCGAGCTTGTTGCTGCCGGTGATGGTGGCGTGCGGGTTCCTGCTGGGACTGGCCGGCCAGGTGGTCAAGCTCTCCGCCGACGCCGCGATGCAGATCGATGTGGACGACGCGCTACGGGGTCACGTGTTCGCGGTGCAGGACGCCCTGTTCTGGGTATCGTTCATCGCCGCGGTTTGGGTGGCGGCGTTGTTCATTCCGGCGGATGGGCACGCGCCGACGTTCGTGCTGTGTGGTTCGGGGGTCTATCTGGTGGGACTGTTGGTGCATGCCCTGATCGGCCGCCGCGGCCAGACGACGTAGGAGGTAACGAAGATGGCAGGTCCGGGTCCGTTCGTCGCCGACTTGGCGGCCGAGAGCGACGAGCTAGACGCGTTGGTGGCACCCCTGCCACCGCAGGACTGGGCGACGGCGACGCCGGCGGCGGGCTGGACCATCGCCCACCAGATCGGGCACCTGCTGTGGACCGACCGGGTGTCGTTGCTGTCGGTGACCGACGAGAGCGGCTTCGCCGAGGTGCTGACCGCCGCGGCCGCCGACCCGGCCGGTTTCGTGGACGCCGGCGCCGAAGAACTTGCCGCGGTGCCGCCGGAGGAGCTGCTGGCCGATTGGCGAGACACCCGTCATCGCCTGCATGCGGCCCTGCTCGAGGTGACCGACGGACGCAAGCTGCCCTGGTTCGGGCCGCCGATGAGCGCCTCGTCGATGGCGACCGCGCGGCTGATGGAGACCTGGGCGCACGGCCTCGACGTCGCCGATGCGCTGGGCGTGGCCCGGCCACCGACGGATCGGCTGCGCTCGATCGCGCACATCGGCGTGCGCACCCGCGACTACGCGTTCGTCGTCAACAACCTGACGCCGCCGACCGAAGCGTTCCTGGTCGAGCTGCGCGCGCCCGGCGGCGACACCTGGTCGTGGGGCCCGGCCGACGCGGCGCAGCGGGTCACCGGCTCGGCCGAACACTTCTGCTTCCTGGTCACCCAGCGCCGCGCGCTGCGCGAGCTGGACATCGAGGCGGTGGGGGGGGATGCCCAGCGCTGGCTGGGCATCGCCCAGGCGTTCGCGGGTCCGCCGGGGCCGGGGCGCTAACGCCCGCCCTAGCGAGGGTCGGTGCGGTCGTCGGCGACGTCGCCGGTGATGAGGACCCGAGCCCGGGCCACCTCCTGCTTTTCGGCCTCCTGGCCGCGGGCCAGCATGCCCGCCGGCGTCATCGGCACTGGAGCGCCTCCGGTGGAGACCGTCGGGCCGCGGACTTCGGCGGCGTTGAGCACCCCGGCGCGCAGACTGGTCGGCCTGCCACCGGCTTCGGGCTCGAAACTGCTGGTGGGCCGGGTGTAGCTGGTCAAACCCGCGCCCGGAAGGCCCGGGGGACCGCCGCCTCCCGGGAGCGCGCCCCCGCCGGCTCCGACCGGAACCGCTCCTCCGGGTGCCACCGCCGCGACTTCGGCC
>NZ_LZKQ01000268.1 GCF_001668675.1 Mycobacterium asiaticum | reverse complement strand
TGACCCGACCCCCGGGCGCCCCCCCCGCCCCCGCGGGGCGCCCCGGGCCCCCCCCACCCGCCCCCGGCCCCGCGCCCCCCCCCCCGGGGGGGGGGCGCGGGGGGGGGCGCGGGCGCCCGCGGCGGATCAGGGGTTCCGCGGGCACCGGATGCAGCACCGAGAGGACGTTGCCCACGCCGAGCCAGGACACGATGGGCACCGCGACGTTGGGGATCGTCATGGCCAGCTGCGGCACCCCCTCCTTGGACATCGTCAGCGCCGCCGCGACCGCCAGCGTCGGGAGGCCGACGATCACGATCAGCGCCAGATTCTTGATCACCAGCACGCGCCAGATCGGCACCCCGTCGGCCAGCCCCTGTGTGACCCGATAGTGGTCGCCGCCAAGCAGATTGGTGGTGGTGACGTCGGCGAGGATGAACGAGGAGAAGTAGGTGCTGACCAGGATCACCCAGTCGAGCTGGTTGTGGTGGAAGTGCGGGGTGGGATGTTCGGCGCGAGAAGCCAGTGGTTGCACCAGCAGCCAGGCGGCCGCCAGCACGAGGTTGGCCAGGACACCCGACAGCCAGGTCCGCGGCGGATGGAATGCCCAGCGAACCTCAGCGCACACGGCCACCGGCAGCGGCCGCCAGAAATCCTTGGCGGCCCGTTTGGCCGCGGTGGGACGCGGGGCCCATGCCCGGGCTAGGGCACGTAACGCCGGATGCGCCGCCGGGCGCGTCGGCGTTTCGGACATGTCCCTTAAATCTCCCAGTTGACGGTGAAGTCATGCCGAAGGACCAAGTCGACAAGGATATCGGTCCGATCGGCAAGTAACCACGATTCCGCAGTGAACGCGTCGTGGGCGAAGAATGCGTAATTAACCGAGGTTTCCGGGGTGGTGCGCGACCGGTACACGATCGCGTCGAGCTCGGGCCACCAGCGGCGGGCGGCATCGGCCAGCCGGTGACAGGTGTGCCAGACCCGGCTGCGCTGGCCGGTGCTGATCTGGTCGTCGACGTCGAGGGCATCGAGGTTGCGTTGCGTCCTGAGGTCGAAGATCCGCAACGGCCGCTTCGCGACCAGCCGGATCAGGTATTGAGACGCGTGGTCGGCGGGAATCATCCGGCCGGTGTCGCGATAGCGCTCCCGGAACGCGCCCTCGGATGCGGTCGCCGCGTAACGGGTGCGGAAGCCGCCCGACTCCGGATCGAACCGAAAACGCGGTTGCGGGAATCCGGTCCACGTCCAGTCGGCGGGCGCGGCCGCTTCGACGCGCCACAGTTCGGTGCCCGCCGGGACGGTGCGGCTGGCCAGGCCAACCGGACGTCTGTCCGGCAGCGGCGCCCGGTAACCCGCCGCGAGGTTAGGCACCGAGTCCGGCGAGCAGCCGCCAGGCGGTGTCGGCGGTTTTCTTGCGCCGCAACCCTTCCGAGATCGACGCGCCGTCCAGTTCCTCGCGCTTGATCCGCATGATGCGGTCGGCCGCGACCGGGTCGGAGGTGAAGCGCGCCAACGCCGTGAGGATCTCCGGCAGGTCCGACCGCAACCGGCCGTCCTGGAACTGCCAGGCCGGGAACCAAGTGTTGTTACCGACGGTGACGCCGAGCACCTTGCCGCGGCGGCGCAGTTCGTGCACCGCCTGGGGCGTCTCGTAGCCCAGCCGGGCCTGGACCTCGCGGGTGGGGAGGGCGCCGGCCCGGAAGTCACCCATCATCCCGGCCCGCCGCTCGTTGTTCAGCTTGCGCGCGGCGACGCGCTCCAGCTGCTCGAGCGGAACGGTCGGCACGTCAAGCAGCGCGTCGAGGAGCCTGGCGAAATCCGGGTCGCGGCGTACGCGTTCCTCAACCTGGGTGACGAGGGCGTTGACGGGAGACATGCCACCATTCTATCCCGCGTCTTGCCAATTGAAACAATTGAAACAGACCTTCAGGCCTTCGCCTCTGCCGCTCCCTTTGCTGCCTTGCGACGCAGCCACAGCACGAGCACGAACACCGGCACCGACAGCAGGACCAGCCACGGCAGCAGGAAACCGACCAACAGCAAGCCAGTGTGCGCGGCGCCGAGCAGTGCATGCCACCCGCGTTCCAATGCCCCAAAGAATCCTTGCGGCGACTCCTTCGACTCGGTGGAGATGTTGACATTGATTGTCGCATAGGAGATTTCGTCACCCAGGGTGGAGCGCTGCGCCTTGAGCGAATCGAGGTCGGCCTGCCGTTGGGTCAGCTGCGATTCCGCGGAGAGCAGGTCGGCGACGTTGCCGGCCTTGCTCATCAGTTCCAGCAGCCGCTTGACCGATGTCTGCAGTGCCTCGATGCGGGCGTCAAGGTCGACGCGCTGGGTGGTGACGTCGGTGTGGTTGATCGACATCGACTGCACGGTCCCGAACTTCTTCGCGTCGGCCAGGACCGCGTCCAGCTTGTCCGCGGGGATGCGCAGTACCAGACCCACCACCGGCGCGGACGACCCGGACCGCTCGGTTCGCGAGTCGACCCGCCCGCCAGCGTCGGTGACCGCGTTGACGAGCTGGTCGGCGACCGGGCCGGGCTCGGCGACGACGAGTTGCAGCGACCCGTTGGTGACGATGTCGCGTTTCAACGTGCTGTCCGTTGGCGGTGCCAGCGGTGCCGGCGCGACCGTGGTGTTGTCGGCGATGCCGCCGCCCAGGGTCGCCGGGAGTCCGCTGCTGGGTTCGGGCCGGTATTGGTTGGGCGCCTCGGTCAGCTTGCCCGCGGCCACGCCGTCGCGCGTCGCTGGTGATGAGCCGTCGCGGCTCAGCGTCATGATCCCGCCCCCGCCCAGCAGCACCGCACCGGCAACCACGACCGCAATCACGTTGCGCAACTTGACGATTCGCGGCGGTTTAGGCTCAGAATGCTTGGTTCCGATGTCTTTGGCGTCGAGCGCCCAGCCGGCCGGCATCTCGACCGGCTGCATGACGCGGTGCTGCAGCTCGCCCGTGGCGACGATCCGCTCGTCGGCGGCGACGTATGCCGTGAAGCGACTCAACACACCGAACTGCAGCGACGTTTCGACGATTCGCGCCGCCCGGTCTGGCGCGGAGGCGTAGCGGTCCTCGAGGTCGCGCAGGTGCGCGCGGGCCCACTGGGCCCTTGCCGCCAACAGTGAAACTCGTTGTCCGGCAACCCTGACCGCCCAGTCCTCGCCGTCGCGGTCGACACCGCGCACCGTCAGCGAACCGTCCGCGCTGCCGCGGTAGCGCCCAGTGACGACGAGTGGCACTCCGGGTAGCAGGTCGGGCAGCCGCGCCGGGCTTGCGGTGTCATCGAGCAGGGACAGACCGTCGGCGCGCAATGACAGTGACCGGACCAGCGGCGCGCCGATGCGGGACTGCATGGCCTGCAGGGCGTCATCGAGCCGGTCCTCGCTCTCGATCAGTTCGCAGTGGCCGCCCCCGACGCTGGCCAGTCGCCGCAGGAATCCGGCGTTGGCGGCCTGGTCGATGCCCAGCGCGTGCAGGCGGACCCGCTGCAGGCCGGTGGTCAGCCCGCGCAGAATCTGGTCCTCGTTGCCGACCTGCCCGTCGGAGATGAGGACGACGGTCGCGTCCTCGGTGTCCCGCAGCAAGCTGAGCGCCTCCTGTAACGGCGCGAAGAGGCCGGTGTCGCCCTCGGCCTCGACGCGGGTCAGGTGTTCGATCGCGCGAAAGCGGTTGCGGTCGTTGGCCGCAACCAGGCCATCGGCCAGGCCCGCCGGCCGGTCGATCCGATCGGCGAAGGTCAGCACCGCGAACCGGTCGGCGGCGGTGAGCGCGTCGACGATGCGGGCGGCGGCGCGGCGGGCGGCCGCGGTCTTCCAACCGCTCATGCTGTCGGAGCAGTCCAGCAACAGCACCAGGTTGCGCGGGCGCGCAGGAACATTCGACGCGGCCGGTTGCACCGTCAACAGATAGGTTCCGTCGTCGCCGTCGGCGTCAGGCACCAGCAGCAGGGAATCGTCTGCGGCATAGGGCATTCGGAGCACCAGGTCACGGTCGGCGCGCGCGCCGGTCAGCACCCTGAGGCGGCCCTCGCCGGTGGTCTCCGTTGGCAAATTCGAGGTCACGTCGGAAAGCTCTACGGAGTCAATACCGATGTCGATGCTCAGCGGAACGCGGCGGGGAAAGCCCGGCAGCAACACGGGCGGGCTGATCCGAGATGCGTCGGGAACGGCATCGGTGTCACCTGTGTGGCCGTCGCCCACCGCGGCACCGGCGATCGGTTCGCCCGGGATATATCGGGGCGCAACCACCAGCGGCAACCGGAACGTCGCCTCACCGTCTTGGCAAGACAGCGGGATGACCAAGGTGATTGCGGCGTTCACCCGTTCACCGGGCCTGATGTTGCCGACGCGGATGGTGAAGACGTCGGGGCGCTCCTCCTCGGTGATGGACGCGCGCCGACCTGCGGTGACGGACGTGTCGTAACCGCGCCGGGCTTCCTCGCGTTCCTGCAATTCGGCCGGAATGACGCGGCCGTCCAGGGTCAGCCGCAGGTCGGTGACGGCCGCGTGGTCCGGCAGCGGAAACACGTAGCTGGCTTCCAGCGGCACGTCGAAGGTGTTGACGAAGTCCTGCGTCAGCTCGACCTGGCTGGTGAGCCCGGTGATGTCGGCGCGGACGTCGACGCGGTCGAGCGGCAGGTTGCCCCGCTCGGTTCGCAGGGCACCGGGGTGGCCATCGGCTGCGCTCGCTGCGCCGGTCGTCGACGGGGTGCGGACGGTCATGACGAACTCCGTTCATCGAGGGGCAGCAGGCCGCGGTCGGCCAGCAGTTCCAGCAGCGGCCCGGCGGCCGCACGAATTGCCTGAATGTCGGCATCGGAGGGTTGGGCGGGCAACAGCAGCAGCGCCCCACCGGGCAGACCGACGGCGGTCAGCGCGGTGCTCAGACCGTTGGTGGTCGGTTCCGGCACCGGGTCGGCCCAGAACCGAGTGCGGCGCGGGGTGGGCGCCGGCTGCGGGCGGTCGGGTTCGGCGGTGAGGAGTTCGTCGGGGATGCCGGCGATCCGGTGCAGCGTCTTCTCGGTCGCACCGGCAAGCTCGGCCTGGATCTGCGCAAGCGGGAGGCCTTGCGCCTGAAGCTTTTTCACCGCAACGACCTGCAGCAGATGCCGGGGGCCGTACATCGCGGTGCGCCCCTGCATCGTCGGGCGGTCGACGAGTCCGGTGGTGGTGTACCAGCGGATGGCGCGGCGATCCGGTACCTCGCGGACCCGGCCGTTGGGCGATCCCGGGTAGGCAGCGGTGGCCAGGGCGTCGGCGACCCTGCTCACCAACTCGTCCAGCGTCCACGACGCCCGCTCGCCCATGCCTAACGATGACACTGTAACAGTTACACTGTCAAGGTTCGAAAGCCGCGAGTTGCCGCGCGATTTCCCGGCTACCTGATAGATGCTGGAGAATGTGACCGTGCCTGCTGGTCTTTCCTTGCGGATCGGCTTCCTGGCGCTCGGGTGTTGCCTGGCGCTCTCGGCCTGCGACAGCGTCGTCGACGGCTCCCCCAAGGCCGCGCCGAAGGGGGCGCCAGCCACCGGACCGATCTTCCCGTCGCAGCTCGAGGACCTGTTGACGGCATCCGGGTCATTCGCCGTGGTGGCGAAGAGCCCGTTGACCGAGACCGACATGCAGTCCGCGCTGTTCATCGGCGCGGATCCGGACGAATGCCACGGTGCGGTGGCGTTCGGCCGCTACCCGCTGTTCCCGAGCAACTACACCGGCCGAGAGGCACGCACCCAGCAGGACCATCAGCCGGACCAGCACCAACTGTTGGAGGTGTCGGCCACCTACCCGAGCGACTTCAGTGCCGCGGGCTTCCTCGATTCGGTGCGCAAGACCGTGACCGATTGCCAGCGCCCGGTGACCGCCTGGGGTGACGACGGCCGCCGGAACACCGTGCATCCGACGCCGTTGGCCGACACGCCGCCGGAGGTGGCGCAGTGGTCAACGAACCTCGTCGGGCAGAAGTGGGTGTGTGAGTTCGCGGTGATCGCCAAGGCCAACGTGGTGTCGGAGATCGTCACCTGCTCGCCGGACCGTTCCGTCGACATCGCGGGGTTGGTCACCAAGCGGTTGAAGAAGATCGACGAGCTCCTGAACTTCAGGTCGTAGCCGTCAGGCGCGACTCGTTCCGGGCTCGGGTTGGGCGGCGTGCTCCGCCGTCAGCACGGCCGCGGCGAGACTGCTGCCGACCGAGCGCGCTCTGGCCTCGGCCGGCTTGCCGGCCCGAGCCATGAAGGTGGCGTAGAACGCGCTGCAGAACACCGCCATGGTCCCGATCATCAGCGGACCGAACAGCAGCGGATGGCGCGCCATGACCTCGGCCAGGTAGCGGCAGCACAGCAGCAGGACCACCAGAAACGACGAACCGAACGCCACCATCCCCAGCCGCGACCAGACCCGGCCCGGCTGCAGTTCGCGCAGCGCCGACTCGACGGTCAGGCACAGAACCGCGCCGGCCATCAGGTCGACGCCGTAGTGGTAGCCGAATCCCAACGTCGCGGCAATGGTGCACAGCAGCCAGAACGTGCCGCCGGCGCGCAGCCACCGCGGGCCACCGCGGGAGTGCAGAAACACCGCCAGCGCCCAGGCCGTGTGCATCGACGGCATGCAGTTGCGGGGAGTGAAGTCGTCAAAGGCGACCGCGTGCGGTGCCCAGTCGATCGGCGGCAGGGCGTGCGGCCAGAAGTCGCCGACTTCGAAGCCCTTGCCGCCGCTGCCGAACGCGAAGTCGGGTCCGACCAGCGGGAACAGGATGTAGATGACCGGCCCGATCAGGCCGAGCACCAAAAACGTGGGCACCAGGAAATGCCGCGGCCAGCCAGCCGTGCGGACGTTGCGCAATTGGTAGACGGCGACCACCAAGCCCGCCACGGGCAACTCGATGTAGACCCAGTGCAGCACGCCGCTCAGAACGGGGCCGGTGGCATGGACCAGGCGGCCCATCAGCCAGGACGGTTGGGCCAGCGCGTGGTCGGCCAGCAGCGCGTACTCGTCCAGGACGCTCGGACGGTAGAGCGCGGTGATCTTCAGCCAGGCGTCGCCGACTTTGGTCGCG
Source organism: Mycobacterium asiaticum (assembly GCF_001668675.1). Taxonomy (GTDB): domain Bacteria; phylum Actinomycetota; class Actinomycetes; order Mycobacteriales; family Mycobacteriaceae; genus Mycobacterium; species Mycobacterium asiaticum_D. The sequence continues at coordinate 17,673 of NZ_LZKQ01000268.1, read as the reverse complement.
ATCACCAACAGCACGCCGAACGCGATGCCGCGGGCGGCGACGATCTGTTCGCCCCTCACGAGGCGTCGCCAGCCGACGGTCAGCGCCAACGCGGTGAGCACGATGACCGGTCCGTTGCCGACGGTGAAGGCGCCGCCGCGCAGTAGCCGCTCGGCGGCGAAGAGGACGTCGAGGCCCGCGGCCACCGACAGCGCGATGACGCGGCTCCGGTTTGCCAGCCCAACCATGGCCATGCCCAGGCCCACCCACGGCACCGTGGCCGATTTCGGGGTGGCGACGTAGTCGCTGAACAGGCTGTGTAGCGGGCCCTGAAATCCCGAGCTGGTCGCCGTGACCTGCAGCGCTATCAGCAGCAGCGTGATCGCGGCGACGGCAAGTACCGGCCACGTGCGGGCCAGTCGGGCCTGCCACTGCACCCGCTGCGTTTCGCCGATGAACACCCGCTGAATCTTAGGTGTCCGATCGAGGTCGGTGGGAAAAATTCTGCTGAGCGTTAGCGGGGCGTTGTCGATCAGCGCCGTTATCGAGGCTCCGCAGGGGGTGCGACGACGCCTCGGAGGTTGACGTCACGCCAGATCCCGATCTCACCGACCCGCTGCGGGTCGCGGCCGAACAGGTCGGTGAAGAACGCGAACATGGCCGGCCATTGCTGCATCGGCCCCACGATCACGTGCCGCACGTCGGCGGCACGCAGGTCCGCGGCGATCTGGGCGCGCACCTCGTCGCGCGCCAGCACTGGGATCTTGTCGTCCTGGATCATCAGCATGATCTGGGCTAGCCGCGTTGGCGGCGGTCCGGTGCGTGTGCGGCCGTCCGGTTGCGGCATGTAGGCGTAGGCCTCGGGCATCCGCAGCCCGTAGTCCGTGTCGGCGGCCCACAGCATCGGCTCGGCTCGGCCGGCCGCGTCGAGGAAGTATGGGGCGACGAGCACGATTTCGTCGGGCTTGATGCCCTGGCTTGCCCAGGTGCGGAAGAACAGCGGCGTGTAGGACGCCCGCTGCTCCAGCGGGGCGGGCAGGATGACGACGAGCGCGGCCGCGATCGCGACGAGCCATTGCGCCCGTTTGCGCGGGGCCACTTTGGTGGCGCGCTGCACGGTGATCGCGATGACCACGGCGACTGCGAGCCAGACGAACAACGTAAACCGGCCCGGCAGAAGATGTTTGAGCAGCGGCAGCTTCGCGAAGAGCAACCACGGCAGCGGAATGTGCAACGCGTTGTTGCCGACGTGCAGTTCCGGCCCGAGCGAGAGCACGAGGATGAGTGCCCCGGTGATGGTTGCGATGCGGACTCGCAAGTCGCCCCACTGCCGGATCGCGACCACGACGATCAGCAGGATGAGCGGCAGGCCGAGGTAGCCGGTCGCCTCGTGGTAGAGGCCGCTGAACTTTTCGGACACGTGGGTGACCGCGTCCGGAGCGATGAGCTGGTAGGGCGTCGGGAGGATCAGGTTCAACAGATCGGTCGAGAAGATGTTGGGATCCTGCACCTGGCCGTTGATCCGCTGCGGCCCGAAGAACTGGACGGCCAGCGGGTAGGCCGTCAGTGTCAGAAAGGTGAGGGTGGCGACGCCGAGTGCGGTGGCGAGCCGGGCGGTTGACTGCCGGATCCGGCCGTCCTGGCGCACCAGGGCCAGCACGCCGACCAGCACCGCGGCGGCCAGCACGCTCGCGGCGAGCATCTCCTCGGTGATGTAAAGCTGTGCGGCGCTGAGGATTCCGAGCGCCATGCCGGACTGCCAGGGCGGCCTTCGCCGGGTGACCAGGAGCTCGTCGAGGACGAGCAGGAACAGCGGCGGCACCCAGGCCGTGGTCAGATTGAGGTGCAACGCCGCGTGCGAGGCGACGTACGGCGAGAAGGCATAGATGGCGCCGCCGGTCATCGGGCCCAGGCCGTCGCCGGTGTAACGGCGGATCGCGAGCCAGGCTGTGAATCCGCTGAGGGTGATGCCGAGGACCATCAGCACGTTGAACCCGAAAATCGGGCCGCCGATCCTGGCGGGCAGCCAGCCGAGCAGTCCGAGCAGCGTCATCGGCGTGTTCCACATCAGGTTCACGCCGGCGGGAGCGCCGATCTGGGTAGTGAAGAACGGGTCGAGGCCGTTGGCCAGCGCGTGCGGCGTCCAGCCGAGGTACCAGATTGTCTGTTGCTGGTCGCAACAATTGCCCGCCCAGCCGTGGGCCGGGTCGCGCCAGGCGCGGAAGGTGAGCAGGAGGGCACCCAGCAGGTAGACGAGTAACGCAGCGAGCCCTTGGGTGGTGCGCGTCCTCAGCGCACCGGACACCGGCATGGCCCCTCCTACGCTCGTCTCCGATGATTCTTGCCCTAGATCGGCTCAGCAAACAATTTCCGCGCGTCTGCCCCTTTGCGACGGGATTCACCGGTAAGCTCCGCTGACCAATCAGACAGTGGGAGGACACGTGTCGGGCTTCGCAATTCGAGTCACGCCTGCGATCGTGGTGCTGGCAATCGCGGTCGCACCTGCCGCGCAGGCGGAGCCGGGGCCGGGCAGCGGCGAAACCTTCTTCGTCGACTACATGACGCGTGTATTCACTCCGCCGACGTCGGAAGCGGCCGCCCGGGAGATCATTCCGCTGGCGGAACAGGTGTGCACCGCCAGGGGCCAGGGCCAAACCGACCTGCAGGCCGCCGGTTTGGTACTCGCCGGCAATGGCGTGGGCACGCTGGGTTTGGCCAGCGGGTCGAGTATTGACGACGAGCGCACCGCATTGAACGTCGTGAACGCCGCCACGTTGGCGTACTGCCCGCAGTACAACACCAGCCTCAATGCGCCGATGGTGCCGGGCGAGGTGGAGTAGTTCGTTCTGCAGTCAAAAGCGATTGCGCGGCAGGGTATGCCAGCGCGCCGGCATTCGGAGACCGGTTGACTGGGCGTCGCGGCAGGTGCCTCGATCCCTCTCGACAGGCAACATCCAGAATTAATTGCCATAATGAGCCGCCAGCTATGAAAGGAGTGGTAGATGATCAGACCATTGTCGGCATGTACGGCGTCGCAGACTGGCATTGCCCGCCGTTCAACGCGGTTGCTCTGGGTGCTAGCTGTATCCGCTGGCTTGGCGGTCAGCATCGGCGCCGGTGCGGCCGATACGTTTACCAACAACCCGGCCGCGGTTACCGCGACGCCCGAGGACCCGTGCCTGCTGAATCACACTTGCGGAGAAGAAGACCCGGGCGCAGTCGAAGAGATGATCGCGTACTGCAAGATTCAGCGCGAGCAAGGCGCCCTGTGGACGCCCGAGTGCGCGCGGTTCTACGAGCCGCAGCCGTAGCGACATCGCCCTTGGCTTGACGCCCGACCGGGACGGCCGGCCAATAGGCATGCCGTCAACTGTTGAAAGCCTCTTGCGGGCAGTCCAACTCAACTGGGCCGGCGCAACCCGATGGCACCAGCGGGTGCAGCTCGACGGACCGGGCGTATACCTTGTCGCGCTCGCCGAAGTGCCGGATGAGGTTGTCACACAAGCGGTTTGCCCGGTTTCGGCCGCCGCCGTGCAGCAGTTGCTCGATGTCCGCCCCGAGCTCCTGCTGGACGGTCGACGGCCCACCGCCGACGCCCTCGCCGAGCGTCTTGCCTCGATGTGGCTGGCCGACGAAACGGTTCTCTACATCGGACTGGCGGGGACGTCGGTCGCCAAGCGGGTTCGGCAGTACTACAAGACGGCGCTCGGTGCCCGGAAACCACACGCCGGCGGCTGGCCGCTGAAGACACTGGCCAATCTGGACCAGCTGTGGGTGCACTATGCGCCGTGCGCGTCCGTCGACGCCGCCGAACGTGCAATGCTCGACACCTTTGTGAGTGCCGCGTCCGCGTCGGCGCGGGTGGCTGTCTGTGATCCCGACTTGCCGCTGCCCTTCGCTAACTTGACGGTGCCGCGCGGTGCGCGGAAGCGGCACGGGATCAGCGGCGCACGCGAGCCATAAGCTGTCCCTTCAGCCACAGCGCCCCCGTGGGTCACTCCTGTCACGAAAGACTCAGGGCCGCAAGGATCGTCGGCGGCTGGCGAAAAAATCGCCCCGGCAAACGCCTGCAGGTTGTCATACCTCCGCCGCATACTGGCCGACAGGAGGAAATGGCATGAAATCGCTCGTCGGCGGAACGTTCGGCAAATATGAAGTGAGCCGGCTGCTTGGCAAGGGCGGCATGGGCGAGGTGTACGAGGCGTTCGACACCGACAAGCGTAGAGCCGTGGCGCTGAAGGTGCTCACCGAGCAGTTCGCGGACGACGACACGTTCCGTGAGCGCTTTCTTCGCGAGTCGCACGCGGCGGCCATTCTTCAGGAGCCACATGTCATTCCGATCCACGACTGGGGCGAGATCGATCACACGCTGTACATCGACATGCGACTTGTCAACGGTCAGACGCTGCACGAGCTCCTTGAGCGACAGGCGCTGCCGCCCGAACGGGCGATCGACATCATCCGCCAGGTCGCCGCTGCGCTGGACGCGGCGCACGCCAACGGGTTGATCCACCGCGACGTCAAACCGCAGAACATCATCGTCACGCCCGACGATTTCGCCTACCTGGTCGACTTCGGCATCGCCGAGGCACGCGGCGAAACACACCTGACGATGACGGGTTATCAAGTGGGCAGCTTCGCCTACATGGCACCGGAACGCCTGAACAGCAATCAGCCCGCCACCGCGGCGGTGGATGTCTACGCGCTGGCGTGCGTGCTGTACGAAGCCCTGACCGGTCGTCAGCCGTTCGCCGGCGGTCACCAACAAGTCATTGCCGGTCATCTGTCGTCGCTTCCCCCGCGGCCCAGCGTGGTGCGGCGGGGCATTCCCGCCGCGCTCGACGAGGTCATCGCCCGGGGCATGGCCAAGGATCCCGATGACCGCTACGGCAGCGCGGGCGCGCTCGCGCGTGCCGCCAAGCGTGCGTTGTCCGCCGGTGAATCGGCAGCGTCGAGCGCGGACACGATCTTCGCGCCGCACAACCCGCCACCCCCTGGCGGGCATGAGCACTATCGCTTCCCCACGCCCCCAACGGTTCCGCCGTACAGCGGTGACGACTCTCGCAAGTACCTGGTGCCGACGCTGATCGCGGTGGCCGCGGCGCTCGTGGTCGTCGTTGTGGTTCTGGTCGCATTCGTGGCGAACCAAAACCCGGGCCCCGACCCGTCTCCGACGACGACGGTCGCCTCCCCCACCGCGGAATCCCCGACCTACCAAACCACGCACACGGTCACCGTTGAGCCGTCCTACTCAACGACATCGGCCTCGGCCTCTCGTCCGGTGCCGGCGCCAACGATTACGTCATCCGCGGCGCCCGATGCCGAGCAGCAATTGCGCCAGTACGTGAACAACGACCGCCCCCTCGTTGCGACGCAGGCCGTCGGCCGCTGGGTTCCACAACTCAGTTCCAAGCGCCCCGGCACCATCGAAGGCGGTGTTCGGTGGGACAACGCGATGGCGCTGCAGGAGCATCTGCGGCTGCGGCAGCTGTACAACGCGAAGCTGTTGTGGTCGGGCGACTGGTCGACGTTCTCGGAGCCGGACTATTGGGTGAGCATTGCCGGCACCACATTCCTCGATCCCCAAGGCGCGTTGAACTGGTGCAAGAGCAACGGATTCGACCGGGATCACTGCATCGCGAAGTTGATCAGCACGACGCACCCGATCGCGGGAAGCACGAAATACAACTAATCCCGGCTACTTGCCGCGGTGGGCCTTGAGCACGTCCGCGTTCGCCAACGTCTGCGCCTTTGCGGCCAGCGTGGACGCCGCGTTGGCATGGGCGATCGCGTCGGTGGCGTTGGTCGCTTGCTTGTCGTGCGCGGCGGCCAGGTGCCGTTTCGCCTCGGCGAACTGCTTCTGAGCCTCGGCGCCGACGTTCTTGTGGTGCCTGGCGACGTAGTCGGTGATCTGGTGCAGTCTGGCGTCCGCCCGGGCCAATGCCTGGTCAAGCGGAAGATCGCGGCCTCCAATGTTCGCGGCGCCGGGACCCGGGCCCGGCGTCCGGCGGCGGCGGGCTCGAAGAAACAGAAAAACCAGCACCAAGAGCAGCACCGCGGCAACGACGGCGATCACGATCGGCAGCCAGTTCCGCGACGGCGCGCTTGCCGACGTATTCAACGCGTCCGCGGTCCCGACGGCGGCGGCGGTCCAGTCCTTGGCGTTCACGGCAGGCTCAATCTGGTTGCGCTGCAAGCTGTTCAGCTCGTTTGCGCTGACACCCCTCGGCAGGGTGAACGTGTACGTCTTGCTGCTTTTTGTGTTCGTCGCTACGGCCAGCAGCGCGTCGTCGTCGCCCATCCCGGTATCGCTGCGGGTGTGGTCGGCCCAGTTCTCCGGCTTGAAATTCGAGAAGTTGTCGACGTAGGCCACCCACAACTGAATGTGCCGGTCACGGTAGAGCCGGTCGATGGCCGAGCTGACCGCCGCCCGTCCGGAATCGGTCAACACATGATTGCTGTCGGTGATGTGGTCGGTGAGCTTGCCGGGCGGCTGCGCGGCCACCGGGAAGGCCAGCAGCAACACTGTCGCCAGGGTCGTCAGAAGCACACCGAACAAGCGAACAATCCGCATAGGGCAATCTACCGCGACCGCCCGGCCGTATACCCGAGCGAAGCAGTGTTAGCGTCAGCGGCGTGACCATCAAAGACATTCCCCTGACCACGCTCGACGGCAAGCCGGCCACCCTGGCCGAATTGTCTGACGGCGCAACGCTTGTCGTGAACGTCGCCTCCAAGTGCGGACTCACCCCGCAGTACGCCGGATTGGAGAAGCTCGCCGAGGACTACGCCGACCGCGGCCTGACGGTCGTCGGTGTCCCGTGCAACCAATTCATGGGCCAGGAGCCCGGCACCGCCGAAGAGATCCAGACGTTCTGCTCGACCACCTACGGGGTGACCTTCCCTCTGCTGGCCAAGACCGACGTCAACGGCGACGATCGCCACCCGCTCTACGCCGAGCTCACCAAGGCGACCGACTCCGACGGTAAGGCCGGCGACATTCAGTGGAACTTCGAGAAGTTTCTCTTGGCGCCCGACGGCGAGGTGGTCAAGCGGTTCCGGCCGCGGACCGAGCCGGACGCGCCGGAGGTGATCAGCGCGATCGAGGAGGTCTTGCCGCGCTAGCGGCAGTACTACCGGAATTTATGGGGTATCCCCCCTCCAAGCGGCGCGTCACCCGTCGCGGTCAGGAGGGAGCCAGGGATGTCCATGAACCTCACGTACAAGCTGATCGATTCCCATCTGGAATCCGGCGAGATGAAACCCGGGGAAGAGATCGCGATCCATATCGACCAGACGCTGACCCAGGATGCGACCGGCACGCTGGTGATGCAGGAACTCGAAGCGCTCGGCCTCGACCAGGCACAGACCGACGTCAGCGTGCAATACGTCGACCACAACCTGCTGCAGGGTGACGAGAAAAACGCCGAGGATCACGAATACCTGCGCACCGCGGCGCAACGCTTCGGCCTGTGGTTCTCCAAACCCGGCAACGGCGTCTCGCACCCCACGCACATGCAGCGGTTCGGCGTCCCGGGGAAGACCATGGTGGGATCCGATTCGCACACACCGGCCGCCGGTTCGCTGGGTATGCTGGCGATCGGCGTCGGCGGGCTCGAGGTAGCGCTGGCCATCACCGGGCGCCCGCTGCACATCCGGATGCCCGAAGTCTGGGGCGTCCGACTGGAAGGCGAACTGCCGGAGTGGTGCTCGGCCAAAGACGTGATCCTGGAGATGCTGCGCCGCCACGACGTCAAGGGCGGGGTGAACCGGATCATCGAGTACTACGGTCCCGGCCTGGCCAATTTGACGGCGATGGACCGGCACGTGATCGCGAACATGGGTGCCGAACTCGGCGCCACCACGACGGTGTTCCCCAGCGACGACGCGGTGCGCGAGTTCCTTCGCGCCGAAGGACGCGAGGACGACTGGGTGGAGCTGCTGGCCGACGACGGATGCGACTACGACGTCGAGGACACGATCGACCTGTCCGAGATCGAGCCGCTGATCGCCAAGCCGTCCTCACCGGGCAACGTGGTGCCGGTGCGGGAAGTGGCCGGCGAGGAGATCGCGCAGGCGGTGATTGGGTCCAGCGCCAACCCCGGCCTGCGTGACTTCGCGATCGCCGCCGCGATGGTGGCCAACCGGCAAACCGCGCCGCAGGTCAGCTTCGACATCAACCCGACCTCACGCGAGATCCTGGCTGACCTGACGAAGATGGGCGCGACGCTGGATCTGGTGATGGGCGGTGCGCGCATCCACCAGGCCGGGTGCATGGGCTGCATCGGCATGGGTCAGGCCCCGGCGGTGGGCCGCAACTCGCTGCGCACCATGCCGCGCAACTTCCCCGGCCGATCCGGCACCAAGGAAGATTCGGTGTGGTTGTGCTCGCCGGAAACCGCCGCGGCGTCGGCACTGACCGGCGTGATCACCGATCCGCGGGACTGGGCCCGCGAGGTCGGCATGGAATACCCGAAACTCGATCTGCCCGAGAAGAATTCGGTGAACACCGCGATGCTGGTGCCGCCGCTCGACCCCGAGGAAGCCCAAAAGGTGGAGCCGGTGAAGGGCCCCAACATCTCCAGCCTGCCAGAACTGTCACCGCTGCCCGAGGAGCTGGAGGCGCCGGTGCTGCTCAAGGTAGGCGACAACATCTCCACCGACGAGATCTCACCCGCCGGCGTGCAGGCCCTGCCGTTCCGGTCCAACATCCCGAAGCTGGCGATGTTCAGCTTCACCCGGGTCGACGACTCCTATCCGGAGCGCGCGCAGGAGGCCGAGGAGAGTGGACACATCATCGTGGCCGGCGAGAACTACGGTCAGGGCTCCTCGCGCGAGCACGCCGCGATCGCACCCCGCTATCTCGGGCTGCGCGTCGTCATCGCCAAGTCGTTCGCGCGGATCCACTGGCAAAATCTGGCCAACTACGGGATCCTCGCGGTCGAGTTCGAGGATCCCGACGACTATGACTCGGTCGACCAGGACGACAAACTCCGCATCCAGAACCTGGACGGGCTGGCAGATTCGGAGACGCTGCAGGTCGAGAACGTCACCAAGGACTCGTCTTTCACCGTGCGGCATCGGCTTTCGCCGCGGCAGGTCAGGGATGTGTTGGCGGGCGGATTGATTCCGCGGCTCGCGAAAGAAGACGACTAGCCGCCCAAGCGGGCAAAGTGACCCAAATGCCGCCCGGGGCAATCTAGAGTTGGGCAGCTCTGGCCGCTAGTCCTGGGAGGGTCACACGGATCTCAACTCTGTGGTTGACGTTGTCCGTCGCCCTTCCGATCGGCCGGGCGCGACCTGGCGTGCCGGCGACGCGTATCTCGCCGGTGGGACATGGCTGTTTTCCGAGCCGCAACCCACCGTGCTCCGGCTGGTCGACCTGACCGCATTGGGCTGGCCCGGTTTGGTCGCCGACGCCCAAGGTCTCGAAATTGGCGCCACCTGCACGATCAAGGAGCTGCACGAGTTCGTTCCGCCGTCGGACTGGGTGGTCGGCGGGCTGTTGCGCACCAGCTGCGAGGCGTTCCTGGCGTCGTTCAAGGTGTGGAACGCCGCGACGGTGGGCGGCAACATCTGCATGGCCCTGCCCGCCGGGCCGATGATCACCATGACGGTAGCGCTGGACGCGACCTATCGGCTGTGGGCCGCCGACGGAACCGAACGCACGGTCGCCGCTGAGGATTTCGTTGTCGGCAATCACGAGAGCGTGCTGGCGCCAGGAGAAATCTTGCGCAGCATCTACATTTCCGCCGATGCCCTGCACCGCCGCCACACCCACCGGCGATTCACGCTGACCAAGCTCGGCCGCTCCACCATCTTCATGGTCGGCACAACAGCGGGTGATGATCTGGCACTGACCATCACCGCCGGTACCACGCGCCCGGTCGTGCTGCGGTTCGGCGCACTACCCGCCGCCGAAGCTCTGCAAGCGAGCATTGATGCTCTCGCAACCGAAATCTGGTTCGCCGACGCCAACGGCACACCCGATCACCGGCGCCACCTCGCCAAGCACTACGCCGAAGAGATCCGCATCGAACTCGGCGGCGTGCGATGAGCTACACCGTCAACGGCGAGTCGTTCGCACAGGAACCGCGGCCGGGTCAGTGTCTGCGGACGTTCCTGCGCCAGTTGGGCTGCTATGGCGTCAAGAAAGGTTGCGACGCCGGCGATTGCGGCGCGTGCACGGTCTGGCTCGACGGACAGCCCGTGCACAGCTGCATCACCCCGGCGTTCCGCGCCGACGGACGTGAGGTGACGACGATCGAGGGCCTCGGTTCACCCGAGAACCTGCACCCGATGCAGCGACAGTTCCGCGACTCCCCCGGATTCCAGTGCGGCTTCTGCACTCCCGGCATGATCATGACGGCCTGCGCGCTGACCGACGAACAACGGACGGACCTTCCGCGCGCGCTGAAGGGCAACCTGTGCCGCTGCACCGGTTACCGCGCGATCGAGGATGCCATCAACGGTGTGGCCGCGATCGAAGAGGCCGCGCCCGGCCAGGCGATCGGCGCGAGCGTGGGTGCGCCCGCCGGATCGGATGTCGTCACCGGGCGCGCCGAATACACGATGGACACCGAGCTGCCGGGCATGCTGCATCTGAAGGTGCTGCATTCGCCGCACGCACACGCCCGCATTGTGTCGATCGACAAGTCCGCGGCGCTGGCCGTGCCCGGGGTGCATCGCGTCTACACGTGGGAAGACGTGCCGCGCAAGCGGTTCACCACCGCGATCCACACCGATCACCTCGTCGACCCGGACGACACCTACATCCTGGACAACGTGGTGCGCTTCGTCGGCCAGCGGCTGGTCGCGGTGCTGGCCGACAGCATCGGCGCCGCCGAGGAGGGGTGCCGCAAGGTCGTCGTCGAGTACGAGGTGCTGCCCGCGGTTTTCGATCCCGAGGCGGCGATGGAGGCCGGCGCCCCGCAGCTGCACGGATTTGACGACCCGTTCGTGCAGGACCCCAAGCGCAACATCCTGCTGGAGCTACACGGCGAAATTGGCGACACTGCAGTGGGATTCGCCGAGGCCCACGTCATCCACGAGGCCACCTACTTCTCGCCGCGGGTGCAGCACGTCCACCTGGAGACGCACGGGTCGATCGCGTGGATGCAAGACGGTCGGCTGCATGTGCGCACCAGCTCGCAGTCACCGTCGATCGCCAAGGGAAAACTGGCCCACCTCTTCCACTTGCGCCCCGACCAGCTAAGGGTGTTCTGCAAGCGCGTCGGCGGCGGGTTCGGCGGCAAGCAGGAAGTGATCAGCGAGGACCTGGTGGCGCTGGCCGCGCTGGACACCGGACGCCCAGTGTCGTGGGAATACACCCGCGAAGAGGAATTCACCACCGCCTCCCCCCGGCACCCGATGAAGATCACCGTCAAGTTGGGCGCCCGCCGCGACGGGACGCTCACCGCGATCGAGTTCCGCAACATCTCCAATACCGGCGCCTACGGCAACCACGGCGGCGAGACACTGTTCGCCGGCGGTGCCGCGGTCGCGATATACCGTTGTCCCAACAAGAAATTCGACGCGTATTCGGTGTACACCAACACCGTGCCCAGTGGTGCGCTGCGCGGTTACGGGATGACGCAGCCGGCGTTCGCGATGGAGTCGGCGATGCACGAGCTGGCGGTGGCCCTCGGCATGGATCCGCTGGAGTTGCGCCGCCGCAACATCATCCGGCCCGGCGATCCGCTGCTCTCCATCCACGACGAAGCCGACGACGTCGCGTTCACCGAGGACGGCCTGGTGCAGTGCATCGACCGGGTCGAGGCCGCGCTGCGTGTCCAGCCCAACGGGCACGCGCTCGACGGGGATTGGCAGGTCGGGACCGGCACGGCGATTTCGATGCACGAGACCGCACCACCGACCGAACACATCTCCGTTGGGCGGGCCACGCTCGACAGCGATGGCACCTACGAGATCGCCATCGGCACGGTGGAGTTCGGCGAGGGAACATCGACCGCCCACGTCCAGATCGCCGCCGCCGAGCTGGGCACCACGCCAGGCCGGATCCGGCTGGTCCAGTCCGACACCGACCGCACCGGATTCGACACCGGAGCCTTCGCCAGCGCCGGACTGTTCGTCGCCGGCAACGCCGTCCAGTACACGGCGGCCGCGCTGCGCGACCGGATCCTGCGCTTCGCCGCCGCCTACACCGGTGTGGATCTGGCGTCGTGCGTGATGGACGACGATGCGGTGCGGTGCGGCGATGCCCGGGTGCTCTTGACCGCACTGGCGGCGGCCGCCATGGACCGCGGCATCCGGTTGACCGAATCGCGCAAGGCGTACGGTTCGCCCCGCAGCCTCACCTACAACGCGCACGGCTTTCGTGTTGCGGTGCACCGGATCACCGGCGAGATCCGCATCCTGTACAGCGTGCAGGCCACCGACGCGGGCGTGGTGATCAATCCCGCCCAGGTTCGTGGCCAGATCGAAGGCGGTGTGACGCAAGGGCTCGGGTTCGTGCTGACCGAGCATCATCACGTCGACGAGAACGGCGTCATGACCAATCCGAATCTGCGCAACTACCGGATCCCCTCCTACGCCGACGCGCCACGGACCGAGGTGATCCTGGTCGGCTCGACCGACTCGGCGGGCCCCGCGGGCTCCAAGGGGATCGCCGAATGTTGCATCAATCCGGTTGCGCCGGCGATCGCCAACGCCGTTCACGACGCCACCGGCGTGCGATACCGCGAGCTGCCTTTGACGCCCGACCGAATTTTCAGCGCGTTGCAGCCATCCGCACAGGAAACCAAGATCTGACCCATTTGCTCGTTGGGCGGCGTAATCTCCGATCGGCAAGTTTCACCCAGCTGCGAATCGGGGTGCGTCGTGAGCCGAGCGAGGAAAACCGCTGTCGCGCTGGCACTTGTGGTGTCGTTGGTGACGATGACGTTGTCCTGTTCGTCGCGGCATAACGCACAACCTGAAGTCGGCGTCAACGCCGGGCGCGACGGCCATCCGGCCGACTTCAAGGAGCCGGTCCGGTTGTCGAGCAAGGACGGTGTGCTCGAGGTCCGGCTGTCCGCACACCAGGGTTCGGTCAATCTCGACACCGTCAAGGAGCCGGTGACCAATTTTCTGGTGTACGGCTACGAGCTGCTGAAGGGGACGAGTTCGGACGGCTCGACCAAGGGCGACAACACCTACCCGGCGCCGACGCTCCGGGTCAACCCCGGCGAGCGGTTGATCGTCCACTACGACAACGACTTACGAGGTTTGACGATCGCCGACTTCAACGATCCGTCCTATGTACCGGTCAACGAACAGGTTCCGCTTTATCCCCCCGCGCTAACGTCCTCGCCGCTGAATCTGCACACCCACGGGCTGCATGTCAGCCCCTCGGGCAACGCCGACAATGTGCTGTTGAACATTCCGGCCGGGATGGGCAACACCTATGACTATCCGTTGCCGAAGGACATGCCGCAGGGGCTGTACTGGTACCACAGCCATCGCCACATGCTGACCGCGCTGCACACCTATATGGGGCTGGCCGGCCTGCTGGAGATCGGTCGGCCCGACGGCAACCTACCGGTCGTGACGCAGAACAGCATCCCAATTCGCGACATGGCGCTGCAGTACAACTTCGTTTTCGACCGGAAAAACGGCGGGCACCAACTGAACAACCCGTACTGGGAGCAGTGGGTCAACACGCTGAAACCCGCGGAGGGCAACCAACTCGCCGACGGCACCTACCCCGGCAGCCTCGCGCCGGTGAACTTCGCGCAGACCTCGAAGCGCGCCCAGTACATCACCAGCTGGCACGACGGGCCGTTGTCGGTGGACAACAAGCGCGGCGCCAACCAGTTCATCCCGACGAACCTGCAGAGTTTCACCAGCCCGACCGTCAACGTCCCCGCCGACCCGGCCCTGCCCGACAATCAGCGCGATGTGCAGTTCACCGTCAACGGACAGTTCCAGCCGCGGCTGAAGATCAACCCGGGACAAACCGAGATCTGGGTGTTGGCCAACATCAGTGATATCGCCTACATGTCAGTGCAATTGACGGAGACCGCGACAGGTAACCATCCTAAGTTTGCCATCGTGGGCCAGGACGGCAACCCGTGCCCGCGCGTTGAGCGGCCCGTCGACGGTGACGGTTCGCTGTTGTTCATTCCGCCCGCGTCGCGCTTCGCGATCGCGGTGACCATGCCCAAGTCCGGTGATCTGGTGCTGGAGATGCCGCCGATGCAGGGCGGCAAGCCCAGGACGAGTCAGGCTGTGCTGTATACCAACAACGGTGCCAAGATCCCGCCGGCCGTGTTGGGTCAGCTCAACATCGACCCGAGATTCGTCAGCTACGCCGACGGGTTCTTCGCCTACCCCACTCAAACGTTGATACGTGCCACCGCCGATAGCGGTGCGGGGCGCACCGCCGTTTTCGAGCCGGGGATGGAATTGCACTCCGCCACCTCGTTTCGGGACGACTCGGTACGTAAGCCCGACTACACCCGCGAGCTGACGATCTCCGGCGGGTTCGGCAACAACTACGCAAGCAAGAGCGACGCGAAGGCGTTCACCTATCAGTTCGACGGCAACATCTTCCCGAATATTCCGCTGATTCAGCCCCGGCTGAACACGATGGAAGAATGGCGAATCGTCAACTACAACAACGACGGTCACCCCATGCACATCCATGTCAACGACTATCAGGTGATGCAGGTGGTGAACCCGAGGGCCAACACCACCACCGGCGTGCAGATGTTTAGCGTGGACACCGCCAATGTCCCGCCGCCGATCGTCGATGCCGACGACAACGCCACCTCCCCCTCGTCCCTGACGTTCCGCACCGAATTCGAGGAATTCGGGGGCACTTACGTCATTCACTGCCATCGGCTGAACCACGAGGACAACGGTCTGATGGCTACCGTGAATGTGATCCCGCAGGTTTCGACGTACGCGGTGGCGGTGCCGGGCCGGCCGGGTTCGCCGGCGGGCGTCCAGGTGATCGATGGCAACGGGGACAAGGTGGTTGCTGGGGTTACCCCGTTCCCGGCCTTCGAAGGGGCACCGTCAGTAGCGATGGCTGACGTCAATGGCGACGCAATCTTAGATTTGATCGTCGGCACCGGCGCCGGGGTGGCACCGGAGGTGGTCGTCTACAGCGGTGCCGACGCGTTCAAGACGGAGCTGGCCCGGTTCGCGCCGTTCGACGCCGGCTTCAAGGGTGGGGTGAACGTGGCGGCCGCCAACATCGACGCAAACCCGATGGCGGACAACATCATCGTCGGGACCGGTCCGGGTGTGGAGTCGGAGGTGAAGGTGTTCTCCTCGAAGCTGCCGCCGGTGGGCAAGGCGCCCGAGGTGTTCTCCAGCTTCGACCCCTACCCCGGGTCGCAGGCCGGCGTCACCGTGGCTACCGGGCTGGTGAGCTATGAACAGGGCCGGCAGAACATCATCACCGCCCCCGGGCCTGGGGGTCCGGCGCAGGTGAAGGTGTTCCGGTATGACTTGTTTACGCCGACTGCACGTTCCGGCGGTTCGTCTGGTGGGCCGGGTGCGCCTTTGTTGGTGAGCGAGTTTTCCGCTTTCGATGAGGGCTATACCGGCGGCATCTCATTGGCGACCGGGTGGGTCGCGGGCGAAGAGGGTGGTGCGCAGAGCATCATCACGGGCCAGCTCGCCGAACGCGGCACTGTGCGGGTGTGGTCGTCGGGTTCGCGGCTCGACGGTGCGCCAGTGATGTACACGCACAGCCCCGACGCGCATTCCGGGCATGTCATGTTCCGGCAGACTGCGTCGTTCGAACCTTTTGTTGGCGCTACGGCGGTGACGGTGGCGACGACGAGCACCGTCACGGGTGCGGATCTATTGGTGAGCGGGGCCGGTCCGGGGGGCGCCGAGATTCGCAAGTATTCGCTGGCGCGGGCGGGTGAGAACGCGAATACTCTGGCGCCGAGACTGATTGGGCCGGTTTCGGTCACTCCTGGTTCTGTTGGCGCCGCCCCGCTAGGCGGTCGTTAGTTTGGCTGGTGTTGTCGGTGTGCTGCTAGCGGCTGGGGCGGGTCGGCGATACGGCAAGCCGAAGGTGCTTGTTACCGGATGGCTTGGTTCGGCCGTGGCGGCGTTGCGGGGTGGCGGGTGTGACGTTGTTCTTGTGGTGCTGGGGGCGGCGCAGGTTCCGTTGCCGGACGGCGTTATTGGGGTTACTGCGTCCGACTGGCAGATTGGGTTGAGCGCGTCCGTGCGGGCGGGGCTTCTGGAGGCTGGGGCGGTAGGGGCCGAGTATGCCGTGCTGCATGTCGTTGATACACCGGATGTTGGTGCGGCGGTGGTGTCGCGGGTTGTGCAGCGGGCGTTGGGTTCTCGCAGTGGGTTGGCGCAGGCTTACTTTGGAGAGCGGCCTGGGCATCCGGTGGTGATCGCGCGCCGATATTTCGAGGAGGTGATCTCTTGTCTTGCCGGTGCCGGTGGCGGCGACGAGAAGGTTTCGATGGTGACCACGGATGCGCGACAGCGCGATTCTTTCTAGGAGACGCTCCTGGAAAGGTTCGAGGCGTATTTCGATAGGGCTCAGGGCCACCGTTAACCCGCTGTCGGTTCGGTCGGCGCGCTCATTTTCTTTGTTAAACCGGTCTGAGTCGTAGTCAACGAAGTCCACACTCTGCCAATAGCTCTCGAAGACTGCATCGCATTTCGCGATGATGTCGGGGTTACGTGCGGCGGACGCTCGGATATTCCATTCGAGGCCCGTGACCTGAGCGGAGTGTGTGAGGTTCGACGAGCCGACGTAAGCGGTCGAGAAGCCGGAGCGGCGATGAAAGATCCATGCCTTGGCGTGCAGACGTGTCGTGCTGACGTCGTATGAGATGCGAACTTGAGCGCCAATATCTATCAGCTGCTCGAGGGCATGGCGCTCAGTGGAGCCGGTATAGATAGTCGTTAGGACGCGCAGTTCCTTGCCCCGTTCGCAGTGCCGGCGAAGTGATGAGAGAAGTGGATTGATACCGCTGCGTCGGATGAAGGCCATGACAACGTCGATTGCGTCCGACGACTCGATCTCGGCATCGAGTTGGTGTAGTAAGCCGGGATCACCGGGCGCGTTGGTGAGCAGGGTGGTATCCAACAGAGGGATCAGCGGCTCAGCAATGGGCGCCGGTGTACCGTCCGGCCGCCTCTCCAGGATCGCGCGCAGGACCTCGCCTGGCTCGACCGGCGCTTCGGAAGTGTCCGATTCGATGACCTGGGCGATCCGGGTGATCAAGTCGCGTGCCAATTTGATGCCAGCGTGGACTCGCTCACGGTCGTTGACTGAATCGAGAGCCCGCTGAACATATCGGCTGAGGTGCAGCGCGATTCGGTCTGCTGCCTCGGCGGAATGTAGCGGTCGAACTTTCTCGTCGAAGCGAGAGCCAACTAGGCCGAGTTCGGTCCGTAACGCCTCGGTGATTAGAACCTCATAGATCCCAGGCTCCATTGCGCTCAACGGTACAACCCGCCTAGGCCGTCGGCAGAATGTTCAGTGCGGCGACCGCCATCGGCTTGCGGTGCCGCTTCCTTATTCCTAATCACGTCTCTCCGTGGGGCATGGCTGCTCTAGATTCGTCTATTACTTATACGTCCTAGCGCGCAGCGCACGTCTGCGCCCTGCCGCTTAGGCCGGCTCGTCATAATCAACCCCACTAGCCAAATCCTGACACTGCACCACCTCCACATCCCGCCGCGCCCGCTGTAACGGAACCGCCC
>NZ_LZKQ01000267.1 GCF_001668675.1 Mycobacterium asiaticum | reverse complement strand
GCGGTGACCCCTCCGACCGCCCCCCTCCTCCACGGTCTCCCCGGAGCATGTGCGTCGCTGCCCGGCT
This sequence comes from Mycobacterium asiaticum, assembly GCF_001668675.1. Classification (GTDB taxonomy): domain Bacteria; phylum Actinomycetota; class Actinomycetes; order Mycobacteriales; family Mycobacteriaceae; genus Mycobacterium; species Mycobacterium asiaticum_D. The sequence goes on along the minus strand of NZ_LZKQ01000267.1, from coordinate 485 downwards.
TGGAGCGACATTGTCGGTGTGCACGATCCACAGCCGAATTGTGGTGACTGGCGGGATGTGGACGCGAATGCGACGTTCAACGCATGAGCGTGCTGCTACGAGGAACCGAGCTTCGCTATGTGCTTACCTACCAGTTGGTGTTGCACGGGCCCGCGACTATTCCGGAACTCATCGCCGCCCTCAAGTGGCATGGCTTCACCGTCAACGGTCGGGCCTCGAAGGCCATTTCTGATGCGCTGCGTTGGGAGATGGGAAGGGGCCGGGTTGACCGCATCAGGCGTGGCAAGTATGCAGCGTTGGAGTTTCCCCGCGGCACTGAACACCGAATGCACCAGCGAGTTCTGGCATTGCGTGCGAAGTCGAGGGCTGCGAGTGGACGCGAAGATCCGCTGCAATGGTTCGACTGATTGTCGCTCCAAGCCGGGCAGCGACGCACATGCTCCGGGGAGACCGTGGAGGAGGTGGGCGTTCGGCGGGTTGGATGT
>NZ_LZKQ01000266.1 GCF_001668675.1 Mycobacterium asiaticum | reverse complement strand
TCGGCCTTGTTCGGAAAGTAGTGGTACAGGCTGCCGCTGGTCATGCCGGCGGTCCTGGCGATCTCGCGGATCGAGGCCTGCGAATATCCCATCTCGGCCACACAGCGCATGGCTGCGGCGATGATGCGTTGCCGGGTCTGCTCACCGCTGGCGCCGACCGGCCGGCCGAGCTGGGAGCCGACGGTCACCGGGTACCTCCGAACGGCGGAACTAATTGATCGGTCGAATATATTCGACCATGGTCGACCGGCAGGACAGGACAGGACCCGTATGACGCGTAGCCAGTTGGGCCGTCCCGTCGGCGCCGTCGGCGGGGAAACCCGAGAACGGATCATCGCCGCGACCATGAGATGTGTCGCGCAGGCCGGCTACTCGCGGGCCACCATTCGTGAAATCGCCCGCACGGCCGATGTCACCAGTGCCAGCCTCTACAACTACTTTCCGAACAAGGCCGAATTGATCAAGGCCACGATCGCGACGCGGGACGAAGCCGCCATGCCGCGGTTGCGCCAGGCCGCCCAGGGCCCGGGTGACATCGTCGACCGGGTCGAA
>NZ_LZKQ01000265.1 GCF_001668675.1 Mycobacterium asiaticum | reverse complement strand
ACGCAAAAGCCCCCGCACGCTCGGCGTGTCGGGGGCTTTCGCGTCTGCTCGCGGGGGCCACGCGCGCCAAGTTGAGGCAGTCGCCTCATGTGCGACCCCGGCACTGCCGCGCACCATTGCGCCATGACCACACACCACACCCCGTACGACGCCGCCACGGCGGTCCTGCAGCACCCGACCCTGCCCGACGGAGACGACGAACGATTCGTCGGCTACGGCGTGATGGGCCTGCCCTTCGCCAGCGGCCACTACCTGGCCCTGCGGCACTTTCCGAAAGCCACCTTCGCGCCCGCCTACAAGTCGGTGTGGCACCGCGGCCCCGACGGCGTCTGGACCTTCTACGCGACGACCTGCGGGCAGCAGAGCTGCGCCCGCTACTTCAGCTCCGCCACTACTCAGGACGCGGTGCAGTGCCAGATCGACGTCGACTGGATCGGCCCCTGGTCGCTGTCCGTCCGAATTGACGGATTGCTCGACTGGCAGCTCGACATCCGCTCGACGCTGTCGACGCGGCTGATGAGCGCCGTCGGCGGACGATTGCCGACCGGGACCTGGACCAACCGCACCGCGCTGGGCGCGCTCAGCCGCGCGGCCGGTCTGGCGCTGGGCGCCGGTCAGGTCCGGCTCGCCGGCACCGCGCCCAACGGCCAGCGCTTCATGATCGCCCCGCGGCAGATGTGGTCGGTGGCACACTCGCGCGCCGTGCTCGACGGCATCGACCTGGGGCCGGTCGGCCCGCTACCCAGCCAGGCGCGGCTGGCCGGCTTCCGTCCCCCGCAGCGCGGCCTGTTCGTGGTCGGCTCCGGGCACTTCGAATCCTTCGATGCGGATCGTCACCATGCCGTCGAACGCACTATCTCGATCGACTGACCCGGGCCACAATGAGCGCATGGTCTCTCGCCCCGAGCCTGCGCAGCTACCGACGCGCGCGGAGTTGTTGGCCGCGCTGTCGGTGGCGATCGACCTCGGTCTGGGACAACCCGCCGAACACATGCTGCGGGCCGCGCTGATCGCCACCCGGCTCGCCGATCGGCTCGGGCTGACCAAGCCGCAACGCGACAGCGCGTACTACACCACGCTGATCATGTGGATCGGATGTCACGCCGACTCGCATGAATACGCGCAATGGTTCGGCGACGACATCGGGGTGCGCCACGACTCCTATCTGGTCGACTGGTCCGGGCTGCCGTACATGCGATTTCTGGTCAGCAACATCGGCCGCGGCCAGCCACTGTTGCAGCGGGTCAGCATGATGGCCACGCTGTTGATCAACGCGCGCGGCCAGATCTCCCGAATGATCCACTCGCACTGCACATCCGCGGCCCTGCTTGCCGACCGGCTGGGCCTGGGCGCCGATGTGCGGACAGCGCTGGCGTGCGCGTTCGAACGCTACGACGGGGGCGGGCTGCCCACCGGCGCCCGTGGCGAGGTGATCCCGGTGCAGATGCGCGTCGCTCAACTCGCCGAGATGGCCGAGGTGCACCACCGCATGTACGGGGTCGAGGGCGCCAGGGCGATGGTGCGGGCCCGCAGCGGCGGCCAGTTCGATTCGCAAGTGGCAGCGACGTTCCTGGACCACGCCGAGGACATCCTGGCCGGCCCGCCCATCGGCGACGTGTGGGCGGCGGCGCTGCAGGCCGCCCCCGATCGCCACGAGCGCCTCGACGACCGGGCGCTGGACGCGCTGCTGGTCGCCCTCGGCGACTTCGTCGACCTGAAATGCCCGTTCACACTTGGTCATTCGCGAGCAGTGGCCCGGCTCGCCGGGGACGCCGCGGCCGCCGTCGGGCAGGACGCCGACGCGGTCGCCCTGACCCGGCGGGCTGGCCACGTGCACGATCTGGGCCGCATCGGCGTATCGAACCAGGTCTGGTCGCGGCCGGGGGCGTTGACCGCGGCCGAGTTCGAACGCGTCCGGCTGCATCCCTATTTCACGGTGCGGATCCTCAACCAGGTGCCGGGTCTTCGCCAGCTGGCCGAGGTCGCCGGCAATCACCACGAATGCCTCAACGGCACGGGATATCCGCGTGCCCTGGCCGACAGCGCCCTGGGCTTGCCCGACCGCATCCTGGCCGCCGCGGTCAGCTACCAATCAGCTTGTGAGCCAAGGCCGTATCGCAAGGAGATGACCCCCGAGTCGGCGCGGCGACGGTTGCTCGGCCGGGTTCAGGCCGGGGAACTCGATGCCGCGGCCGCCGAGGCGGTGCTGCATGCGGCCGGCCATTGCGCCCAACGCCCGAAGGTGCGCCCGGACGGGCTCACTCCGCGGGAGGTCGAAGTGCTGTGCCTGGTCGCCCGCGGCGCCTCCAACAAGGAGATCGCGTCGACACTGGTGATCAGTGAAAAGACGGCCCGTAACCACGTGGAGCGCACCTACGCCAAGATCGGCGTGTCCAACCGGATCGGCGCCAGCATGTACGCGCTGCGCCACGGCCTGGCCACCGCCTGAGAATCTGAGGCAATCTGAGGCAAAAGCCCCATGTGAGTTCGACTCTCAAAGGCACACAATCGCCCCATGAAACGCTATCTGACAATCGGTTACGGCGCCCTGAGCTACCTGGTCTTCCTGGTCGCCTTCCTCTACGCCATCGTCTTCGTTGCCGCATTCCTGGTGCCCCGCAACGTCGATCACGGGATTGACGCTCCGCTGTGGCAGGCGCTTGCAGTCAATACCGCGTTACTGGGTCTGTTCGGTGCCCAGCACAGCGTGATGGCCCGTCCCGGCTTCAAACGATGGTGGACGCGGTTCGTGCCGCAGCCGATCGAGCGCAGCACCTACGTTCTGCTGGCCAGCGCCGCGCTGCTGTTGCTCTATTGGCAATGGCGCACCATGCCGGGCATCGTCTGGGACGTGCGGCAGCCGGCGGCCCGCCTGCTGCTATGGGTGCTGTTCTGGCTCGGCTGGGCGATCGTGTTCGCCTCGACGTTCATGATCAACCATTTCGATCTGTTCGGGCTGCGCCAGGTGTACCTGGCCTGGCGCGGAAAGCCGTACGCGGAACTGGGTTTCCGGACGCATCTGCTCTATCGGCTGGTGCGCCACCCGATCATGCTGGGTTTCCTGATCGCCTTCTGGGCGACGCCGACGATGACGGCCGGTCACCTGCTCTTCGCGGTCGGCACCACCGGCTACATCTTCCTGGCGCTGCAACTGGAGGAGCGAGACCTGTTGGCGGCCATGGGGGATCAGTACCGCGACTACCGGCGCCGGGTTCCCATGCTGCTTCCCCGTCCCCGCCACCGCGCCTCAGCCGATATGCAGGGCGACCACCAGCCATCGGTCGGGTAACTGCTCCACCCGGCAGGCGATCGCGTGCACGCGGTTACCGCGGCTGTAGCTGCCGAACACCTCGGCCGCCCGGTCACCGGCGGGCTGCACACGCATCCGGCGCAGCACGGCCGCACCGGTCGCCGGGGCCACCGACCGACTGACCGAGAGCACCGAATCGATCAGGCCCGGTGCCAGCACCGTGCCCAGCTGCGCGACCGGACGGCGGCGGTCGATGACCTCCAGAACGCGGCGCAATGCAGCGTCGGCGAAGGCCGCCGCGCGGCGCATCTGCGGCGAAAGCGGTGCCTGGGAAGGTGCCGAGCCGTTCGGTGCCGAGCCGCTCCGGCCGCCCCGCCGTGTCCGCGGGCTCGGCGGTGACGGCTGCCCGCGCGGGACGGCGCGCGTCGGCGGCTCGTAGTCGATCACCGGCGTGACGGTCAACGGAATTCTCCACGGGCAACGGTTGGTTCAGCGGCGTGCAGAAGAGTGTCAGACAATGGGGTGCCGCGCTATTCAGCTCTGGGCTTTCGTCCACAGGTACGGTGGGCGATGGCAGGGGCCCGCTCAGGAAATGAGGACGACTTGACGAGAAGGACAGGGCCGCAATGGTGACCCGGTTGTCCCCCGCGGACGCGTCCTTCTACCGGCTGGAGAACACCGCCACCCCGATGTACGTCGGTTCGCTGTCGATCCTGCGGCGCCCACGGTCCGGTCTGAGCTACGAGACGTTGCTGGCCACCGTCGAGCAAAGGCTGCCGCAGATACCCCGCTATCGGCAGAAGGTCCGCGAGGTCAGCGTCGGCATGGCCCGACCGGTGTGGATCGACGATCGCGACTTCGACATCACCTACCACGTCCGGCGTTCGGCGCTGCCCTCACCCGGCAGCGACGAGCAACTGCACGAGCTGATCGCCCGGCTGGCCGCCCGCCCCTTGGACAAGTCGCGCCCGCTGTGGGAGATGTACCTCGTTGAGGGCCTGGCCAAGAACCGCATCGCCCTGTACACGAAATCGCACCAGGCGCTGATCAACGGAATGAGCGCGCTGGAGATCAACCACGTCATCGCCGACCGCACCCGCAAGCCGCCACCCTTCCCCGAGGACATCTGGATTCCGGAACGCGATCCCGGCAACACCCGCCTGGTGCTGGGCGCCATCGGCGACTGGATCGTCGGACCGGGCGCCCAGCTGCAGGCCGTCAGTTCCACCGTCGCCGGATTGGCCACCAGCTCGACGCAGCTCGTCGAGGCGGGCCGCCGGGTGTTCGACGTCGCCCGCGCGGTGGCGCGCGGCACCGCGCCCAGCAGTCCGCTCAACGCCACCGTCTCGCGCAACCGGCGTTTCACCGTCGCGCGCGGAAAGCTCGAGGACTACCGGACGGTGCGGGCTCGCTACGACTGCGACATCAACGACGTGGTGCTCGCGGTGATCACCGGCGCGCTGGGTAACTGGTTGATGTCGCGCGGCGAAGCCGTCGCATCCAGCACGACAATCCGGGCGATGGCGCCGCTGTCGGTCTACGCCGACGATCAGCTCGACTCGACCGGCCCCGGCCAGGCGATGAGCGAGGTGACGCCGTTCCTGGTGGACCTGCCGGTGGGGGAGGGCAACGCCGTGGTGCGGTTGTCGCAGATCGCCCACGCCACCGAGTCCAATCCCGGCGCCGCCAGCCTGGTCGATGCCAGGACCATCGTCACGCTGTCCGGCTTCGCACCCCCGACGCTGCACGCGATGGGCATCCGGGTGGCCACCAGCTTCCCCACCCTGTCCCGGCAACCGTTCAACCTGCTGATCACCAACGCCCCCGGTGCGCAGTCGCAGATGTACATCGCCGGCACCAAGCTGCTCGAGACCTACGCCGTGCCGCCGTTGCTGCACAACCAGGCACTGGCCATCAGTGTCACGTCCTATAACGGCATGCTCTATTACGGCATCAACGCCGACCGTGACGCGATGAGCGACGTCGACGTGTTGCCGGGCTTGCTGAATCAGTCGTTGGAAGAGCTGCTGGAAGCGTCGAGGTGAGCGTGGGTAAGAAGAAGGCTGCGGCCGCGCAGAAGATCCCCAACGAAGTCTACGAGGCCGAATTATTCAGGCTGCAAACGGAATTGGTGAAGTTGCAGGAATGGGTGCGGCACACCGGCGCCCGGCTCGTGATCGTCTTCGAGGGGCGTGATGCGGCCGGAAAGGGCGGCGCGATCAAGCGCATCACCGAATACCTGAGCCCTCGGGTGGCGCACATCGCGGCCCTGCCGGTGCCGACCGATCGGGAGCGGGGGCAGTGGTACTACCAGCGGTACATCGCCCACCTGCCGGCCAAAGGCGAGATCGTGCTGTTCGATCGGTCCTGGTACAACCGGGCCGGCATCGAGAAGGTGATGGGATTCTGCACACCGCAGGAGTACGTGCTGTTCCTGCGCCAGACGCCGATCTTCGAGCAGATGCTCATCGACGACGGAATCCTGTTGCGCAAGTACTGGTTTTCGGTCTCCGACGCCGAACAGCTGCGCCGGTTCAAGGCGCGCCGCAATGACCCGGTGCGGCAATGGAAGCTCAGCCCGATGGACCTGGAATCGGTGTACCGGTGGGAGGACTACTCACGCGCCAAGGACGAGATGATGGTGCACACCGACACGCCGTCCAGCCCGTGGTACGTGGTGGAGTCCGATATCAAGAAGCACGCCCGGCTGAACATGATCGCCCATCTGTTGTCCACCATCGACTACGAAGAAGTCGAGAAGCCCAAGGTCGAGCTGCCCGAGCGCCCGTTGGTCAGCGGCAACTACCAACGCCCGCCGCGTGAATTGTCCAAGTACGTCGACGATTACGCCGCCACCCTGATCAAGTCATGATCCAGGTCTACATCCCGGCCACCCTGGCCATGCTGCAACAACTCGTCGCAGACGGGGAGCTGCGTCCGGTCAACGGCACCGCGTTCGCGGTGACGCCGAGATTGCGGGAGTCCTACGCCGAGGGTGACGACGACGAGCTCGCCGAGGTGGCGCTGCGGGAGGCGGCGCTGGCGTCGTTGCGGTTGCTGGCAGCCGACCCGGACGCGACGCTGCCCGCCCGCCGCGCGGTCCTGGCGGCCGAGGTAGAAGAGGTCACGTACCGGCCGGATCTGGACGACGCCGTCGTCCGACTGGACGGAGCGGTCCCGATGAAGCGGGTGGTTGCCGCGTACGTCGACACCGCCGGCGCCGAGTCGGCCGTCACGGCCGCGGTCGAGGCCGTCGATGCCGCCGACCTGGGCGATGAGGATGCGGATTTGATCGTCGGCGACGCCCAGGATCACGACCTGGCCTGGTACGCCGCCCAGGAACTGCCGTTCCTGCTGGAACTGCTGTAAGCCGCATCGCGGCTGGCTAGAAAACCGTAACTTACGGTACCGTAGCTTCTAGCCATGAGCAGAAAACACTCGGCGCTCACCGCCAATGTGGTCAACACCCAGCGACCGGTCGTCGCCGGGGCGGACAAGCATCCCGGCTGGCACGCCCTGCGCCAGCTGGCCGCGCGCATCACCACCCCGCTGCTGCCGGACGATTACCTGCAGCTGGCGAATCCGCTGTGGTCCGCCCGGGAATTGCGGGGCCGCATCCTGGACGTGCGCCGGGAAACCGAAGACTCGGCAACCCTGGTCATCAAGCCGGGCTGGGGGTTCAGTTTCGACTACCAGCCGGGGCAGTACATCGGCATCGGCCTGTTGGTGGATGGTCGCTGGCGGTGGCGCTCGTATTCGCTGACGTCGAGCCCCGCGGCGGGCAAGTCCGGGTTGGCGCGCACCATCACGATCACGGTCAAGGCGATGCCCGAGGGCTTTCTGTCCACCCACCTGGTGGCCGGCGTCGAGCCCGGGACCATCGTGCGGCTTGCCGCGCCACAGGGCAACTTCGTGCTTCCCGACCCCGCGCCCGCGAAGATCCTCTTTCTGACCGCCGGGTCCGGCATCACGCCGGTGATGTCGATGCTGCGCACCCTGGCCCGCCGCGACCAGATCACCGACATCGCGCACCTGCACTCGTCGCCCACCGAGGCCGACGTGCTGTTCGGTGCCGAGCTGGCAAAGCTGGCCCGCGAACATCCCAGCTACCGCCTGACCCTGCGCGCCACGCGGGCCCAGGGCCGGCTCGACCTGTCGCGGCTGGATCAGGCCGTCCCGGACTGGCGGGAGCGCCAAGTTTGGGCATGCGGGCCGGAGGGCATGCTCAACGATGCCGAAAAAGTGTGGTCGGCCGCCAACATCGGCGACCGGCTGCACCTGGAACGGTTCGCCGTGGCCAAAGCGGCCCCGGCGGGAGCGGGCGGCCGCGTCACCTTCGCTCGCAGCGGCAAAAGCGTGACCGCCGACGCCGCGACCTCGGTGATGGACGCGGGTGAAAACGCCGGTGTGCAGATGCCGTTCGGCTGCCGAATGGGCATCTGCCAGTCGTGCGTCGTCGAATTGATCGACGGCCACGTCCGCGACCTGCGGACCGGCCGGGAACACGACCCGGGAACCCGAGTCCAGACGTGCGTATCCGCCGCATCCGGCGATTGCGTCATCGACATTTAGGGTTACCGAGGGGTAACCTACGGGTACGTAGGTTACGATAGCGTAGGTCTAGCTAAGTCCGAAGACCGGACGACGTAGGGAGAGCATCATGGCGATCACAGACGTCGACGTATTCGCCCACTTGACGGACGCCGACATCGAAAGTCTGGCCTTCGAACTCGATGCCATCCGCCAGGACATCGAGGAGTCCCGCGGGGAACGCGACTCCCGCTACATCCGCCGCACCATCGCCGCGCAGCGCGCGCTCGAGGTCGCCGGGCGGGTCATTTTGGCCGCCAGTTCACGCCGCTCGGCGTGGTGGGCGGGCACCACTACCTTGGCCGTAGCGAAGATCGTCGAGAACATGGAGATCGGCCACAACGTCATGCACGGCCAGTGGGACTGGATGAACGACCCCGAGATCCATTCCTCCACCTGGGAATGGGACATGAGCGGCTCGTCCAAGCACTGGCGCTTCACCCACAACTTCGTGCACCACAAGTACACCAACATCCTCGGCATGGATGACGACGTCGGCTACGGACTGCTGCGCGTCACGCGTGACCAGCGGTGGAAGAAGTTCAACATCTTCAACCTCGTCTACAACGCTTTGCTCGCCCTGCTTTTCGAGTGGGGCGTGGGCATGCAGCACGTCGAGATCGGCAAGATCGTCAAGAAGCGGATGGACCACGAGGAAGCCCGCGAGCGCATCGACGAGTTCCTGGTCAAGGCGGGTCGCCAGGTGGTCAAGGATTACGTCGCCTTCCCGGCACTGACCTCGCTGTCGCCCGGTGCGTCGTACCGGTCCACCCTGACGGCGAACGCGACCGCCAACGTCATACGCAACGTGTGGGCCAACGCCGTCATCTTCTGCGGCCATTTCCCCGACGGTGCAGAGAAATTCACCAAGACGGACATGGTGGGCGAGACCAAGGGTCAGTGGTACCTGCGGCAGATGCTGGGCAGCGCCAACTTCGAGGCGGGCCCGGTGCTTCGGTTCATGAGCGGCAACCTGTGCCACCAGATCGAGCACCACCTGTACCCCGACCTGCCGAGCAACCGGCTGCACGAGATCTCCACCCGGGTCCGCGCCGTCTGCGACAAGTACGACTTGCCTTACACCACAGGCTCTTTCCTGGTGCAGTACGGCAAGACGTGGCGCACCCTGGCCAAGCTCTCGCTGCCGAACGCCTACCTGCGCGACGGCGCCGACGATGCGCCCGAGACTCGCAGCGAGCGGATGTTCGCCGAATTGGAGCCCGATTTCGCGGGCACCGACCCGGCGACCGGCCGGCGCCGCGGCCTCAAGACCGCGATCGCCACCGTGCGGGGTTGGCGGCGCACCAAGCGCAAGGCGGCTACCACCGGGTCCACCGACGACGACTTGGCGGCCTGACCGGCCACACTTTGGCCATACTTGAACACGTGCAGGTGTTCGCTGGGCAGCAGGTCTCGCACTGGGACTTCCCGCGCAACATCGGCAGCGTGGCCTTGATGACCGATTTCGGTCGCGCCAATGGGCTCTCGGTCTCGGACATCCTCGACAGCTCCGGCCTGTCCGAGGCCGACCTCGGCGACCACAGCCGGATGATCGCCGGCCGTCAGGAACTGGCGGTCGCCACGAACCTGGTCAACCTGCTCGGTGACCGGATCGGCCCCGCTGACCTGGGCGTTCGGGTGGGCCGCAGCTACCACGTCGGATCGTTCGGCATCTTCGGTTTCGCCTGCCTGACCAGTTCGACGCTGGGCGACGCGGTCCGGTTCGCGGCCCGGTTCTATGAGCTCAGCTACGGGTTCTGCCTGCCCTCGGTCACCCTGGAAGGGATGGTCGCCGCGCTCCGGCTCGACCTGCCCGACCTCACCGGCCCGGTCGCCGATTTTCTGGTGCGACGTGACATGGCGGCGATCGCACAGGTCATGGCGGAACTGGTGGGCGGGCCCGTCACCTTCGCCTATATCGAATTCGCAAGTCCTGCACCGGCTTCCGGCGATACAGCGGCTCGTGACGCGTTCGGGGTGACGCCGCGCTACGACGCCCCCGCCAACGTGGCCGGCCTACCGGTCGCGTTGCTGGAAAATCGGCTGCCGCAGGCCAGCGAGATGAGCGTGGCGATCTGTGAGCAGCAGTGCCAGGCGCTGCTGGAACGCCGGCGGCAGCGCACCGGCGTGGCGCGCCGGGTGCGGGACCGGTTGGCGTCGATCGACGGCAAACCCCACACGATCACCAGCGTGGCCCGGCAGCTGGCGATGAGCGAGCGCACGCTGCGGCGCCGGCTGGCCGAGGAGAACACCACCTTCCGCGACCTCGTCGAGGAAGTCCACCGCGTGCTCGCCGAGGAGTTGCTCGCGACTGGCGCCCTGACGGTCGAGGACGTCGCGTTACGGCTGGGCTATGCCGAGGCGACGAGTTTCATTGCCGCGTTCAAACGCTGGACGGGCACCACGCCGGCCCGCTACCAGCGGTCGGTGGCCCCGCGGGAACGACACCTGGCCGGAATTATCGATTCGCCGACCGCAATCGGCTGACACTTGGGTACCGTCGCTGGCCACCATGGAGTTATGACAGCGACCATTCGTCCTCGCGTACTGGTGATCGGCGCCGGCTTCGGTGGCCTCGCCGCCGCATACGAGCTATCCCGAGACGGTCTCGCCGAGGTGACCGTGCTGGAGAAGGCACACGACATCGGCGGTGTCTGGCGGGAGAACACCTACCCCGGCGCCGCGTGCGACGTCCCGTCCAACCTGTACTCCTATTCATTCGCCCGCAAGACCGACTGGGGCCGGCGCTACGCCGAGCAGCCCGACATCCTGGGCTACATCCATGACACTGCCGACCGGTTCGGGCTGCGCAAGCTGGTGCGGACGGGCGTCGAGGTGACCTCGGCGGAGTTCGACGAATCCACCGCAACCTGGAGGGTGACGACGTCGTCGGGAGACGTGTTCGAGGCCGACGTCCTGGTGCCCGCGGTGGGCCAACTGTCCCGGCCGGCGCTGCCGAACATTCCGGGCCTGGACACCTTCAGCAGCCCGTCGTTCCACTCCGCTCAGTGGCGCCACGACGTCGACCTGGCCGGCAAGCGGGTGGCGGTGCTGGGTACCGGCGCGTCGGCGATCCAGTTCGTCCCGCGCATCCGCCAGACCGCCGGGCACGTCACCGTCTTTCAGCGCTCGGCGCCCTATGTGGTGCCGAAGGTGGACCGCGCCTACACCGAGAAGCACCACGCCGCGTTCGCCAAGGTGCCCGGGTTCGCCGCCGCCATGCGCGGCGCGATCTGGGAGACCACCGAACTGCTGGGCCTCGCGCTGACCCGAGTCGCCCCGCTGGCCCGGGTGCTGCAGGCACTGGCATCGGCGAACCTGAACCGGCACATCAAAGATCCGGTGCTGCGGGCCAAGCTCACCCCCGACTACCCGATCGGGTGCAAGCGCGTGCTGTTCAGCAGCGACTGGTACCCGGCGCTGGCCTGTGACAACGTCTCCGTCGAGACCGACGCGATCACCGAGGTGACTCCGACCGGGGTGCGCACCGCCGACGGGCGACTGCACGAGGTGGACGTGATCATCTACGGCACCGGCTTCAAAGCCACCGAATTCCTTGCCCCGATGACGATCACCGGCCGTGACGGACGGGATCTGCACGCCGAGTGGGCCGAGGGCGCGCGCGCCCACCTGGGCATGGCCGTCCCGGGCTTCCCCAACATGTTCCTGATCTACGGGCCCAACACCAACCTCGGCAGCAGCTCGATCATCTTGATGATGGAGCAGCAGGCCGGCTACATCCGCCAGCTCACCGAGGAACTCGCCCGGCGCGGCATGGGCCGCGCGTTCGAGGTCCGCCGTGACGTCGAGGAGGCCTACGACGCCGCCGTGCAGTCCCGGCTGGAAAACGGCGTCTGGACCACCTGCGACTCCTGGTACCGCACCGAGTCGGGCCGGGTCACCACCAACTGGCCGGGGCTGGTGCACGAATATCAGCACCGAACCCGCGTCGCCGCGATCGAGGACTACCACCAGGTCCTGCCGGTCCGGCAAGCCGAGGAGGTCAACGCGTGAGCCGATTCGACTATGACGTGCTGGTCATCGGGTCCGGCTTCGGCGGCAGCGTCACCGCCCTGCGTCTGAGCGAAAAGGGTTACCGCGTAGGCGTTCTGGAGGCGGGCCGACGGTTTGCCGATCAGGACTTCGCCAAGAACAACTGGCACGTCCGCGATTACCTGTTCAAGCCGTCGGTGGGCTGCTACGGCATCCAGCGGATCGACGTACTCAGCGACGCCGTGGTGCTCAGCGGCGCAGGCGTGGGCGGCGGCTCGCTGGTATACGCGAACACGCTGTACCAACCCGACGACCCGTTCTACGCCGACCCGCGCTGGAGCCACATCACCGACTGGAAAGACGAGCTGGCGCCCTGGTACGACCAGGCCACCCGGATGCTCGGCGTCGAGACCTACCCGCGCACCACGCCGTCGGACAAGGTGATGCTGCAGATCGCCACCGACCTGGGCGTCGCGGACTCCTTCCACGCCACCCGCGTCGGGGTGTGCTTCACCGACGCCGACGGCAAACCGGCCGCGCCCGGCGCCCCGGTCGGCGACCCGTACTTCGGCGGCGCCGGCCCGGACCGCAACGCGTGCCTGCACTGCGGCGAATGCATGACCGGCTGCCGGCACAACGCCAAGAACACCCTGGTCAAGAACTACCTCTATCTGGCCGAGAAACTCGGCGCGACAATACATCCGCTGACCACCGTGGTCGACGTGCGGCCGCGGTCCGGCGGCGGGTACGACGTCATCACCCGCCGCACCGGGGCCAAGCTGCGCCGGCGCCGCCGCACCTTCACCGCGGAGCAGGTGGTGTTCTCGGCCGCCGCGCTGGGCACCCAGCGGCTGCTGCACAAGTTGCGCGACGGCGGCAGCCTGCCGCACATCTCGCCCAGGCTCGGGGAACTGTCCCGGACCAACTCCGAGGCGATCCTGGCCGTGCGGGCCCGCCGCGACGACGTCGACTATTCCGAGGGAGTGGCGATCACCTCCTCGATCCACCCGGACAGCCACACCCACGTCGAACCCTGCCGGTATGGGCACGATTCCAACCTGATGGGGCTGATGGGCACCGTCCTGGTCGACGGCGTCGACGGGCTCACAAAAAGGCGAGGCCGATGGCGCACCGGCATGAAAGAGCTTGTGCGGCAACGCCGTGACCTTCGACGGCTGCTCAACCCGAGGCGCTGGTCCGAGCAGACCATCCCGCTGCTGGTGATGCAGACCCACGACAACTCACTGACCACCTACACCCGCCGCCGGCTGTTCGGGCGGCGCATGGTGACCCGGCAAGGTGTGGGTGAGCCGAACCCGACCTGGATCCCGGTCGGTCACGAGGTCGCCCGCCGCGCGGCCGAGCACCTCGACGGTATCGCGGGCGGCGCGTGGGCCGACCTCGCCGACATCCCGATGACCGGACATTTCATCGGCGGGTGCGTGATCGGTGAGACCCCGGACGACGGCGTGGTGGACCCCTACCACCGCATGCACGGGTATCCGGGTTTGCATGTGATCGACGGCTCCACAATCACGGCCAACCTGGGCGTGAACCCGTCGCTGACCATCACCGCGCTGGCCGAGCGCGCCACGTCGCTGTGGCCCAACAAGGGGGAGTCGGACCCGCGCCCGCCGCTGGGGTCGTCGTACCGGCGCGTCGAACCCGTCGCCCCGAATCGCCCGGCCGTTCCGGCAAGCGCACCGGGGGCATTGCGTGCCGAGCGGGACTACGCTTCATAGTGTGCTCGCTGCTTTCGGTTTCGAATCCCTCGGCGTCGTGGTCGGGGACATGTATTTCGTCGATCCCTCGCCGATGACCGGCCAGGAAACTCCCGAACGGGGAGTGCGCCTGGAACTGCGCCTCGTCGACCGCGACCAGCCCCAGGGCTCGATCTACGCCGGCATCCCCATCGCCTTCGCCCGCCCGGTGTGGCGGGTCGACCTGTTCGGCTCCACCGAAAGTCCGCCCGGGACGCTCGACCGGGCCCATCACCACCCGCGTTTCGACGGCTGGGAACCGGGGCGCCGGCACTTCGTGCCCGAGCTGTCCGCCGACCCGGTGTCCTGGCTGGCGGGCCAGCTGGCCGACCCGGCCGCGGTGCTGGAGCGCGCAGGTGTCGACCTGGCCGAGGTCACCGAAGCCGACCTGAGCGGTCTCGCCGCGGCGGCGCCGGAGATCGTCGCCTCGGTGAAGCGGATGCTCGACGGCGTGCGGGACGGCGAACTCGCCCCGGCACCCGCCGAGCCGGTTGCCGCCGCGCGCACCGGCTGGCTCTGAGCTACCCGCCGAATGACTCCCGTCGTCATCGAGTGCGCGATCAACGGCGTCACCCCGAAGGCGACCAATCCCCATGTGCCAGTGGAGCCGTCGGAGATCACCGCGGACGCGCTGGCCTGCATAGCGGCCGGCGCGGCGATCATCCACAACCACATCGACCTCTACGGGGTATCTGTGGAGCGGGCCGTTGAGCGCTACCTGGAGGGATGGCGGCCCATCCTCGAGGCTCGCCCTGACGCCCTGCTGTACCCGACCATCCACTTCGAACAGGGTTTCTCCATCTCCTACGAGCATCTGATTCCGCTCGCCGCCGCCGGCATGCGCGTCGGCCTGACCGACCCCGGGTCGGTCAATCTCGGCGGCGTCGACGACGGCGTACCCACCGGCGATCTGGTTTACCGCAACTCATTTCAGACAATCGGCCGCGCCTTCGACATCTGCCGCGAAGCCAACCTCGGCCCCAGTCTGGCCATCTACGAACCCGGCTTCCTGCGGGCCGCACTCGCCTGGTGGCGCGCGGGCCGGCTACCGCAGGGCGCGATGGTCAAGCTCTACTTCGCCACCGAAAACGGGTATTTGGGAGCGCCTTTCGGGCTACCGCCCACCGAGCGCGCGCTCGACGCCTACCTGGAACTGCTGGACGGATGTGACCTGCCGTGGGCGGTGTCGATCGTCGGCGGCGACCTGTGTGCCCACCCGATCGCCGAACTGGCGCTCGCCCGCGGCGGACACCTACACCTGGGACTCGAGTTCTATCGCGGCGAGCGCACCCCCACCAATGTCGAGTTGGTCACCGAGGCCGTGGCACTCTGCCAGCGGGCGGGCCGTGCCGTTGCCACCCCCGATCAGGCCGCGGAGATTCTCGGTTTGCCCTAGCGCCAGGCGTGCAACGTCGAGTAAAGCTAAATCCGTGGCAGCGTACGACTACGTCGTGGTGGGGGCGGGGTCCGCCGGATGTGCGGTAGCTGGAAGGTTGGCCGCGGAATCCGGGGCGCGGGTGTTGCTGATCGAAGCCGGCGGTTCGGATCGACGATTGGAAGTCCGAGCGCCGCTGGCCGCTGTCCGCCAGATGGGGACTTCGTTGGACTGGAATTACGAAACCGAGCCCGAACCCGGTTGCGCCGGTCGCCGGATCCCTCTGCACGCCGGTCGTGTACTCGGCGGTACCAGCGCGATGAACATGATGTTGTGGGTCAAGGGCAGCAACCTCGACTACGACGGCTGGCAGCTGCCCGGCTGGTCGTGGCAGGAGGTGGCGCCGGTATTCGCGCGAATCGAGCAGGGGCCGATGCGGATTGGCCGGGTGCCCTATCCCGATGAGGTGTCCAAGCGGTTCGTCGCAACGGCACGTGCGGCGGGTGTCCGCGCCGAGGACGACGTCAGCGGGCCCGAACTCGAAGGAGCGGCAATCTCGCCTGTCACCATTCACAACGGGCAACGCTGGAGCACACCGCGTGGCTACCTTCAGCGTCGCAAGAACCTGACCATCCTCACCAAGGCCGAGGTCCGGCGGGTGATCATCCGCAACGGTCGCGCGGTCGGTGTCGAATACTCGCTGGGAAAAAGGCGCCGCGGGCGCGTCCAGCAGGCTTTCGCCGACCAACAAGTCGTGGTCAGTGCGGGTGCCTACCGCTCGCCGCACTTGTTGCAGCTGTCGGGCATCGGTCCGGCGGACCACCTGCGCAGCGTCGGAATCACGCCGGTCGTCGACAGCCCCCGCGTCGGTCAGGGTCTGAGCGACCACCCGCACGCCTGGGCGATGTGGTCCCTCGCGCCCGGTTATGTCGGCCTTTCGGACACCACTAACCCGAAGTGGTTGCTGCAGTGGCTCTTTGGCCGAAGGGGCAAATTCGCCAACAGTGTCGTCGAGGCGGTTGCCCACGTCCGGTCGGCGGACGACCTGCCGGCATGTGACTTTCAGGTGATGACCTGCCTCGCCGATCCCCTGGCCGATCCGAGCACGGGCAAACTCAAGCCTGCGTTGGCGATCGGGCACTCGTACTGGACGCCCAAGAGCCGCGGCAGCGTCCTCATCCGCTCATCGGATCCCGCGACCCCCCCGGCCATCCGGATGAACCTGCTTACCGAACGCGATGATGTCGAAGCGCTCATCCGGGCGGTGCAGCGTACCCGCGAACTCATGCGCACCGAGCCGATCGCTTCCTGTGTCGACCGCGAGCTTCTCCCAGGCCCGGGCGGCGACATCGAGGCGTGCATCCGGGAGACGGCCAGCACGACGTACCACCCGTCCTGCACGGTCGCGATGGGCAATGAACCCGACAGCCCCCTCGACGAGCGGCTGCGGGTGCGCGGTGTGGAGAATCTCCGCGTCGCGGACGCGTCGTCGCTACCCAGGATTCCCCGGGCCAACACCAACGCCGCCTCGATCATGATCGGCGAACGCTGCGCGGACTTCCTGCTCGCCCCGTCGTGTTCGGGTCAACCGGTGGCGACGCGCGACCAGATCACGTGACCTTCGCGGCCAACGCGGCCAACTTGGCGTCCAGTTGCTCTGCGGCGGAGAGCAATTCGGGATTGTCCTCGACCACCATCAACGACGACGGCTTGACGTAGGTCAGGCTGCTGCCGTTGGGCTCGTCCAGAATCAGCACCTCGACCGGGGCGAAAAGCCCCGCGCTGACGTCGTGGCGCAGCATGGTGATCGCGATCAGCGGGTTACCCAGGATGACCCGCAGCGCCTTGCGGTCGATGCCGGCATTGCTGATCCAGGCACCGTGGTCGATCAGGACGAACAACATGAACCCGCTCGGCCCGACGTGGGGTTCCACCTGTTTGCGGTAGGAATCCCAGTCGGCACTGCGCGTGGCTATGTCGCCGATCGGCACCGGCTTCTCGCCGATGTCGGCAAGCAGGGCCGCGAGGAGTTCGTCGTAAGTCTTGGTGCTCTCGTAGCGCACCCGCACGCCGTCGAAGCGGGTTTCAAATGCGGACATGGTCGGCCTCCTCGGTTGGTTCCAGGTGCTCATGCAGTTGCGCGCGGGGGGTGCGATCCACGGTCAGACTCAGCAGTTCGGGCCGGTTGTAGTGCCCGGCGGCATCCATCAGCACCTTGCGGGTGTTGATCAGCGACAAGTCGAGATCGGCGATTACCACGCCCTCGCCGGAACGTATTGCTTCGCCCAGCAATTCGCCTTGTGGGGTGACGATAGCGGTGAAGTATCCGCCCGAGATCGGGCCTATCGGGCTTCCCGTATCCGCCATGATCTGCGCCTGCTGGTCAGCGTCAAGCCAAGCCGTGGCGTTCACCACGAACGCACCGGATTCCAGCGCATGGTTGCGCACGCTGATCTCGGTCTGCTGGGCGAACAGGTCGCCGGCGAACGAGCCGGGCCACATGGCCGAGTGAATCTGCTCACCGTCGGCGATCAGGGCGTAGCGGGCCAGGGGGTTGAAGTGCTCGAAGCAGGCCAACTGTCCAATCCGGCCGACCGCGCTGTCGATTGCCCGCAATCCGCTGCCGTCGCCTTGGCCCCAGATCGCCTTCTCGTGGTAGGTCGGCGTGATCTTGCGCCTGCGCTGGATCAAACTGCCGTCGGCGTCGAACAACAACTGGGTGTTGTACAACGAACCGCCGTCGCGCTCGGTCACGCCGATGGACACCACCATGTTGGCGCCGCGGGCGGCCGCGCTGATCGCGTCGATCTCGGGCGACGGTATGGTCACTGCCTGATCCAGCAATCTCAGGTGCTCCGAACGCATCTCGAACGGCCGGGTGACGAACGAGAAGTACGGGTAGTAGGGGATCACCGCTTCGGGGAACGTCGCGAATTGCACATCCCGCAGTGCCAACTCCTCGATTTTGGCGATCACCCGTTCCACAGTGCCTTCGCGGCTGTACAACACCGGACTGATTTGCACTGCTGCAGCGCGGATTACGGTCATGATCGTTACACCAGCCGTTCGATGATGGTGGCGTTCGCCATGCCGCCGCCCTCGCACATGGTCTGCAGGCCGTACCGACCGCCGCGCTGCTCGAGAGCGTTGACCAGGGTGGTCATGATGCGCGCACCACTGGCGCCCAGCGGGTGGCCTATCGCGATGGCCCCGCCGTTGACGTTCGTCTTGGCGAGGTCGGCTCCGGTGTCGTGCGCCCACGCCAGCACGACGGGTGCGAACGCCTCGTTGACCTCGAACAGGTCGATGTCGGCCAGCGTCAAACCGGCTCGCTGCAGCACCTTTTCGGTGGCGGGGATGACGCCGGTCAGCATGTAGAGCGGGTCCGAGCCGACCGCGGTGGCGGTGTGGATGCGGGCCAGCGGTCGCAGGCCATGCTGCCTGGCGAACTCGCCGCTGGTGATCAACACCGCGGCGCTGCCATCGGACAGCGGGGAGGAGTTGCCCGGGGTGATCTCCCAGTTGATCTGGGGGAACCGCGCGGCCATGGCCTCGCTATAGAACGCCGGCTTGAGCCCGGCGAGCGTGTCGACCGTCGTGCCAGGGCGGATGATCTCATCGGTGGAGAGGCCGGCGATCGGGATCAGCTCGTTGTCGAACAGGCCTTCCTTGGTGGCGCGGGCGGCCTTTTCGTGGCTGGCCGCGGAGAACTCGTCGAGCTGGGCGCGGGAGAAGCCCCACTTGGCGGCGATCAGCTCGGCGCTGATGCCCTGGGGTACCAGGCCGTCGGGATAGCGCGCGGCCATGTCCGCGCCGAACGGGTTGCTGCCGGGTAGCACCGAGCTGCCCATCGGGACGCGGCTCATCGATTCCACGCCGCCGGCGATCACCACGTCGTAGGCGCCGGCGATGACGCCCTGAGCGGCGAAGCTGATGGCCTGCTGGCTGCTGCCACACTGCCGGTCGACGGTGGTGCCAGGGACAGAGTCGGGGAAACCTGCCCCGAGCAAGGCATTTCGGGCGATGTTGACGGCCTGGTCGCCGACCTGGGTGACGGCGCCTGCGATGACGTCGTCGACGAGCACCGGGTCTATGCCGGTGCGGGCCACCACCTCGCGCAGGCTGTGGGCTAGCAGGTCGGCGGGCAACACATCGTGCAGGGCACCGTTGGCCTTGCCTTTGCCGATGGGGGTGCGGACAGCGCTGACGA
>NZ_LZKQ01000264.1 GCF_001668675.1 Mycobacterium asiaticum | reverse complement strand
CGAGCATGCCGGGGAGCACGGCGGCGGCCAGCCGGTTGGCCCCGACCAGGTGGATCTGCAGCTGCGACTCGAACTCGTCGGTGGTGATCTCGGCCAGTTTGCCGAAATACGTGTCACCCGCGCCGGCCACCAGCACCTCGATCTCACCGAGTGCCTCGACCGACTGCGCGACAAACGATTTCACCGAGTTCGGGTCGGTGACGTCCAGATGGAAGCCGACCGCCTCGCCGCCGTCGGCGTTGATCTTGCCGACGATGTCGTTGAGTTTCTCGACCCGGCGGGCGCCGAGGGCGACCGGAAACCCGTGCGCCGCGAGCTTGATGGCAGTGGCCTCACCGATGCCGGACGACGCGCCGGCCACGATGGCGGGGCGACGTTCGGGCAGGGGGTCAAACCGGGGCATTACCTGGCCTCCACGTGGATCGGTAGGTGGGCGAACCCGCGGACATTGCTCGAGTGGACGCGGACGGCGTTGGCCTCGTCCACTTCGTATCCACGGATTCGCTTGAACAGTTCGGTGAGCGCCACGCGGGCTTCCATCCGGGCCAGGTGGGCACCCAGGCAGAAGTGTGCGCCACTGCCGAAACTGAGTAATTTGGAACCGATCTCGCGACCGATCACATAGTCGTCGGGGCTGTCGAACACCCGCTCGTCGCGGTGCGCCGATCCCGGCAGCAGCAACAGCACGTCGCCCTCGGGAATGACTATGTCGTAGAGCTCCAGCGGGCCCGAAACGGTGCGGGCCAGGATCTGGCTGGATGTGTCGTAGCGCAGGGTCTCCTCGACCCAAAGCGGAATTTGGGACAGATCGTCGTACAGCGGAGCCAGTTGCTCGGGATTGCGGTGGCCCCAAAAGGCGGCGTTGGCAAGTAGTTTGGTGGTCGTCTCGTTGCCGGCGATAACCATCAGGAACATAAAGCCCAACACTTCTTCATCGGTGAGGCGGTCACCGTCGATCTCGGCTTCCAGCAACGCCGACGTCAGGTCGTCGGTCGGCTTCTTGCGACGCTCCTCGATCATTGCCTGGTAGTAGACGATCAGGTTGATCGACGCCTCGATCGCCGAGGCGGGTACATCGTTGACCCCGTCCTCGCGGTGCATCACGCCGTCGGCCATCGCCCGGATGCGGTCGCGGTCGGCAACGGGCACGCCCATCAGTTCGGAGATCACGTCCATTGGCAGCTTGCCGGCGAATTCGGCGACGTAGTCGACCGTTGCGTCGCCGGCCTGCTCCAGCATGACGTCCAGATGCTGTACCGCGAGCTCGGTGACGCGGGGCTCGAGTTCACGAATCCGGCGGGGAGTGAAGCCCTTTGACACCAAGGTCCGCAACCGCAGATGCGCCGGGTCGTCCATCGCCAGGAACGACATCGTCTTCGCCGCGTGCGGGCCGCGCGACACCGGGTCCAGCGAGACCCCGTCGCGGTTGGACAACGTGGTGCTGTTGCGGAATCCCTGGTGCACATCGCTATGCCGGGACACCGCCCAAAACCCCAGCGCCTCATTGCGGTACAGCGGCGCCTCGTCACGCAGCCGTCGGTAATAGGGATACGGATCCTCGTGAAAGTCGTAACTGTAGGGATCCAGGACCAGTTCGGAATCTCCGACATGGACGGTCATTGGTCACCCAGGGCTTTCTGCTCAGCGCCGGCCAGGATCAGGCTCGCCACATCGGCCAACCGGTCGGCGATCTCGTGATAGGTCAACTCGCCGCTACCGGCCTGCACGAGCGCGCCGAAGAACGCCATCTGCAGGGCCGCGGCGCAGCCGGGCTGCGCGCCCGGTCCGATGGCCGAGGCGATGCGGCGGTGGATCTCGGCGCCGATGCGATCGCGCACCGCGCGCACCGCGGGATCAGTCCCACCACCGAGCAGCGCCGCCGTGCAGGCCGCGCCGACTTCGGGTTCGTCGGCCACCACCAGCGCAAGATGACGCAGCGCCTGATGCACGCGGTCGGGCATCGGCTCGTTGACGTCGGTGAAGTACGGCACCTGGCGGACCAGATCGAGGTAGACCTCGGCGATCAGATGGTTCTTCGAGGAGAAGTAGGTGTACGCGGTGGCCGGGGCCACCTTCGCGCGGGCGGCCACCATCCGCACGGTCAAGTCGCTGTACGAGTGCTCCCGCAATGTCTCCATCCCGGCGGCCAGCACTTTGCGGAAGGTCTCTTCCTGGCGCCGGTTGCGCGGCGGTTGCCCGGTCGGTGACCCGGGCTCGGGATTGGCGGTAACCAGTGCATCGCTGGACACATGTCCAAGCTAGAGTATCGCCGCGACCAGAGGCAAGTCATCGCACCCAATTCGCACGTCAGCCGCCATTTAGTACCGTTGACTACCGTGGCCGGGCACGAGGCCCCTTGCACCGCGCAGGCCCAGAAGGCTATGGTTCCAGCGGGCGATATCGGACAACTGTCCACTTGATTGGAGCAGATTATGGCGTTGTTGGCCGACGGCGTTAGCGCGCTGTTCATCGACGGCAAGCTGACCGAGGGCAGTGCGGGCACCTTCCCGACGATCAACCCGGCGACCGAAGAGGTGCTGGGGGTTGCCGCGGACGCCGACGCCGAGGACATGGGGCGCGCGATCGAAGCCGCGCGACGCGCCTTCGACGACACCGACTGGTCCCGCAATACCGAGCTGCGGGTCCGCTGCGTGCGCCAGCTGCGCGACGCCATGCAGCAGCACATCGAAGAGCTGCGCGAAATCACCATCGCCGAAGTTGGTGCGCCGCGGATGCTGACGGCCATGGCCCAGCTCGAGGGTCCGGTCAACGACCTCTCATTCGCCGCGGACACGGCCGAGTCGTACGAATGGAACCAGGATCTCGGCCAAGCGGCGCCGATGGGCATCCCCACCAAGCGGACCATCGCGCGCGAAGCCGTCGGCGTCGTCGGCGCGATCACGCCGTGGAACTTCCCGCACCAGATCAATCTGGCCAAGCTCGGTCCGGCGCTGGCCGCGGGCAACACCGTCGTGCTCAAACCGGCGCCCGACACGCCCTGGTGTGCCGCGGTGCTGGGGGAACTCATCGCCGAACACACCGACATCCCGCCGGGCGTGGTCAACATCGTGACGTCCAGCGACCACGGTGTGGGCGCCCTGCTGGCCAAAGATCCACGGGTGGACATGGTTTCGTTCACCGGATCCACGGTCACCGGGCGCAGCGTGATGAGCGACGGCGCGGCCACCATCAAGAAGGTCTTCCTGGAACTCGGTGGCAAGTCCGCGTTCGTGGTGCTCGACGATGCCGAGCTGGGTGGCGCCGTCGGAGTGGCGGCGTTCTCGGTGTGTATGCATGCCGGGCAGGGGTGTGCCATCACCACCCGCCTGGTGGTGCCGCGGGACCGCTACGACGAAGCCGTCGCCATCGCGGCGGCCACCATGTCAGGCATCCAGGCGGGCGATCCCACTAACCCCAAAACGATTTGCGGGCCGTTGATTTCGGCCCGGCAGCGCGATCGCGTCCAGGGTTACCTCGACTCGGCGATCGCCGAGGGCGGCACCTTCGCGTGCGGCGGGGGCCGCCCGGAGGGCAGGGATGTCGGCTTCTTCATCGAGCCGACGGTGATCGCGGGTCTGGGCAACGACGCCAAGGTGTCCCGCGAAGAGATCTTCGGACCGGTGCTGACGGTCATCGCGCACGACGGCGACGACGACGCGGTACGCATCACCAACGACTCGCCGTACGGCTTGTCCGGCACGGTGTACGGGGCCGACCCCGACCGGGCCGCGGCGGTCGCGTCCCGCATCCGGGCCGGCACCATCAACGTCAACGGCGGTGTCTGGTACTCGGCCGACGCGCCATTCGGCGGGTACAAGCAGTCCGGCAACGGCCGCGAAATGGGCCTGGCCGGATTCGAGGAGTACCTCGAAACGAAACTCATTGCGACAGCGGCTAACTGAAGGGGCGCGCAGCGTGGCACGATTCGAAAACAAGGTGGCGATCGTCACCGGGTCCGGTGGCGGCATCGGCCAGGCGTACGTCGAGGCGCTGGCGCGCGAGGGTGCCTCGGTGGTGGTCGCCGACATCAACGCCGAGGCGGCCGAGGGGGTGGCCAAGCAGATCGTCGCCGACGGCGGCACCGCCATCAGTGTCCCCGTTGACGTTTCGGACCCCGCCTCGGCCAAGGACATGGCCGACCGGACGCTGGCGGAGTTCGGCGGCATCGACTACCTGGTCAACAACGCCGCCATCTTCGGCGGCATGAAGATCGACTTCCTGCTGACCGTCGACCCCGAGTACTACAAGCGGTTCATGAGCGTCAATCTCGACGGTGCGTTGTGGTGCACCCGCGCGGTCTACAAGAAGATGGCCAAGCGCGGCGGCGGCGCGATTGTCAACCAGTCCTCGACCGCAGCCTATCTGTATGCCAACTACTACGGCCTGGCCAAGGTCGGCATCAACGGCCTGACGCAACAACTTTCGCGGGAGCTGGGCGGCCAGAACATCCGCGTCAACGCCATCGCGCCCGGTCCGATCGACACCGAGGCCAACCGCACCACGACGCCCAAAGAGATCGTCGACGACATCGTCAAGGGACTTCCGTTGTCACGATTGGGCACTCCGCAAGATGTGGTCGGCATGTGCCTGTTCCTGCTCAGCGACGAGGCGTCCTGGATTACCGGGCAGATCTTCAACGTCGACGGCGGACAGATCTTCCGGCCATGACCAACCTCAAGCTGGGATACATCGGTCTCGGCAATATCGGTGCCCCAATGGCCAAGAAGATGGCGGATTGGCCTGGCGGTTTGATGGTCTACGACGTGCGTCCCGAAGCCATGGCGCCGTTCGCTGACCGGGGCGCCACGCTGGCCGACAGTCTCGCCGACATCGCCACCACCGACATCATCAGCATCACCGTGCTCAACGACGAGCAGGTGCGCACAGTGGTCGGTGAGTTGGCTTCGCACGCCAAACCAGGAACCATCATCGCGATTCACTCGACGATCAGCGACACCACGGCCGAGGAACTGGCACGGGAGATGCAGGCCCGGGACATCCATGTCATCGATGCGCCGATCAGCGGCGGCGGGCGTGCCGCCCGCTTCGGTCAGCTGGCGACCATGGTGGGTGCCAGCGATGAGGTGTTCGCCCGCGTCAAGGAGCCGTTCTCGCATTGGGCGGAATTGGTTGTGCACGCCGGGCCTCCCGGTGCGGGAACCAGGATGAAGGTGGCCCGCAACATGCTGACCTTCACGATATATGCGGCGGTCGGTGAGGCGTGGAAGCTGGCCGAAGCGGCAGGACTGAACCTGCAGGATCTCGGCAACGTGGTGCGGCACACCGACAAGCTGACCGGCGGCGCCGGGTCGATCATGTACCGCGACGACACCAAAGACCTTGAGCCGGGCCACTTTCTGTATGACGGATTCATGCACACCCGCGGCCTGGGCGAGAAGGATCTACGGTTGGCGCTGGAATTGGCCGAGTCCAACCACGTAGACCTGCCCCTGGCTCGGCTGGCCCTCGAGCGGCTTGCGCCGGGCCTCGGGGTACCGCACACACCGAAGGAGGCGTGATGGACGAACTGCGCCGCAAGGGCCTCGAGAAGATGAACGAGGTCTACGGCTGGGAGATGCCCAACATCGAGGGCGATCCGTACTTCGACCTCACCGTCGACCATTTGTTCGGCGATATCTGGACGCGTCCGGGATTGTCGATGCGCGACAAACGCATCATGACGCTGACCGCGGTCACCGCCGTCGGCAATCGCGACCTGGCCGAGATCCAAATCAACGCAGCACTTCTCAACGGCGAACTCGACGAGACCGAACTCAAGGAGATGGCCGTCTTCCTCACCCACTATCTCGGCTTCCCGCTGGGCTCGGCGCTCAACGGCGCGGTGGATACCGTCGTCGCAAGGCGCAAGAAGGCCGCGGCCAAAGGTGCCGCCGAGGACAGGAAAGCGAACGTCGAGGGTGCCCTGAAGATGCACTCCGGCGAGTAGCCGACGCCTCGGCCCTCCCGGCGAGCAGACACAGAATCGCACTGTTCGGGCCGCAGGCGTGCGATTCTGCGTCTGCTCGCGGGGAAATGAAGCGGGGGAAATCCCTCAGTAAGGGCGCGCGCCCGTGGGCATCACATATTCCGAGACCGGTGCGGATACGCCGTTGACTGTGGTGCCGCCGTTGATGATGCCGGGCGCCATCTCCAGCATGTTGCTGGGGAACCCGAATGTCGGTGTGGTCAGCTCATTGAGCCGGGCCAATTCGTCGGCGTCCAGGCTCACGTCGGCCGCGCGCAGGTTGTCGTCGAGCTGGGAGAGCCTGCGGGCCCCGATGATGACCGACGAGACGGCCGGCTGAGCCTGCACCCACGCGAGCGCGACCGCCGCGACGCTGGTCTCGTGCGCCTTGGCGATGAGCTCGAGCTCATCGATCAAGGCGTACGTCTGCTCGTTGAGGAACGCGTCGACGAGCGCGCCGCGGTCACCCTGGTGCTGGCCCACGTTGTCCCGGGTGTATTTGCCGCTGAGCACGCCGCTTTTCAGCGGGGACCACGGCGTGATGCCCAGGCCGAATTCGCTCGCCATCGGCACCAGTTCCTGCTCGACCGTGCGCTCGAGCAACGAGTATTCGATCTGCAGTCCGACGAAGGCCGACCAGCCGCGGAAACGCGCAATCATGTTGGCTTCGGCGATCTTCCACGCCGGGGTGTCGGAGACACCGAGGTAGCGCACCTTTCCGGCCCGCACCAGGTCGTCGAGGGCGGCCATAGTCTCCTCGATGGGCGTGTCCTTGTCCCAGAGGTGCAACCAGTACAGGTCGATGTAATCGGTCTGCAAACGGCGCAGCGAGTTCTCACAGGCTTTGATCACCGACTTGCGGCCCGAGCCACCGCCGTTGGGATCGCCCGGGTACAGGTTGCCGCTGAACTTCGTCGCGATCACCGTGCGATCGCGTCGGTCCGGGTGGCGACCGATGTGGTCGCCGATGATCTTCTCGGAATGGCTGGCGGTGTAAAAGTTCGCGGTGTCGATGAAGTTGCCGCCGAGTTCGAGGTACCGGTCGATGATCTGTTGAGACTCTTCCACGCTGGTGCCCCAACCGAGATCCTCGCCGAATGTCATCGCGCCGAGGCATAAGGGGCTGACCCGTAAGCCGGAACGTCCGAGTGTCACATAGTGATCCAGAGGCATGATCGCCGCTTTCTGATAGATTGTTCGATTATGCGTTTGTTCACTAAGAAACTAGTTCATCTCTGAACGATCTGGCAAGTCGAATGTCTGAGATCGACGCGGCCAAGATCTGGTCGCTGAACTACCGGGTGTTGTCGTCGGTCATCACCGGCGTTCAGGCCGACATGTGTGCCCTCGGGCTGGAGGCCAAGGAGCTGTTCCTGCTGGCCGAGGTCGACGAACATCCCTATCCCGCCGAGCTGGCCGCGGCGCTGACCATGCCCAAGGCGACTGTCACGCTGTACCTGAAGCGACTCGAGGCGGCCGGATTCGTACGGCGTGAGATCGATCCTGCCGACCTGCGCCGCCACCGGCTGCTGCTCACCGACTCGGGCCGCCGGGTTACCGCCGACGGCCTCGCGCTGCTGGCCGGCGAGTTCGACAAGCGGCTGGAACGGCTCAGCCCCGCGCAACAGAAAGAGCTGAAAAACCTGCTGGAAAAGATTCTCTGAGGCGTTGCGGCTAGTCTGACCTGTCGTGCGCGTCCTGGTGATCGGCTCCGGTGCCCGTGAACATGCCCTGCTGCTGGCGCTGAGCAGGGATCCGCAGGTCACGGGCCTGGTCGTGGCGCCCGGAAACGCCGGCACCGGCCGTCTCGCCGAGCAGCACAACGTCGACATCACCTCGAGTGCGGAGGTCGTGGCGCTGGCCCGCAAGGTGGAGGCCGACCTGGTGGTCATCGGGCCCGAAGTACCGCTGGTCCTCGGAGTGGCCGATGCAGTGCGCGCTGCGGGCATCGCGTGCTTCGGCCCCGGCAAAGACGCGGCCCGCATCGAAGGGTCCAAAGCGTTCGCCAAGGAGGTCATGGCCGCCGCAGGCGTCCGCACCGCGTCCAGCGAAATCGTCGACAACCCGGGGCATTTGGATGCGGCGCTGGATCGCTTCGGCCCGCCGGCCGGTGACCCGGCCTGGGTGGTCAAGGACGATTCGCTGGCGGCCGGCAAGGGGGTGGTGGTGACCTCGGACCGCGATGCCGCCCGCGCGCACGCCGCCGGGTTGCTCGAAGCCGGGCACCCCGTGCTGCTGGAGTCCTTCCTCGACGGCCCCGAAGTGTCCCTGTTCTGTGTGGTCGACGGTCCGACGGTGGTGCCGCTGCTGGCCGCGCAGGATTTCAAACGGGTCGGCGACGGCGACGCCGGCCCCAACACGGGCGGGATGGGTGCCTACGCCCCGGTGCCGTGGCTACCCGACGACGTCTACCGCGACATCGTCAGCCGGATCGTCGAACCCGTTGCGGCCGAACTGGTCAAGCGCGGCAGCCCATTCAGCGGGTTGCTCTACGCCGGCATGGCCATCACCTCGAATGGCCCCGCGGTGGTCGAATTCAACTGCCGATTCGGCGATCCGGAAACCCAGGCCGTGCTGGCCCTGCTGAACTCCCCGCTGGGCCAATTGCTTTACGCCGCCGGCACCGGCACGCTCGCCGACTTCGGGCCACTGCAGTGGCGCGAGGGCGCCGCCGTCACGGTGGTGTTGGCGGCCGAGAACTATCCCGGACGGCCGCGGGTCGGCGACGTCATCAGCGGTTCGGAGGCCGACGGTGTCCTGCACGCCGGCACCGCCCGGCGCGACGACGGCGCGATCGTCTCCTCCGGCGGGCGGGTGCTGTCGGTGGTGGGCACCGGCCCCGACCTGTCCGCGGCACGCCAACGGGCATACCAGATCCTCGACTCGATCCGGTTGCCCGGCAGCCACTTTCGAACCGACATCGGTCAGCGCGCGGCCGAGGGGCAGATAACCGTCTAGAACGCCGCGGCCTGCCCGTCCCGGCGGGGATCGCTCACCGCGAGGTAGCCGTCGTCGAGCCGCCAGAGGGCCTGACAACTCCCGAACGCGTTGTAGTCGTCGACGGTCAGCAGTTCGTGCCCGCGCTCACGCAACTCGTCGAGGGTGGCCGGCGGGAAGCCGCGCTCGCAACTGACCTGCATGCCGTGCACCCAGCGGAACCGTGGTCCGTCACACGCCGCCTGCGGGTTCTGGCCGTAGTCGGCGATGCGCACCAGCACCTGCACGTGGCCCTGCGGCTGCATGGGTCCGCCCATCACGCCGAAACTCATCACCGGGGCGCCGTCCTTGGTCACGAAGCCCGGGATAATCGTGTGGAAGGGGCGCTTGCCGGGTCCAACACGGTTCGGATGACCTTGCTTCACAACGAAATCCGCGCCACGATTCTGTAGGGCGATCCCCGTGCCCGGCACCACCACGCCCGAGCCGAAGCCCATGTAGTTCGACTGGATCATCGACACCATCATCCCCGCGGCGTCGGCGGCGGTCAGATACACGGTGCCGCCCCTGGGCGTTCCGGCCGACACCGGCAGCGCCCGACGCGGATCGATCAGGGCGGCGCGCTGCTGCAGGTAGGCCCGGTCCAGCAGATGCTCGGCCTGGACCGTCATGTGCTCGATGTCGCCGACGTGGGCCTGCGCGTCGGCGAAAGCCAGCTTCAGCGCCTCGATCTGCACGTGCACGCTGTCGGCGGAATCGACTGGCCACGAGGACATGTCGAACTGCTCGAGGATGCCCAGCGCGATCAGCGCCACGATGCCCTGCCCGTTCGGCGGTATCTCGTGGACGGTATAGCCGCGGTAGTTTCCGCGCAGGGTGCCCACCCAGTCGGCCCGGTGGGCGGCGAGGTCGTCGGCCCGCATCGCCCCGCCGTGCGCGGTGGCGTGTGCCTCCAGCTTCTCCGCCAGCTCGCCGCGGTAGAACGCCTCCCCGCCGGTGGCCGCAATTCGCTCCAGGGTGGTTGCGTGATCGCCCAGGATGCACAACTCGCCGGGGCGCGGCGATCGCCCACCGGGCAGGAACGTCTCGGCGAAGCCCGGTTGGCCGACGAAGACCGGGACCTGGGCGGCCCACTGTGCGGCGACCTTCGGCGAGACCAGAAAACCGTTGCGGGCGTAAGCGATTGCGGGAAGGAAG
>NZ_LZKQ01000263.1 GCF_001668675.1 Mycobacterium asiaticum | reverse complement strand
GGGGGGCGCGGCGAGGGGTATACGCCACAGGGGGCGCGCCCCCCGCCGCGCTACCCGCAGCGGGCGGCGATCGCGCCGACGGTGTTCACCGCGGCCCCCGGCGCGGCCGGCTCCCGCCCGCACGACTCCTCGGGTTTGCGGTCGTTACCCAGCACGCCGGCGCCGGCAATCTGGGTGGTAGGGGTCACCAGGGTCGATGAGGACCCCGTTTTGTCGGAACCGCAAGCGCTGCACGTCAGTACCAGCGCGGCGGCCGCGCCGAGAATCAGACCGCCGGATCGCACACGGTCGACGTTAACATCCGGCCAGCTCAAGCCTGGTGAAGCGGGACTGGGCGCCCACCCCTGTTGCTGCGGGGTTCCGCTGGTCCGGCACAATTACGACAGTTTGTAGGACCAGACCTTCCGCCGACCTGATGGCGGGCTAAGATTTGGATTAGTGCGCGCGTTCTGCGCCCCCTGTCCGGATGGATGTTTGGAGGAGCTGTTGACAGCCGAAGCGCCCCCCTTGGGAGAACTCGAGGCAGTTCGTCCGTACCCGGCTCGGACGGGCCCGCGAGGGAACCTGGTCTACAAGCTGATCACCACGACCGATCACAAGCTGATCGGCATCATGTACTGCGTCACCTGCTTCGTGTTCTTCTTCGTCGGCGGCCTGTTGGCGCTGCTGATGCGCAGCGAACTCGCCGCGCCCGGTCTGCAGTTCTTGTCCAATGAGCAGTACAACCAGCTGTTCACCATGCACGGCACGATCATGTTGCTGTTCTACGCAACGCCGATCGTGTTCGGTTTCGCGAACCTGGTGCTGCCGCTGCAGATCGGCGCGCCCGACGTCGCGTTCCCGCGGCTGAACGCATTTTCGTTCTGGTTGTTCCTGTTCGGCGCCACCATCGGTATGGCGGGCTTCATCACTCCCGGCGGCGCCGCCGACTTCGGTTGGACCGCCTACACCCCGCTGACCGACGCCATCCACTCACCCGGCCCGGGCGGTGACCTGTGGATCATGGGCCTGGCGGTCGCCGGTCTGGGCACCATCCTGGGTGCGGTCAACATGATCACCACCGTGGTGTGCATGCGCGCGCCCGGCATGACGATGTTCCGGATGCCGATCTTCACCTGGAACATCCTGGTGACGTCGATCCTGGTGCTGATCGCCTTCCCGCTGCTGACGGCCGCGCTGTTCGGGCTGGCCGCCGACCGGCACCTGGGGGCGCACATCTACGACCCGGCCAACGGCGGAGTCCTGTTGTGGCAGCACCTGTTCTGGTTCTTCGGGCACCCCGAGGTGTACATCATCGCGCTGCCGTTCTTCGGCATCGTCACCGAAGTGTTCCCGGTGTTCTCCCGCAAGCCGATCTTCGGCTACACCACGCTGGTGTACGCGACGCTGGCGATCGCGGCGCTGTCGGTGGCGGTGTGGGCGCACCACATGTTCGCCACCGGGGCCGTGCTGCTGCCGTTCTTCTCGTTCATGACGTATCTCATCGCGGTGCCGACCGGGATCAAGTTCTTCAACTGGATCGGCACGATGTGGAAGGGGCAGTTGACGTTCGAGACGCCGATGCTGTTCTCGGTCGGCTTCCTGCTCACCTTCCTGCTGGGCGGCCTGACCGGCGTGCTGCTGGCCAGCCCGCCGCTGGACTTCCACGTCACCGACAGCTACTTCGTCGTCGCGCACTTCCACTACGTGCTGTTCGGCACGATCGTGTTCGCCACCTACGCCGGGATCTACTTCTGGTTCCCCAAGATGACCGGCCGGCTGCTCGACGAACGGCTGGGCAAACTGCACTTCTGGTTGACGTTCATCGGGTTCCACACAACGTTCCTGGTGCAGCACTGGCTGGGTGACGAGGGGATGCCGCGTCGCTACGCCGACTACCTGCCCAGCGACCACTTCCAGGGCCTCAACATCGTCTCGACCATCGGGGCGTTCATCCTGGGCGCGTCGATGTTCCCGTTCGTCTGGAACGTCTTCAAGAGCTGGCGCTACGGCGAGGTCGTGACGGTCGACGACCCGTGGGGTTACGGCAACTCGCTGGAATGGGCGACCAGCTGCCCGCCGCCGCGGCACAACTTCACCGAACTGCCCCGGATCCGTTCGGAGCGCCCGGCATTCGAGTTGCACTACCCGCACATGGTGGAGCGGATGCGCGACGAAGCGCACATCGGACGCCACGCCACCACGGGCGAGTCGCCGAAGGGATTCGGTCCACGGACTGAGGCGGATCGCGCGACTAGTGAGCAGTAGCGGCAACCTGGGGTGACCGGCTCAGCCAAGGTGTCGGTGCTGATCACTGTCACCGGTGTCGACCGACCAGGTGTGACCTCAGCTCTCTTCGAGGTTCTCTCCAAGCACGGCGTCGAGCTGCTCAACGTCGAGCAGGTGGTGATCCGTGGCAGGCTGACCTTGGGCGTATTGGTCTCCTGCGCAGCGGAACTCGCCGAGGGGACCGCGCTGAGCGACGACGTCGAGGCCGCCATCCACGGCATGGGTCTGGACGTCACGGTCGAGCGTAGCGACGACGTGCCGATCATCAGCAAACCCTCCACCCACACCATCGTGGTCCTGGGCCGCCCGATCACCGCGGGCGCGTTTGGGGCGGTGGCCAGGGAGGCGGCGGCGCTCGGGGTCAACATCGACGTCATCCGCGGTGTCTCCGATTACCCGGTCACCGGACTGGAACTGCGCGTTTCGGTGCCTGCGGACGCATACCGGCCGCTGCAGTCCGCGCTGACCAAGGTGGCGGCCGACGAACGCGTCGACGTGGCCGTCGAGGACTTCGGGCTGGCGTGGCGCACCAAACGACTCATCGTGTTCGACGTTGACTCGACGCTGGTGCAGGGCGAAGTCATCGAGATGCTGGCGGCCCGTGCCGGCGCCCAGGGGCAGGTCGCGGCCATCACCGAGGCAGCCATGCGCGGCGAGCTGGACTTCGCGGAATCGTTGGAGCAGCGGGTCGCCACCCTGGCCGGACTGCCCGCCTCGGTGATCGACGAGGTCGCCGAACAGCTGGAGCTGATGCCCGGTGCCCGCACCACGCTACGTACGTTGCAGCGCTTGGGTTTTCGTTGCGGAGTGGTCTCCGGTGGCTTCCGGCGGATCATCGAGCCGCTCGCCGAGGAACTCAAGCTCGACTTCGTCGCCGCCAACGAGCTGGAGATCGTCGACGGCAGGCTCACCGGACGGGTGACCGGACCCATCGTCGACCGGCCCGGCAAAGCCGCCGCGCTGCGGGCCTTCGCCGAGCAGTACGGCGTGCCGATGGAGCAGACCGTCGCTGTCGGGGACGGCGCCAACGACATCGACATGCTGACCGCCGCGGGCATGGGTGTGGCGTTCAACGCCAAACCCGCGCTGCGCGAGGTCGCCGACGCGTCGCTGAGCCATCCCTACCTGGACACCGTGTTGTTTCTGCTGGGCGTCACCCGCGGCGAGATCGAGGCCGCCGACGCCGTCGACGGCGTGGTGCGCCGCGTCGAGATCCCGGCTGACTAGCGCGAGCAGACGTGAAAGTCCCCGCACGCCCGGCGTGTCGGGGGCTTTCACGTCTGCTCGCCAGTGGGCCGGTACCCCCCGCTCGCGAGTGATACGGCACGATGGTCGCGTGGTTGAACCAGGCTCTCTCGCGGCCGACCCAGACCTGCTGATCGACTTCCGAAACGTCTCGCTGCGCCGCGGCGGACGCACTCTGGTGGGCCCGCTGGACTGGGCCGTGGAACTCGACGAACGCTGGGTGATCATCGGTCCCAACGGGGCCGGCAAGACGTCCCTGCTGCGCATCGCCGCCGCCTCCGAACACCCGTCCTCGGGTGTCGCGTTCGTGCTGGGGGAGCGGCTGGGCCGGGTCGACATCGCAGAACTGCGGTCCCGCATCGGACTGAGTTCCTCGGCGCTCGCGCAGCGGGTGCCCAGCGACGAGCTGGTGCGGGATCTGGTTGTCTCGGCCGGTTATTCGGTGCTGGGCCGGTGGCGCGAGCGCTACGAGGACATCGATTACCGGCGCGCGGTCGACATGCTGGAAAGCCTGGGTGCCGAGCACCTGGCCG
>NZ_LZKQ01000262.1 GCF_001668675.1 Mycobacterium asiaticum | reverse complement strand
GCCCTGGCCGCCAGCGGCGCCGTTGCCGGCGCTCGCCGGCTGGCCGGGCAACCCCCCAGCGGAGTTTGTGCCGCCGCGTTGGCGCCGTTGCCGATCAGCGGGCGCCCCGTAAGCGCCAGGAAGGGCGTGTTGATCGCGTTGAGCAGCGGACTGGTGATTGACGCGGCGCTGGCGGCCTCAGCGCTGGCATAGGACCCCGCACCCGCGGTCAGCGCCCGCACAAACTCGTCCTGGAACACCGCGGCCTGTGCGCTCACCGCCTGATAGGCCTGGCCGTGCGCGCCGAACATCGCCGCGACGGCCGCCGACACCTCATCAGCGCCCGCCGCCAGCACCGCCTCGATGTTGCCCGCCGCTGCCGCATTGGCCGCCCCGAGCGCCGAACCAATACCCGCCAAATCCCTTGCTGCTGCGTCCATCAACTCCGGTAGCGCAATCACAAAAGACATCGGGCACCTCCCAGCGGGTCATGACCCAATCAGCCAGGACGACCCGGGAGATGCCCCCGGGTCGTCTACGACCCTTGGGCAGGGAAGAAGTATATCGCCGTGCGGGGTGCGAAACTGCCGATTCGCCCGAAACCCGCTCGGACGCAAAGAATTAACGGTTCTGATAAATCCGCTCAGTCGTCGATATGCACCGGTGGGTCAGCGATGGCCGGATCCGCCGGGCGCTGATCCGCGCCCATCGAGTCACAGTGCTTCACCGGCACCTGATACGAACTCGCGCCGTGCGGCACCCACGTCTGCACCGCGACGCAACGTTCCCAGGTGCCGTCGGGCTGGATGGGCCCGTCGCACTTGCTGATGACACCCCACCCGGGGTAGACACAGCCGGCGCTGGCCGGTGGCGCCGCGGCGATCAGACCGGCGCCCATCAGTACGGCACCCAGACCGGTGACGAAGGCGGCGATCCCACGCGGGGACGTGATCGTGAATGCACTCATTGCGCCTCCTCGGACTACTTCAGCAATCATTGCATCGAGACGCTGTTGGTGTAACCGTCTGCGACGAGCGGTGTGCGACGATCCGTACCGTGGCCAACCAGTACGCCTGGGGAGAGACGGATCAAGAACGCCAACGGCTCGCAGTCCAGGGGGACGCGCTGCGTTCGGCGACCGAGCGGTTGTTCCGGGCCGCCGGGATCGGTTCTGGCATGCGTGTCCTGGACTGCGGATCCGGTGGCGGTGATGTCTCTGTCATCGCCGGCGAGCTCGTGGGCCCGTCGGGCGCTGTGCTCGGTGTCGACCGCGAGGACGCCAATGTGTCCGCAGCGAACCACCGTGTTCGCGTAACCGGACTGTCCCACATTCGATTTGAAGCCGGCGACATCTCCAGCCCACCCGGTGGACCATTCGATGCGATCGTCGGCCGATTGGTGCTGATGTATCAGCCCGACGTCGAAGCGGTGTTGCGCGCCCTTGTTGATCGTCTCAAACCCGGCGGGGTGATGGCGTTCATGGAATACGAACACACGCCACCCAACAAGCCATACATGTGGCCCCGAAGCCCCGCGGTGGAGAAGTTGGTGGGGTGGATGGACGCTGCCTTCGAAGTGCTTGGCATTCAAGCACACCTGGGCACCCGGCTGCCGTCGTTGCTGCGCTCGGTTGGCCTGGAGCCGCAACCGCCCCACGAGTTGACCGCCGCGGTGTACAGCGGTCCCACGGCAACCGAACACCAGATCACGCTGGTGGCCAGCCTTTCCCCGGTGCTGATCGCCCACGGCATCGCCAGCAAGGACGAACTCGACACGTTCGCCGAACGGGTCACGCTGGATCTTGGTCCGGACCCGGTAGTGGTCGCGGGACCGCACCTTGCGGTCTGGGCCCGGAAGCCGACAAACCTCTAGGTCGCCACCGGACAGCTTGAACAGCGTTAGCTTTGAGAAAAGGAGGCACCCGCGTGACCATGATCGACCCGCAACTGCGCAGGCGGGCAAGGCTGTTCCGCGCCCTGATGGCCAACCAGGACGAACGCAAGCTGCGGCGCATGCGCCACATCGAAGGCGCCATCGGGCGATACGCCCAGCGCCGCACGGTGTCTGGGATGCAACGACAGACCGAGTGGATCCCCCGTGCCGACGGTTCCCGGCTGCGCGTCGTGGTGTACCGCCCGCTGGAGCCGCAACGGGGCGTCGCCGGTGTGCTGTACCTGCACGGCGGTGGCTACGCGCTTGGCTCGCCCGACCTGGAGGCGGTGGGCTGCCGAGCGCTGATCGAGCAGAGCGACTGTGTGGTCGTGTCACCGGACTACCGGCTCAGTACCGAAGCGCCCTACCCGGCCGCCCTGCAAGATTGCTACGCCGCGTTGATCTGGTTGCGGGACAACGCCGAACGCTTGGGCGTGCGTAGCGACCAACTGGCCGTATTCGGGGGCAGCGCCGGCGGCGGATTGACCGCAGCAGTGACGCTGTACGCACGCGACAAGGGCGAAGTGGGTATCGCCTTTCAGATGCCGCTCTATCCCATGATCGATGACCGCGCGAGCACGCCGTTCGCACAACACAACGACGCTCCGGTGTGGGACGCGGCGACGAACAAGGCGGCGTGGCAGATGTATCTCGCGGATTTGTATGGCACAGAACAGGTTCCGGCGTACGCGGCACCGGCCCGCGCCACCGACTTGCGCGGACTACCGCCGACTTTCAGCTTCGTCGGTGACATCGACACGTTCCGCGACGAGACGGTCGCCTACATGGAAGGGCTCAAAGCGGCGCAGGTTCCCACCGAGTTCCGGGTCTTCCCCGGCTGCTATCACGGGTTCGACGGTTTTGTCGGCAAGGCGGAAATCAGCCAGCGGGCAATCCAGTACCGCAACCGCTGGTTCCGGCACGCACTCGACACCTACTTCTGCCCGCAACCCGGCTGACGCAGCGCGCCCCCCGGCGTGGTCAGCGGCCGATCCAGCACGTGCCTGTCGACCAGACGGCGATGCGAGCCGGACGAGCGCTGGCGGACACGTGGCCTCCTGAACGGTCGGCTGCCGAATATCGAGAAGTGGCTTTCCCGGAAGCTAGCGCACGCCACGGCAATCTCATAAGAATGGATCGATACGCCTGACCGCCGCCGGAGGGGAGCGATTTTATGGGGGACGCCGATGCCGCTGCGATTCGTGCCGAGCGCGCCAACTGGATGCAGCAACACCTGGCGACGTACCTGAACTCCGGCGGCACCCAGGGCCACATCGTCGATCTAAGCGGCCTCGGCGGACGCGAACTGACGACCCACTGCCTGATCAGGTACACGGGCCGCAAGTCCGGCAAGACGTACATCAAGCCCCTCATTTACGGCAACGTCGGCGGTGAGGTCGTCATCGTTGCATCCAAGGGCGGCGCCCACACCAACCCCGAGTGGTACCTCAACATCGTGGCCGGCAAGACCATCGGGGTGCAGATCGCCACTCAGGCGTTCGAGGCCACCTGGCGGGAGCCCGAAGCCACCGAGCGTCACGACGTGTGGGAGTACATGTGCCACCTGTACCCGCCGTACGTCGCCTATCAGCGGTCGACGAGCCGGCACATCCCGCTGGTGATGTTGCGGACGGTCCGGCCGATCGACGTCTTCACGGCACCGGACTGATGAAGGCCACTGCTAGACGGTGAGGTAACCGCCGTCCACTGCGAGGGTGGTGCCGGTGACGTAGGAGGCCGCGGCGCTGCACAGGAACAGCACTGCGGGGGAGATCTCCTCAGGCAATCCCATACGAGCCATCGGGATGTGCCGCATCTCGGGGTCGAGCAGTTCCGGGATGCCGGTCATCGGTCTGGTCATGCGGGTTTGGATCAGCCCGGGCGCCACCGCGTTCACCCGGATGCCGTCGTCCACCCAGCGCCGGGCGAGGTTCTTGGTGAAGGCGACCATTCCGGCCTTTGCCGAGCTGTAGGCGGGAACCGCGACCGCGGACACGAATGCCGACATGGAGGCGATGGTGACAACGCTGCTCCCGCCGGTCATGCTGCTGGCCTTCAGCCGTTCGTGGCAGGCCATGGTCAAGCGCATGTGGGCGAACATGTTGACCGCTACCGATCCGGCGTACCCGTCGGGATCCCATTCGTCGCGTTGGCCGGCGTAGGGCGCGCCGCCGTTGTTGACCAGGATGTCGAGGTCGCCGAGCGAGGCGGCGAGGGCATCGATCGAAGCTGGTTTCGACAGTTGGCATTCCGCGTATGTGAAGCCGCTGAGGTCGGCACCGGAATAGTCGTTCGCCGATGCTCGTGTGCCGGTGATCGTGACCGTGGCTCCCGCTGCGGCGAAATCCGACGCGATCGCGTGCCCGATGCCGCGCGTACCACCGGTGACCAATACGTTCGCACCGGTGAAGTCGAAGCTCACCGTGTTCATTACGCGGACCTCGATTCGTCGGTCGACCGGCCGATACCGGCGTTTCCATTACAGCAACTGTTACCGACGTCTGGGCTACGTGTGCGCAATATATGACGTTTCTCTGAGTTCTCGAGATCTGTTCGCGCACGTTGACTTTCCGGCTTGAATCAGTTGGCTGAGGGGTTTCTACGTTTTTTCAGGAGGATCGTGCAAGAGGAAGGGACGCCGTTCGGCCGTTACCGGCTGCTCGAGCTGCTGGGCCGCGGCGGCATGGGCGAGGTATGGCGGGCGTACGACATCGAAACTCAGCGCGTGGTCGCGGTGAAGGTACTGCCGCCGAACCTGGCCGACGATCCGGCATTCGTGCAGCGGTTCCGCCGGGAGGCGCTGGCCGCCGCAGGCCTCAACGACCCACACGTCGTCCCGATCCACCACTTCGGTGAGATCGACGGCCGCCTGTATGTGGACATGCGGCTGATCAACGGCAGAGACCTGCAGAGCATCATCGCCGAAGGCCCGATGGATCCGGCGCGTGCGGTGAAGATCATCGAGCAGGTCGCCTCGGCACTGCACGACGCACACCGGATCGGCCTGGTGCACCGCGACGTCAAACCCTCCAACATCTTGGTCACCCCGAACGACTTCGCTTACCTGATCGACTTCGGCATTGCCAGCGCGGCCGGGGAAACGCGAATGACGGGCACCGGCAGCGTGATCGGGACCTGGGCCTACATGGCGCCAGAGCGATTGAGCAGCGGTGCGAACGACCCGCGAAGCGACACCTACGCGCTGGCCTGCGTCTTCCACGAATGCCTGACGGGCAGCCAGCCGTACCCGGGCCGCAGCATCGAGCAGCAGATCGGTGGCCATCTGGGGCTGCCGGCCCCGCGCCCGTCGACGCTTCGGCGGGGGCTGCCGGTGCAGCTCGACGGCGTCATCGCGATCGGGATGGCCAAGAATCCGGACCAGCGCTATCCCACACCGACCGAGCTGGCCGCCGCGGCCCGCGCGGCCATCACCCAACCGACGACGACGCATAACACCGGGTCGCGCGGAGCAGAACCGGCCCAGCACGACTCCCAGACCGTGGCGCTCCCGACCGGCGCACCGCGCAACTACTACCCGGCTCCGCCCAGCGGCGTGTCACACACCGATCCAACGCAGTACCGCCAATACGGCCCGGGCTCTGACGCGCCGCCGCCCGGCCCCCCGCGCGCCACCACCCCCGCGGCGTCACGCAACGTCAGCACCCCAGCCACGTGTGCGGCCGCGATCTCCCCTACCGAATGGC
>NZ_LZKQ01000261.1 GCF_001668675.1 Mycobacterium asiaticum | reverse complement strand
AAAACCCGCACCGATCGACACAACCCACTCCCTAACGCTGGTAGCAACTGACTCACAACCAGCCTGACAAAGGGGGATCCGGGGGCTTTTGCGTCTGCTCGCGGGACAAATCTCGCGCCGGGAAAGTTAGCGACCGTCGATGCCGACGTAATCCCGCTCGGTGTAGCCGGTATAGATCTGGCGCGGACGCCCGATCTTGCTGTCGCCCTCGTCGTGCATTTCGCGCCAGTGTGCGATCCAGCCCGGCAACCGGCCCAGTGCGAACAGCACGGTGAACATCCGCACCGGGAAGCCCAGCGCCCGGTAGATCAGACCGGTGTAGAAGTCGACGTTCGGGTAGAGCTTGCGCTCGACGAAGTAGTCGTCGGTCAGCGCCGCCTCTTCGAGCTGCTTGGCGATGTCCAGCAGCGGGTCGCCACCCAGCTTGGCCAGGATTTTGTCGGCCTGTTCCTTGACGATGCGGGCGCGCGGGTCGTAGTTCTTGTAGACGCGGTGGCCGAAGCCCATCAGCTTGACGCCCTCTTCGCGGTTCTTCACCTTGCGGACGAATTCGCCGACGTCGTCGCCGCTCTCGCGGATCTGTTCGAGCATTTCCAGCACCGCCTGGTTGGCGCCGCCGTGCAGCGGCCCCCACAGCGCGTTGATGCCGCCGGAGATCGAAGTGAACAGGTTCGCCCGCGATGAGCCGACCAGGCGCACGGTTGAGGTCGAACAATTCTGCTCGTGGTCGGCGTGCAGGATGAACAGCATGTCCAGCGCACGCACCACTTCCGGGTCGGGCTGGTAGGGCTCGGCCGGGAAACCGAATGTCATCCGCAGGAAGTTCTCCACCAGCGACAGCGAGTTGTCGGGGTAGAGGAACGGCTGGCCGACGGACTTCTTGTAGGCGTACGCGGCGATGGTCGGCAACTTGGCAAGCAGCCGGATGGTCGACAGCTCGACCTGGTTGTTGTCCATCGGGTCCAGCGCGTCCTGGTAGTACGCCGAGAGGGCGTTGACCACACTGGACAGCACCGGCATCGGGTGGGCGTTGCGCGGGAAACCGTCGAAGAACCGCTTGAGGTCCTCGTGCAGCATGGTGTGGCGCTGGATCCGGCCGGTGAACTCGGCAAGCTGGTCGGTGGTGGGCAGCTCGCCATAGATCAGCAGGTAGCTGACCTCGATGAAGGTCGACTTCTCCGCAAGCTGGTCGATCGGGTAGCCGCGGTAGCGCAGAATCCCCGCATCACCGTCGATGTAGGTGATGGCGCTCTTGCACGCCGCGGTGTTGACGAAGCCGTTGTCGAAGGTGGTGTGCCCCGTCTTCGACAGCAGCGGACCGAGCGCAATGCCGTCGGCACCTTCGGTGGCGTGCGTGATCTGCAGGTCGATCTCGCCCCCCGGGTACTTCAGAGTTGCGGTGTCGTCGGTGTCGCCCACGAGAACCCCTTTGCGCTCAGGCTTGATATGGCTGCCCGCCCTAGGTGCCACAGAGGTGCACTAGGTACGTATAGGTGAAGGTAGTCGTTATTGCGACGGCGTGCCTGCGCGGGGTCGGGTCTGCAGGTCGCGCGGCCCACCAAGAAGCCGTGACTGGGGTCAACGCACTGGTTATCGGCCTATCCTGACCGATTGGTGAGGCCGGCACTCCCCGGGTCGGCGATACCCCGGGAGTAGGCCACGTGGGTCACGCGGCACGTGGCGGCGGAATTGAGCCCGGTCAAGTCCAGGGACGTGGTGTATGACGTCGTCGTGTGATTCTTCGCTGTCGTGGTTAGGCGGTTAGTGCTGCGGG
>NZ_LZKQ01000260.1 GCF_001668675.1 Mycobacterium asiaticum | reverse complement strand
GGGCCAGTCGCTGAGGACCAGGGCGGCGCGGCCACCGTCGGCCTGCTTGAGCGCGGCCACCGCCGTGTGCGCGGCGCCGGGGCCGTCGACCGCCAGGGCGTCGGCCGCCGAACCCAGCACCGCCGCCAACGCCGCCTCATATCCCGGGCGCACCTTGACCAGCTCCGCGACGGAACCGAAAAGCCCTGCACCAGAATGATTTCGCGCTAGCCACGCGGCGCCGTCCTTGCGCTCCAAACTCATCGACAGCGCCTCGATGCGGGCTCGCAGCGACGCGACCTGGCGTTCCGCGGTGCGTTCGGCGGTCTGCAGCTCCGCCACCCGTTCGTCGGTCAGTCGCAGCGCGGTGACCGTCCGCTCGTGCTGCTCGTCGAGGCCGACCTCACCCTGGTCCAGTTCGCCGACGCGGCCCTGCACGCTTTCAAACTCCGCCCGGGTCTGCTGGGCTCGGGTGGCCGCGTGTTCGATCCGCTCGGACAACCGCGCGACGCTTTCGTCGGTCGATTCCACCCGGGCCCGCATGGTCTCCACCTGCCCGGCCAGCCGGGCCAGGCCCTCACGCCGGTCGGCTTCGGCGCGCACCGCCGCCAGGTGCGCCTTCTCGGCTTCGACGGCGCGGCGCTCCCGTTCGGCGAGTTCGGCGCGCGCGGCATCCAGCCGGGCGCGGGCCTCCGCCAGCTCAGCCAGCAGCTCCTGCTCAGCTTGGGCCACCTCTTCGGCCTCGGCTTCCAGTGCGTCGGGGTCGGTGTCGCTGGCGCGCACTGGCTCTACGTCAAGATGCTGCGTGCGTTCGCTCGCGATGCGGACCGTCGCGCCGACCCGTTCGGCCAGCGCGGA
The DNA here is from genome assembly GCF_001668675.1 of Mycobacterium asiaticum. GTDB lineage: Bacteria > Actinomycetota > Actinomycetes > Mycobacteriales > Mycobacteriaceae > Mycobacterium > Mycobacterium asiaticum_D. Next base: position 8,964 of record NZ_LZKQ01000260.1, on the reverse strand, counting down.
CAACCGAAACCAGGTCTGTTGGATCGATTCGGCACGTTGCGACAGGACCGCCAAGGCTTCTTCGTGTGCGGCCAGCTCCTGGGAGGCCACCGCCAGCCGGGCGACGGCTTCATCGTGCTCGCGGCGCATGGTGCTTTCAGCATCGAAGATCGCCTGGCGCTCGGAGCGACGGTTGACCAGGTCATCGGCGGCCAGACGCAGGCGGGCGTCGCGCAGATCGGCCTGGATGGTCTGGGCGCGACGGGCCACTTCGGCCTGACGGCCCAGCGGTTTGAGCTGGCGGCGTAGCTCGGTGGTCAGGTCGTTGAGACGGGCCAGGTTCGCGGCCATGGCGTCGAGTTTGCGCAGCGCTTTTTCCTTGCGCTTGCGGTGCTTGAGCACCCCGGCCGCCTCTTCGATGAACGCGCGCCGGTCCTCGGGCCGGGACTGCAGGATCTCGTCGAGTTTGCCCTGGCCCACGATCACGTGCATCTCGCGACCGATGCCCGAGTCGCTGAGCAGCTCCTGGACATCCATCAAACGGCAACTGCTGCCGTTGATCTCGTATTCGCTGGCGCCGTCGCGGAACATCCGGCGGGTGATCGACACCTCGGAGTACTCAATCGGCAATGCGTTGTCGGAGTTGTCGATCGTGACGGTGACCTCGGCGCGGCCCAGCGGCGCGCGCGAGGAGGTGCCGGCGAAGATGACGTCTTCCATCTTGCCGCCGCGCAGGGTCTTTGCCCCTTGCTCCCCCATCACCCAGGCGAGGGCATCGACGACGTTGGACTTGCCGGACCCATTGGGGCCGACGACGGCGGTGATGCCCGGCTCGAAGCGCAGAGTCGTCGGCGCGGCGAAGGACTTGAATCCCTTCAGCGTCAGACTCTTGAGGTACACGAGGGGCCAGATTACCGGTGCAAGCGCCCGCCCCCGCCCGCTCGGGGCGTGTCACGAGCGGTGTTCCAGACCCCTTGCACACCGCTGGTCAATCGAGTCGCTCTGACCCCAGAGGCACCACGCGTGGCTACCGTTCGACGAACCCGGTGAACTGCTCGGTGGGTTCCGACCAGTCGGCGACCACCTTGTCCACCCGTCCCGGCGTGCTGTCCCCCCGGAGCAATTCCAGCAGCCGTTCGCCTGCCTCGCGGGGACCGTTGGCCACCACCAGCACACGGCCGTCGGCCTGATTGGCGGCATAGCCGGTCAGGCCCTGCTCCAGCGCCCGGCAGCGGGTCCACCAGCGGAAACCGACGCCCTGGACGTGGCCGTGCACCCAGGCGGTCAGCCGCACGTCAGGTGCTGACATCGTCGACCTCGAAGGTCACCGTGGTGCCGGATTTCAGGGTGCGGCCGACGGTGCAGACCGCGTCGATGGCCCGGTTGACGACCACGAGCAGGCGCGCCTTCTCGTCCTCGGACAGTCCGGACAAGTCCAGTTCCAGCTTCTCGTCGAGCCGCGGGTAGATCTCCTTCTCCCGGTCGGCGGCACCGGACACCCTGACGGTTGCCCGGTAGTCGTCGCCGAGGCGGCGGGCCAGGGGCTGATCGCTGGACATCCCGCTGCAGGCGGCCAGCGCGATCTTCATCAGCTCGCCCGGGGTGAAGACACCCTCGACGTCCTCGCTGCCGACGAGTACCTGCGCACCGCGTGAGCTGTGTCCGGTGTACCGGCGCGTGCCAGTGCGTTCGACCCACAGATCAGTCATGGCTCCCTTTCTACAATTTCCTAGGCGCTGAGCCTGCGGTGAGGGCGCAAAATCCTGCGATTTCACGCCGTGAACGCAGATTCAACGAGCTCAACGCGAACTCGGCGCGAATCCTTACCGGCGCGGCCTGGGCTGGCATTTCGGACAGTAGAACGACGAGCGGTTCATGAACTTCTCCCGTCGTATCACCGCTCCGCAACGCCGGCAGTTCTGGCCTTCGCGGCCGTAGGCGTCCAGCGATCGGTCGAAGTAGCCCGACTCACCGTTGACGTTGACGTAGAGCGAATCGAAGGACGTGCCGCCCTTGCCCAGCGCCTCACGCATCACCTCGGCTGCGGCATCCAGCACTGATGCCAGCTGACGACGCGACAGGTTGGCGGCGATGCGGGCGCCGTTGACCTTGGCCCGCCACAGCGCCTCGTCCGCGTAGATGTTGCCGATGCCCGACACCACCTGTTGGTCCAGCAGCTGTCGCTTGATCTCAGAGTGCTTGCGCCGCAACACCTCAACCACCGCGGCGGCGTCGAATCTTGGGTCCAGCGGATCGCGCGCCAAGTGGGCGACCGGCGCCGGCACCACGCTGCCGTCCACGGTCACCAGGTCGGCGAGCAGCCACCCGCCGAAGGTCCGCTGGTCGGCAAAGCTCAGCAACGTCCCGTCGTCGAGCAGCGCGGAGATCCGAACGTGGTCGGCGCGCGGCACCGTGCCCAGCAACATCTGCCCACTCATGCCGAGGTGCACCACCAGCGCAGTGTCCGGGTCGGTGGCCTTGTCCAGGATCAGCCAAAGGTACTTGCCGCGCCGGTCGGTTCCGGTGATGCGGGCGTCGAGCAGCCGGCCGGTGAGGTCGGCGGGCCCGGCTTCGTGGCGGCGCACCGCGCGCGGGTGATGGACACGAACGGCGGTGATGGTCTTGCCCAGCACGTGGGTCTCGAGGCCGCGACGCACCACCTCGACTTCGGGCAGTTCAGGCACTAGACGGAGGATTTCCCCGCGCTGTCGAGCACTTCCATGGCCTCCAGCGCCTTGTAGGCCGCCGACGCGGCCTTCTGCTCGGCTTCCTTCTTGGAGCGCCCCACCCCCGAGCCGTATTCGGTGTCCATCACCACGACGACGGCGGTGAACTCCTTGTCGTGGTCGGGGCCGGTGGAGGTGACCGAGTAAGACGGCGCGCCCAGCGCCCGTGAGGCGGTGAGTTCTTGCAGGCTGGTCTTCCAGTCCAGACCGGCACCGAGCGTCGGGGCCGCATCCAACAAGGGGCCGAACAGTCGCAGGATGGCCTCGCGCGCCACGTCGATGCCGTGCTGCAGGTAGATGGCGCCGAGCAGGGACTCCATGCCGTCGGCGAGGATGCTGGACTTGTCGGCGCCGCCGGTATTGGCCTCGCCACGGCCCAGCAGGATATGCACGCCGAGACCCTCGTCGGTCAGGTTGCGGGCGACATCGGCCAGCGCCTGGGTGTTGACGACGCTCGCCCGGAGTTTGGCCAGGTCACCCTCTGAGCGCTCGGGATGACGGTGATAAAGCGCGTCTGTGACAGTCAGCCCCAGCACGGCATCGCCGAGGAACTCCAGCCGCTCGTTGGTAGGCAGCCCGCCGTTCTCGTAGGCGTAGCTGCGGTGTGTCAGCGCCAGTGAGAGCAGTTCGTCCGACAACTCGACACCCAGCGCATCGAGCAGCGTCTGCCGTGACCGGGTCACCGCTCACCGCCATCGTCGTTGTCGTCGTCGTTGTCGAACATGCCGGCCAGTTTGGCCCACCGCGGGTCGATCTGGTCATGGTGGTGCCCGGGTTCGGCGGCCAGGGAAACCCCGCACTGCGGGCACAGTCCCGGGCAATCGGGCGAGCACACAGGCGAAAAGGGCAGCTCCAGACCCACGGCGTCGATGATCGGCTGCTCCAGGTTCACCATCTGGTCGACGACGTGCCCCACCTCGTCTTCCTCGGTGGTCGCTTCGGTGGCACTGTCCGGATACGCGAACAGCTCGGTCAGCTCAACCTCGACGTGTCCCTGAATAGGCGACAGGCAGCGCGAGCATTCACCCGCGGTGGCTGCGCCGACGGTGCCGGTGACCAGCACTCCCTCGGACACCGACTCCACCCGCAGGTCCAGGTCAAGGGGCGCGTTTTTCTGGATCGCGATCAGCTCGACCCCGATGCGCGTCGGGCTGTCCACGGTGTCCTGCACTCTGAACATAGAGCCCGGGCGCCGACCGAGCTTGGCGATGTCGATGGTCAGGGGCGTCCGCACTGGTCGCTGTGCCGTTTGGCTGTGGTGCTTGGCCATACCTGGAATCCTACGGCGCGCAACGCAGGCCCATGACTGTTCGCCCCGGCCGGGGCCGTCGTTAGCGAGTCACGTAGTCGTGCGTACCGGCCGCCGTGCGCAGCTGGTGCCGGCCACGACCGACGGAGCGCAGGGTGCCGTTGAGGAATTCTTCGAACTCGGCCAGCTTGTTGTCGACGTAGATGTCGCATTCGCCGCGCAACCGGTCGGCCTCGGCGTGGGCCGTGTCGATGAGGCGGGTGGATTCGGCGTGGGCGGCCTGCACCACCTCGTTCTGCGACACCAGGCGCTGCTGCTCCTTGATGCCCTCTTGCACGGCTTTCTCGTAGGACAGGTTGCCGTTTTCGATCAACCGGTCGCATTCGGTCTTGGCCCGGCTGACGCTGGCCTCGTACTCGCGCTTGGCCGAGGCGGCGATGCGCATGGCCTCCTCGCGTGCCTCGGCGATCATCCGCTCGCTGTGCTGTCGGGCCTCGCTCACCATCCGGTCGGCCTGGGCCTTGGCGTCAGAGAGCAGGCGGTCGGCCTCGGCGCGGGCGTGGTTGACCATCGACTCCGATTCGGTGGTAGCCGCGGACACCATGGAGTCGGCGTGCGCCTTCGCGTCATGCAGCATCGAATCGCGGGCATCCAGCACGTCCTGAGCGTCGTCGAGTTCGCCTGGGATGGCGTCCTTGATGTCGTCGATCAGTTCCAGCACGTCACCGCGAGGCACGACGCAACCCGCCGTCATCGGTACGCCACGGGCTTCTTCGACGATGGCGCTCAATTCGTCCAGCGCTTCAAAGACTCGGTACACGGCCATACCCTCCTGGCATTAATTGTTGTGACCAGTGTGCCTGGTGTTACGCCTGTGACAGCGGTGATAACGCCGGTGTGTCGGGCCCAATTTCCCATTTCACCCGCCGACGACCCGGGCACACGTGGTTTGCTACAGCCTATCGCCGCTGGGTCGCCGCTGGCAGGACGATAAATCGGGCGGTAGGCAGGGCTTGACGACGACGGTCCGGCGGGTGACACTATTTGGTACCCCCTGGGGGTATATGGACGGAGTGGAGGACGGATGGCGGACAAAGTGCTAGGAGCCCTTGGTCATGCATTGGCCCTCACCGGCTCGATGACATGGGAAATCCTGTGGGCGCTGATCCTGGGCTTCGCCTTGTCCGCGGTGGTGCAGGCCGTGGTGCGGCGTTCGACGATCGTGTCGCTGATGGGTGACGACCGCCCCCGCACTTTGGCTGTCGCGGCCGGCCTCGGTGCCGCGTCCTCGTCGTGCTCGTACGCCGCCGTGGCGTTGGCCCGGTCGTTGTTCCGCAAAGGTGCCAACTTCACCGCCGCGATGGCTTTTGAGATCGGCTCGACCAACCTGGTGGTGGAGCTCGGCATCATCCTGGCTCTGCTGATGGGCTGGCAGTTCACCGCGGCGGAGTTCGTCGGCGGGCCGTTGATGATCATCGTGCTGGCGCTGCTGTTCCGGTTCTTCGTCCGCTCGCGGCTGATCGACGCCGCCCGCGAGCAGGCGGAAAAGGGCGTGGCCGGGTCCATGGAGGGCCACGCGGCCATGGACATGTCCATTCAGGGTGACGGGTCGTTCTTTCGGCGGCTGTTTTCCGGACCGGGCTTGACCTCGGTGTCACACGTGTTCGTGATGGAGTGGCTGGCGATCCTGCGGGATCTGATCCTTGGGCTCTTCATCGCGGGCGCCATCGCGGCCTGGGTTCCCGAAACCTTCTGGCGAGACTTCTTTTTGACCAGTCACCCGACGTGGTCGGTCGTGTGGGGACCGATCGTCGGTCCGTTTGTCGCGATCTTGTCGTTCGTCTGCTCGATCGGCAATGTGCCGCTGGCCGCGGTGCTGTGGAATGGCGGCATCAGCTTCGGCGGGGTGATCGCATTCATCTTCGCGGACCTGCTGATCCTGCCGATCCTCAATATCTACCGGAAGTACTACGGCACCAGAATGATGCTGACGTTGTTGGCCACCTTCTATGTGTCGATGGTCGCCGCCGGCTACTTGGTCGAATTGATCTTCGGCACCGCCAATCTCATTCCGAGCGAACGCAATGCGATGGTGATGTCGGCCGGCATCTCGTGGAACTACACCACCTGGCTGAACATCGTCTTCCTGGTGATTGCGGGGGTGCTGGTCGCGCGGTTTTTCACCAGCGGCGGCATGCCGATGCTGCGGATGATGGGTGGCTCGCCAGATGAAGGGCACGACCATCACGATCACCATGGTGGTCACCAGAATCACCCTGGTGGTCACCACGATCACCAGCCCGGTTGCCACTAGTCTGCGGCGCTCGCGAGGGCGCGTGTCGGTACGCGACACGCCGCGGCATTGCCTACCGCAGGGGACCGCTCGCGCTCTGATGTATGCGCGCCGAATTCGCTGTCAGCGAAATCGCCTGTGCCGCCTCATTTCTGCCCTTCGGCCGGAATTTCTGTCAGTGGTCATTCGTAGAATTCGGTCATGGCTTCCAGCACTCGTGAGGAGATCAGCGAGGTGCTGGATCTCCTCGATGAAGGCTTGAACCGTCTGTGCGCGTTAACCTTTGACATACTCGTCACTCCGGAGCTGCAACGGGTTTTGCAACGCACAGAGCGTATGGCGCGCCGGCTGCGGGCACCGCAGCACACGCTGATCAATCAACTCCGCGCGCAGGCCTGTCCGGAGGAACTCGGTGGCCCACTGGGCGGTGCGGTAGCCGATTTATTGCATGTCACCCCGAACGAGGCCGGCCGGCGCATCGCCGAAGCGCAGGATCTGGGTGAACGCAGGGCACTGACCGGCGAGCCGCTTCCACCACTGCTGGCGGCCACCGCCGCCGCCCAACGCGAAGGAAAGATCGGCGAAGGACACGTGCGCGTAATCCGCGATTTCTTCCGCGATCTACCCGCATCGGTACACGTTTGGACACGGGAGGAAGCCGAAAGGCAGCTGGCCAAACTCGCGATCGACCGCCGCCCGGACGATCTGCGCGGGCTGGCCGACGGGCTGGCCAATTACCTCAACCCCGACGGCAACTTCTCCGACGACGACCGCGCCCGCAAACGCGGCATAACGTTGGGCAAGCAGGAATCTGACGGCATGTCACGCATCAGCGGCTACATCAGCCCGGAATTGCGGGCCACGGTGGAGGCCATCGAGGCGAAACTTGGCGCTCCGGGCATGTGTAATCCCGACGACGAGACTCCGGTCGTCGACGAGCAGCCCACCGAAGAAGCGGCACGGCACGACCTGAGATCCAAACCACAACGCTTCCACGATGCGTTACTGGTAGGGCTCCGGGCACTGCTGATGTCGGGAAAGCTGGGTCAGCACAACGGTTTACCGACGTCGATCGTGGTCACCACCACGCTCAAGGAACTCGAAGCCGCTGCCGGGCGTGGTCTCACCGGTGGGGGCACCATTCTGCCGATGTCCGATGTGATCCGGCTGGCCAGCCACGCCCGTCACTACCTGGCGATCTTCGACGACGGAAAGGCTTTGGCGCTGTACCACACCAAGCGCCTCGCTAACGCCGCACAACGGCTCGTCATGTACGCGAAGCACCGCGGCTGCACCTTTCCCGGGTGCTCCGCCAAGGGCTACATCTGCGATGTGCACCACGTGAGGCCCTACGCCAAGTCCGGCATCACCGACGTCGACGATCTCACGTTCGCCTGCACCGGCCATCACCCGATCGCCGAGAAAGGTTGGGTCACCCGCACCACCAAACGCGGCGACACCGAATGGCTTCCACCCGCCCACCTGGACCGTGGCCAGCCGCGGACCAACAAATTCCACCACCCCGAAAAGCTGCTCTGCGGAGGCGACGAGGACGAAGACGAGCCATAGCTGCCGAAACACCAACTCTCGGCGGTATCGTGTCCTGCGTCATTCCCCGGCGAAGGGAGGTCGCGCATGTCACCGCCAAGCGAACCCGGCGACTTCCCGGTACGGCCCGCCGGCCCGCCGCCGCCCGCCGACATCGGTCGCTTGTTGCTGCGCTGCCACGACCGGCCGGGAATCATTGCGGCCGTGAGCGCCTTCCTCGCCAATGCCGGCGCGAACATCATCTCGCTGGATCAGCATTCGACCGCGCCAGAGGACGGGACCTTCCTGCAGCGGGCGATCTTTCATCTACCCGGACTCACCGCAGCGATCGACGGGCTGGAACGCGACTTCGCCACCTCGGTCGCCGAGAAGTTCGGCATCGACTACCGATTCACCGAGGCCGCAAATCCCAAACGGGTCGCGATCATGGCATCAAAGGACGATCACTGCCTGCTGGATCTGTTGTGGCGCAATCGACGCGGCGAACTACCCATGTCGATCGCCATGGTGATCGCCAACCACCCAAACCTCGCCGAACGGGTCCGGCCCTTCGGAGTGCCATTCATCCACATTCCCGCCACCCGCGACACGCGGGCCGAGGCTGAACAGCGTCAACTCCAATTGCTCACCGGCAACGTCGATCTGGTGGTTCTGGCCCGCTATATGCAGATACTCACCCCGGAGTTCCTCGCCGCGGTCGGCTGCCCACTGATCAACATTCACCATTCGTTCCTGCCCGCCTTCATCGGCGCAGCCCCTTACAAGCGCGCCCGCGAGCGGGGCGTCAAACTCGTCGGCGCGACCGCCCACTATGTCACCGAGGTCCTGGACGAAGGACCCATCATCGAACAGGACGTGGTGCGCGTCAGCCACACTGACACCGTCGACGACCTGGTACGTGTCGGAGCCGACGTCGAGCGCGCGGTGTTGTCCCGGGCGGTGCTCTGGCACTGCCAGGACCGCGTCATCGTGCACAACAACCAGACGATCGTCTTCTAGGACGTCTTCTAGGAGACGACTTCCACCGCCGTTTCACCGAACCGTGCGCGGAGTGCACCCCAGACATCGGCATACCGACCGGGCGAATTGAGATACGCCCCGTGGCGTTTGACGAGCTGATGAGCGATTGGCGCGATAAGTTTTCTCGGAGTGCGCTTCCAGCCGGCCCG
>NZ_LZKQ01000259.1 GCF_001668675.1 Mycobacterium asiaticum | reverse complement strand
TTGACGGTGTGCTCGGCCTCGTAGACCTCGCCCATCCCGCCGCGGCCCAGCAACCGCTTGAGATGGTAGGGCCCGAATGTCGTGCCCACCCGCGAGTCCTGCGTATCGCTCATCGCTGATCCTCCCAGTCAACCCGCAATGTGGCTGACATTATCAACAGCGGCGCGTTAGATGTGCCGTCCGCAAATTCCGCCACCCATCAATTCTTGGCCCTGCGGTGCGGACCCATGCGGCGCAACCGGAGCACGATCAGGATCACCAGCGCGATCGCCTGGACGGCACAGGCCGCGGCGGCGATCGACCAGCTACCGATGTCGTAGTCCCACAACGGATCCTGGTCGCCGCCGGCGGTGCGATGCAGGTCGTTGAGGTCCACCGTCGACGCGGCCATGGCGTAGGCCCAGCGGGACGGGGACAGCCAGGCCAGTTGCTCGAGCGGAACCCGGTCGTCCACCCCGAACATTCCGCCGCACAACACGAGTTGGGCCATCACGACCAGCACCAGTAGCGGCATGCCGCGGTCGGCATTGCCGATCAGCGCCGAGATCAGCAACCCAACGATCATCGACACGACGGTGACCGCCAGCACGGCCACCGCGATCTCCAGCCGCGGCCACGGCAGTACCACCGATTGGTCCGGTGGCGGCAGGAATGCGACGCCCAGGAAACCCAGGATCAGGCCCTGTGCACTCGTAATCGCGCCCAGCACAGCCAGTTTGGAGGCGAGGTAGGCGCTGCCGGATAGGCCGATGCCGTGCTCGCGTCGGTAGATGGCCTGTTCCTTGACGATCTCGCGGATGGAGGTCGCACACCCCATCAGCGCACCGCCGATGATCAGCAACACCAATAGCTGGCCCGGCTGAGTCGACACCTTCTCGATGGCGTTGGCCAGGGAGAGGCCGGCGTCGCCGGGGACGGCGTAGGTGAACAGGCTTAGGAGCAGGGGGAGGGCGAGCAGGAATAGGGCGTATTGGCGGTCGGCGGCGATGACGGCGAGGTAGCGGCGGCACAGGATGGTGAATTGGGCCAGGGGGCTTTGTTGGGCGGGGGTTTTCGCTTTGCCGCTGGTGGTTGCGGTGGTGGTGGTGGCGCCGGCAAGGCGCTAAACCTGAACGGCGGCAAGAACGGAACCCAAGGCGCCGGGGGGACT
>NZ_LZKQ01000258.1 GCF_001668675.1 Mycobacterium asiaticum | reverse complement strand
GGCCCCCCCCCCCCCCCCCCGGCGCCCCCGGGGGGCTCTCGCGCGGCGGCCCCCCCCCCAACCCCCCCCCCCCGGGGGGGGGGGGGGGGGGCCTCGCGGCGGCTCGCGGGGTACCGGGCTTACTTGGCGATCGCGATCACCGCGCCGGGGCGCAGCCAGCGGATGATCTGCACGAGCGTGTCGTCATCGATCGCGACACAGCCTTCGGTAGGGCCGCCGTCGGTGGTGTGAAAGAAGAACGCGGCGCCGCCGCCGGGGACCTTGTTCTTGTTGACGCCCATCACCACCGCATGCTTGTACTGCGGAATCTGCAGGTTCTCACTTTCGCCAGTATTGAAGGGGCACTGGGCTTTCTGACACACCTGCATGGAGTTGAACGTCGGACTGTGGTCATCGCCGCTCCACCAGTGATTCGGCCCCACCTGCGTGTACGGCAGTCCCCCACCCGGGTTCGGCGCGGTGCCGAAGGCGGAGTCCAGGCTGTACACCCCCATCGGGGTGGCCGGATACCCGCTCTTGGCCTGCGGCGCCATGCCCGCCGACCCGACATGCGTGGGTATCCCGGTCTTGAGGGCCTGCCAGCCGGCGGCGGTGCGTTGATAGATGTCCATCTTCGCGTTGGACCCACCGGTCGAGACGACCGAAACCACTTGCGTCGCATTGCCAACCGAGTTGGCGAACCAGGGGTTGCCGGCGGCCGCGGCCAGCGGTGCCGCCAGTGTCGAGCCGAACAGGGCGGCCACCCCGGCGCACACCACAGCACACAGTAGAGCTACCTGTCGGCGCATCCTTTTATGGTCAAGCGCGCCTCAGCTAGGGGTCAAGTAAAGCTTGAGACCCGGTTGGGTCACGGGGCCGTGACCCGGCCTGGTCCTCGGGGCCGGCCGGCGCCGGCCGAAACACCCACAGGCACAACAGGAAATACACGTACCCCAGCGCCCAGCCGGCGATCACATCCGAGGGGTGATGCACGTTCAGCGCGACCCGGGCTACCCCGACGATGAACACGCACAACCCGCCCACCACCGTCGCGGCGACCCGCAGCGCCCGGCGGGACAGCAGCGGCAGCGACAAGGTCAGCAGTGCCGGCACGGCGGCCATCGCCTCCAGCGCGTGCCCGGACGGAAAGGACGTCTCCCCCACGAACACCAAAGCGGTCGCCGGTCGTGGGCGCCCGGCCAACTGCTTGCCGACCAGCGTCACGAAGCCATTGAGCGTCACACAGAACAGCACCAGTAGCGCCATGCGCATTCGTCGTCGCACCAGCAGGATCACGGATAGCACCAAGCCCAGCGTCCGCAGCGGAACGGGCCCCAACACGAACGACACAATGACCCAGAACCGCACCCACCCGGAATGCTTAATGCCGATGTCGTGCGCCGGGTTCAGCAGGGACCAATCGAAGGCCTCCAGCCAGCCCCACTGCTGGCGGTGCCCCACCCACAACACGATGTAGAGCGCCAGCGCCGCGAGCGCCAACCAGGCGGCTGTTGAGAATTTGAAGGCGAATCTTGGGCCAGTCACGCGCTAAATCGATATCAGCATCGGTGCACCGCCCGCGAAACCACCCCATACTGGCGTCATGGCGGTGATTCTTCGGCGGTTGTTCGGCGTCGGCAAGCTGCCCGACGACCTGCGTGCTGCGGTCGATGCCGAGGGCCTCATCCACCTGGCCGAGTACGTGGCGGTCACCCGGAAGTTCAGCGGCTCGATCCCGGGTCTGCGGTCCCAGGGCACGATCGCCAGTTACGTGGGTTGCCTGGCGTTCACCTCGCAGCGGGTGTTGGCGACGCTGTCGGTGGTGCCCAAGTTGGCCGGTCGCGTGGTGGACGTGCGCTGGGGCGACGCGGCCCGCGGCGCGGCGAGCGCGGAAATTTCTTCGACCGGATTGCAAGTCGACCTCGACACCGCCGCCGTCGACGAGCGGTTTCACGGCCATCTGTCACTGCACTTCAAGGACGCGATCAGCGACGATGTGCTGGCCAGGCTGCCCCGGCGCACGCTGGCATTCGAGGTGCCGCCGGAGTATGTCTTCCGGGCGGTGGGCGTCACCTACAGTCCGTGACGGTCGCGTTTCTACGATGGCCCGGTGACCGATTACGCATTCACCGCGCCGGAGCGGCGGGCGGTGTACCGCGTGATCGCCGAACGCCGGGACATGCGCCGCTTCGTCCCCGGGTCCGACGTCCCGGAGGAGGTGCTGACCCGGCTGTTGCAGGCCGCGCACGCCGCGCCCAGCGTGGGCCTGATGCAGCCGTGGCGTTTCATCCGGATCACCGACGGCCAGCTTCGGCGACGCATCCATGCCCTGGTCGACGAGGAACGGGCGCTGACCGGCGCGGCCCTGGGACCGCGCGAGGCGGAGTTTCTGGCGTTGAAGGTCGAGGGAATCCGGGAATGCGCCGAGCTGCTGGTGGTGGCGCTGTGCGACAACCGGGAGTCGCATATTTTCGGCCGGCGCACCCTGCCGCAGATGGACCTGGCGTCGGTGTCGTGCGCGATCCAGAACCTGTGGCTGGCGGCGCGCTGCGAGGGCCTGGGCGTGGGGTGGGTGTCGCTGTTCGATCCGCGCCGTCTGGCGGAACTGCTGGACATGCCCATTGATGCCGAGCCCGTCGCGATCCTGTGCCTGGGTCCGGTGCCGGAGTTTCCCGACCGGCCCGCGCTGGAACTGGACGGCTGGACCACGGCGCGACCGTTGACGGACTTTGTCTGGGAAAACCGATGGCAGCCGGCGAACGAAAGAGGTGACGAACGGTGACGAGTGACGGCTCGGCTGAGCCTGCACAGAATGTCCTGCTCGTGCATTGGCACGACCTGGGGCGCTACCTCGGCGCTTATGGCCACCCGGACGTGTCGAGCCCGCGGCTGGACCGCTTGGCGGCCGAAAGCATCCTGTTCACCAGCGCCCATGCCACCGCGCCGCTGTGCTCCCCCTCCCGGGGATCGCTGTTCACCGGTCGCTACCCGCAGAGCAACGGGCTGGTGGGTCTGGCCCATCACGGCTGGGAGTACCGCAACGACGTGCGCACGCTGCCCCAGCTGTTGTCCGACGCGGGTTGGTACTCAGCGCTTTTCGGCATGCAGCACGAGACCTCCTACCCGAAGCGGCTGGGCTTCGACGAGTTCGACGTATCGAACTCCTATTGCGAATACGTGGTGGAGAAGGTCGAGGAATGGCTGCGCCACAGCGTCGACGACCTGGCCGAACAGCCGTTCCTGCTCACCGCAGGTTTCTTCGAGACGCACCGGCCCTATCCGCATGACCGTTACGAGCCGGCCGACAGCACGGCCGTCGACCTGCCGGACTACCTGCCCGACACCCCGGAGGTACGCCAGGACCTCGCCGACTTCTACGGATCCATCACCACGGCGGATGCCGCGGTCGGCCGGATCCTGGACACGCTCTCGGAGACCGGGTTGGACGCGAACACGTGGGTGGTGTTCTTCACCGACCACGGTCCGGCTTTTCCGCGCGCCAAATCCACCCTCTATGACGCCGGCACCGGGATAGCGCTGATCATCCGGCCCCCCGCCGGCCTGGCGTTGCCGCCGCGCGTCTACGACGAGTTGTTCAGCGGCGTCGACCTGGTGCCGACCTTGCTTGATCTGCTGGGCCTCGAGGTGCCCGACGACGTCCAGGGCGTCTCACACGCGGCGGCGTTGCGGTCCCCGGACCCGGGTCCTGCCGTGCGCGAGCACGTGTACACCACGAAGACGTATCACGACTCGTTCGACCCGATCCGGGCGATCCGGACCAAGACGCACAGCTACATCGAGAATTACGTCCCGCGACCGCTTTTGGACCTGCCCTGGGACATCCAGGAAAGCCCGTCCGGGGTTGCCGTCGCGCCGTCCGTTCAGGCGCCGCGACCAGAGCGGGAGCTCTACGACCTACGTGCCGACCCCGGTGAGACCGTGAACCTGCTGACCGGATCCGCCGGCCGCGAGGCGGATGCCATCGCAGCCGAACTTGCTGTCCGTCTTCATGATTGGCGTCAGAGCACCGGCGACGTGATCCCGTCGGACTTCGCCGGCACCCGCATCGCCGAGCGCTACACCGAGACGTATCTGAAGATCCACCGCACCGCGCCGACCAGCAGGTCGGCCATCGCGGTGGACCGCGGTATCGAGGACGAAGTCGAACCGGGGCTAACCAGCTGAGCCGGCCGACCGCCGTGCCCCGCCGACCTGCGCCACGATGAACACCCGGCGGAACGGGAAGATGGTCGTGCCGTCCGGCCGGGCCGGGTACGCGTCGTCCAGCAGCGGGATGAGCTCGGCGCGGAACTGCTCCCAGCCCTCGTCGTCCAGGCGCTCCCGCACCGGTACCAGCGCGGTGCCGGTGATCCACTCCAGCACCGGGTGCTCGCCGGTCAACTGGTGTAGATACGTGGTTTCCCATACGTCGACGCGGCAGCCGGCATCCATCAGCAGATCTGCGTAGTGCACCGGCGGCTGCACCACCGCCCCAACACGAAACGGTATGTCCCGCATGATCTTTGCGTACGGTTCGCGCCGGGCCAGTGCGCGCACCGCCGCGTGGGACGGGGTCTCGAAGTTGCCGGGAATCTGCACAGCGATCCAGGACTGGTCGGCCAGCTGGCCGACCCACTTCACCAGCAGGTCGGAGTGTTCGGGCACCCAATGCAATGCCGCGTTGCTCACCACCACGTCAGTGTCGGGCTGGGGCTTCCAGTTGCGCAGGTCGCCGGTGACGGCGTCGATGCCGCGCTCGCGGGCAGCGGCGACCATCTCGGGTGAGCTGTCCAGGGCCTCGATGACCGCGCCGGGCCAGCGCTTGGCCAGATAACGGGTCAGGTGGCCGGGTCCGCAGCCCAGGTCGACCACGCGGCGCGCGCGGTCGGCGCCTACCCGGGACAGCAAGTCGTAGAACGGACGGCTTCGGTGATCCGCGAAGGCCAGGTAGACGTTGGGATCCCACATATCGGTCCTCCTGATCGACACCTGCAAAGGTTCGGTCCGTCGGGTGTCTATCCAAACCGTATTACCGGACCGGTCCGAATGGGCAGCCAAGGGGTCGAAAATAATTGACGATCCTGTCGAAAAGGTCCGCCTTCGGACCGGCCAGCGGGATACCATTCCGGTGATGTCTGAGAGCCCGGGCCTGGCCAACGAGGCCAACGCGGCCAACGCTGCCGATGCGGCCGACCCGATCAACCCACCGGTTCCCATTCCCGACGTCCCGGGTGCCGACGCGGGCGGCGAGGGATTGCCGCCGCGCTCCGCCCTGTCGGCACGCCAGCGTCTGGTGGTGGAGGCGTCGGCGGTCGGGGACCTGGCCCTGCGCACCACCGCCTCTTCCCTGCTGGCCACCACCGTGGCGCCGGCCGTCGTCGGCGCCAACCTGTGCCGGACCGGGTCCCGCGACGAACGCGGCAAGTTGCGGTTCTATGCCGAACTGGCCGCCGATCGCGATCCGCGCAAGTCGTTCCCCGCGCCCACCGAATCGCCGAAAATCGTGTCGCGGCAGGCCAGCCCGCTGGCCGAATGGGTTGCGCGGGGGGTCGTGGACAACATCTCCTTCAGCAGCAGTTTCCGGGCGATCAACCCCGCCATGCGCCGACAGTGGAGTTCGTTGTCCACCAACAACGTTGTCAGAGCCCAACATTGGCGCCACGAGGACGGCCCGCGGCCGACCCTGTGCGTGATCCATGGGTTCATGGGATCGTCCTACCTCTTCAACGGGCTGTTCTTCTCGCTGCCCTGGTATTACCGGTCGGGCTACGACGTGCTGCTGTACACGTTGCCTTTTCACGGCAAGCGGGCCGAAAGGTTCTCGCCGTTCAGTGGTTTCGGGTTTTTCGCGAACGGGATGAGCGGGTTCGCAGAGGCGATGGCCCAGGCGGTGCACGACTTCCGTTCGGTGCTCGATTATCTGCAGGGCACCGGAGTCGAGCGGATCGCCCTGACCGGCCTGTCGCTGGGCGGCTACACCTCGGCGTTGGTGGCCTCGGTCGACGACCGGCTGGAGGCTGTCATCCCCAATTGTCCGGTCGTCACACCGGCCAAGTTGTTCGGCGAATGGTTTCCGGCCAGCACGCTGATCAAGCTCGGGATGCGGCTCACCGGCATCAACGATGCCGAGCTGGAGGCCGGCCTGGCCTATCACAGTCCGCTGAACTACCGGCCGCTGCTGCCAAAGAACCGACGGATGATCATCACCGGTCTGGGCGACCGGATGGCGCCGCCGGAGCACGCGGTGGCGTTGTGGGAACACTGGGACCGGTGCGCCCTGCACTGGTTCCCCGGCAGCCACGTGATGCACGTGAGTCAGCTGGACTACCTGCGCAGGATGACGCCGTTCCTGCACCGCTTCATGTTCGAGTGAGCACCTGCGTCTCGGCTTCGGCCGACCGGTGCGATCCCGCGGCGGGTGTCGGCCACTGCAACCGCTCCAGCAGACCGGCGGGCGCCGCGGTGTGCCCCCCGAGGCGCTGGGTGGACAGCGGGTCCAGCGCCTGCAGCGCCGGCCGCTGATTGCCACGCTCCAGCGTCAGGCCGGACGCCGGCGCACCGCGGTCCGGCGCGGCGTCGGTGCGCAGGGCGCAGGCGGCGGCGACGGTGTAGTGGGCCCCGGTCCCGGTCCAGGCGATCTCGAGCGCCGTCCAGATCTCCCGCGCCGGCAGGGAACGCACCGCGGCCAGGGTTTCGGGAAGCGCTGAGTCAGCCGTAACCCGATAGGCCGCAACATAATTCGAGTCACCTTGGCGCACCGCGCGCCAGGTCTCCCGGGACGTGGGGCCGGACTCCCAGGCCAGCACCTCCGGTACGTCCTCCGCACCCACCGTGCCGGCTTCCCAGCCGATCTCGCGGAGGTGGTCCGCCAGCCGGCGGGCCGCCACCTCGGCCGTCTCCTGCAGCGGGATGCGCGACGACCGAGCCTGCAACGCAGCCAGGTTGTCGGCGGCCGACACCGTCAGCCCCACCCAGGTCTCGCGTACCCCGGCGGCGGTGTCGCGGCCGGTGATCCGGATGCTGTCGGCCCGCACGCCGTAGCGGTCCAGGTAACCGGCGATCAGCGGCAACGGCAGCGGGTCGGCGGCCGACGGCGCCGCGCCGACGCGCAACAACGCGGTGGTGCGGATGTTCGCATCCGGATCGGGCACCGGACGGCCTGATCGTCCCAGTATCGCCAGGCGACGGCGCAGGATCGTGGTGAAATGCAGCCCGCGCCACCAACCGAACAGCAGCAGCACTGTGGCCACGGCGATGCCCAGCAGCCAATAGGCGCGGGTCGACTGCCACGGGTAGGCCATCGCGGCGGGCACGACGGCCAGTAGCGCCAGGGTGATTCGGCCACTGGACGGCCATACAATCCGGCTCACGGGGTGGGCTCCTTTCGGCGGCGGCTGACCGCCACGGTCGCTGCGGTGACGATCACCAGCAAGGTCAGCAGGCCGGCTCCGGCCAGTGCGACGTTGCGCGGTGTGGTGTCTTTGGGTGCCGGGGGCGGCGGGACTTTCACCGGCTTGACCACCGACGCCGGGCTCGCGCCGCCGGCCGCGGCGGGCAGCTGCCAGGTCAGGGCGGCGACCGCGTCCACGGTGCCGGCCCCGACGACGTTCGACGGCTCGCGCGGGCCGTTCTGCGCGGTGGCGGTGATGCGGCGGACCACCTCGCCGGCCCTCAGCTCGGGATATTTGGCACGGACCAGGGCGGCGACGCCGGAGACGTAGCCGGCCGCATAGCTGGTGCCGCTGAGCGGAATCAGCCGCTGATGGTCGTCCGGCAGCCCGTTGGCCAGGCCGCCGCCGTCCGCATTGCTCACCGACGCGATGTTCTCCCCGGGCGCCGCGATGCCCACCCACGGGCCGGCCATGGTGAATTTGGACGGCCGGCCATCGGCCCCCACCGAGGCCACCGATAACACGTAGGGCTGCCACCAGGACGGGACGGACACGGACTTGACGCCGGCCCAGTTGCGCGGGTCAGCCGGTCGGCTGAGGTCGGTGAGCGGATTGGAGTCGCAGGACGTTCCGCCGGCCACCGAACCCGTCGGTCCGCTGTTGCCCGCGGCCGCGACGATCACCGCGTCCTTGTCCTCCACCGCGTATTTGATGGCCGCACCCAGCGCCGCCTGGTCGACCGGCCGATCTGCGGGCAGGCAGGTGATCGCCGAGATGTTGATCACCCGGGCGCCGCGGTCGGCCGCGTGCACGATGGCTCGGGCCAGCGCCTCGATGTCGATGGCGGCGCGGGCCAGCGTCGGATCGCCGCCCGGCGTGCGCGGCGAGAACTTCGCCGACGTCACCCGGACGGAGAGCAACCGGGCGGCGGGCGCGACCCCGGAAAAGCCGTCTTCGTTGGGCTGGCCGGCGACGATTCCGGCGACCAGGGTGCCGTGCCCGTCGCAGTCGGTCAGTCCGTCGGTCGACTCCACGAAGTCGCCGCCGGCGTCGACGTTGTTCAGCCGCGGGCCCGGCCGCACCCCGGTGTCGATGATGGCCACCAGCTGGCCTTCACCGCGCGAGAACTGCCACGCCGCAGGCAGATTCAGCATGGTCTGACTGGGCGTCGGCACGCCCGGGTCGGTGCCCGGGATCCGGCCGGAGACGCTGCAGACGCCGCGCTGCTCCATCGGCTGTACGGGGCCCGGTGTGCCGCTCGGTGGCGGCGCGCCGGCATCCACCACCGGCGGACTGATCGCCGACGCCGGCGGAGCCGACACGCCCGCCTGCAGCGCAATCAGCGTCGCCGCCAGGCAAGTGGATCCGGCACGTCTCATCGATTGAGCACCCAGGTGAACAGACCCACCAGGAAGGCCATCACCGGAATGAGCGAGGCATCCAAGCCCGCCGCGACGAAGCCCACCAGGCGACGCAGCGGCAGCGCGTAGCTGTCCGGCGAGGCGATCGACGGGTTCAGTGCGACCACGATCCAGACCAGCAGCAGCGCGGCAAGCACCGACACCGCGCCCAATGCGGCCCCGAAGCGACCGGTTGCGGCGTAGGACACCAGCAGAGCGCTCGCGACCAGGAACGGTTGAGCCAGCAGCCAGGCCTTGCAGGCCGCCGAATCCCAGACCCGGGCCCGCAGCGGGGCGGCCGCCGCGGGGGCCGCCACCACATACCAGCCCGCCACGCTCACCGTCTCGGGCCGGAACGCGATGGCCAGCGATCCCAACACGCTGAGCAGCACGGCTGCGGCGATGAACCCGTTCTGGTGGGCGTCGCCGATCCGGACCCGCCGCGGCAGGTCCTCCAGCACCCGCAACGATGGCGCCGACGGTGTCGGGTCACCCGGTGCCGGGATGACGGGCAGCGGGAACCGTGCCCACAGCGCGGACAGCTGAGCCGCCTGGATGGTGATCAGCAACGCGGCAACGATCAGCCCGCAGCCGATCGTCAGAATCGGTGGCTGCCATAGCAATTCGGCACCGGCCGCCAACGCGATGACGACCCCGACCACCGCGGCCGCGGTGAAGAAACCAACGGCACGCTCCCGTTCGGCGCTGGGCACGATGAGCACGATCAGCGACCACGCGGCCACCCCCGCCGCGGCCAGCAACACCTGAGCGGCGCCGAATCTGCCCGGCACCGCCAGCGCCAGGGCGGCGGCGATCGGTGCCAGCGCGGTGATCGACAACGCGATCCCGGTGCGCGGCGAACGAGCGGTGCTCAGCAGCCCGGTGATCGCGACGAGCGCCGCCACGACACTGGCCGCGACCAGCCCCACCAGCGCGCCCGTGGCGACGCGGTGCGCGACGGCCAGGCCGGTCGCCACCAGCGTCACGGCGATCACCGCCGCCAGAGCACCACGCTGAATGTGCTTGGCGCCCCATGGGTTACGGCGGGACGAGGAGAAGATCATCGCCGCATCCGCGATGTCCTCGACGATGCCCGGCGCCGCGGGACCCGTCGGCACCGGCTGCAGGGCAAGCAGGTCCCCGTCGACCACGCCGACGGTGTCCAGGCTGGCATCCAGGCTGAACGGCGCGCCACCGATCGGCGCCAGACTCAGGTGCGGCGCCGCAGCGACGTCACCGCCGTCGCCGTTCTGGGTTGCCGGCACCACCAACCGCTGCACCGCAGGCAGGATTTCGCGCAGCGGCAACTCGGCGGGCAAGGCCATTTCCGTCAACCGGCTCTCCGCGAGGATGGCGACGCGGACGATCGGCATGACGGTCCCGGCCGTCACTGGACCCTCGAGTTGTGCTGGTGGCGTTGCTGGAACATCGTGCTCTCTTTCGTGTTTCGGTGTCGAGGTTTACGAGGTCTGCGTGGAGAAGTCTCGGGCCAGCCGGTGCTCGGGGAACCAGTCCCCGTCCGGCAGGTAGGAAATCAGTCGCTCGATGGCGACCGCGGTCGCGAACGGGGTGCCGGGGCTGAACGTCGAGACCCATTCGCCGTCGAAAGCCCGGGACGGACTGACCAGCACCCGGCCCGCTTGGGTGTCGACCAGGCTCATGCCCACCTCGGTGGTGGTGTGCCGACCGTCTCGGTTGCACCCGGCGACGATCTCGACGTAGCTGCGCGGCCCGGTGAACACCGCTTCCACCACCGGCCGGGCCGAGGCCGGAATGCCAAGGTAGTCCAGGATTTCGGCGAGCGGCGCACCGCCGCGCAGCCGTTCGTCGGCCCGGGCGCCGACGCGTGCCGGCATGCTGAACTCCTCGAACCGGGCCGGCGGCCGCTGCGCCAGTCCCACACCCAGGACCGGGACCAGCGCCCGTGGGTCGTCGATCTCCATCGCCGTGAAGGTGACCAGTTGCGCGCTGCGCAGCGCCACCACCGTGCGGCCGCCACGTTGCGCGACGATGCCGCGCAGCATGTCGCAACCGTGGGCAGCGCCGGCGTCGGCACGGGCGGCCCCCAGGTAACGCAGATCAAGCCACCGGTCGGGGAAGCAGACCACCTTGATCCAGTCTGCGACCGCGGGGTTGATGACACCGCCGTGGTCGCCCGGCGTCATCAGTCCCATCCGGGCGAGCTCGGCTGCCTGACGTTCGGAGAACTCGGTTCGCTGCGCGCTGTCACGGTACGGCGTGGTGATGGCGAGCACCCATGGGAAGCTGCCCGCCCCAACCGTTTCCGCGATGAACCACGCTTGTTCGACCGTCAGCTCAACGGCATTGGGCATGGAGTCCATCGGGTTGCGGGGTTAGCCGCCCCACTTGGCGGCTTCGGCCTGGTCGCGGGCCATCATCGCCAAGGTGTTGGCCTCGTGGGTGCTGGCCATCGCTTGGTAGGCCCGCACCAGGTCTTCCATCGCCTGGTTCCACTGCACCTGCCAGGTCTGGTAGGTCATCCCGGTGTCGCCCTGCCACGCGTTCTGCAGCGCGGCTTGCTCGGCGGAGATGTCGGCACCCAGGCCCTGCATCGTGCCCGCGTACCCCGACATGTCGCCGGCGTGGGCCAGCATTGCCGGGTAGTTGTACATGATCTGCGACATGACAAGTCCTCTCTGGTGATCGACCCGGCTCAGAAACCGGTGTAGGTGGATGCGGCCGCGGCGTCGGCGGCGACGTAGGTGCCGGCGGCCTCACCGAGGTTGGCCTGCGCGATGTCCAGCAAGGTGTTGACCCGGGCCGCCACCTCGACGAAGCGGGCGTGGGCAGCCTGGAACGCCGCCGAGGCTTCACCTTGGTGGAACGCCTGGGCCGACATCGCGGCCTGCTCGGCCTGACCGATCGTGTGCCGCATCAGCCCCGCCTTGGCGCCGAACGCCGACTGCGAGGACACCAACTGGGGAATATGAGCATCCAACAAACTCATAACTTTTCCTTTCCAACTACTCGATTCACTCGAATCCGAATTCCTTTACCTGCGCGCTCAGTCGTCGTGCCGACTTTCCGGCCCCCCTTCCCCGTGCCCGTGGTGCCAGGTCCCCGGCACCATCGGCATGCGCGGTCTCTCGCCGAAGTCGTTGTCCGCCAACGCGCTCAGGCCAGCGGCTTGCAGTAGCGTCTCGGTCGGCACCGTCCCGGCCATCCCGAACCCGCCGGCTCCGCGGTCGGACGCCACGGTGTCGAAGTTCCATGCGCCGGCGTCGGTGTCGGCGCCGGTGTCCATATCGAGAAACTCGTCGCTGTGGTCCCGCAGCGGTGCACGCCGGCGTCGCTTGGCCCGTGCGGCCACGCTGCTGACCGCCGCCGCACCGGCCGCCGGGACCGTCGCCGCCGGAGCTTTGGCGCTGGTACGACCGCCGACGGTCGGACCCAGACCGGGCCCCCAGCCGCCCGGCGCGGCGACCGCGTAGGCGAGACCCGCCGCCGGAGCCGACGCCGCCGGCGCGGGGCTGGCAGGCGCACCCGCCGCCGCCGCGGATGCCGGCGCACCTGCCGGGCCGGCCACGGTCGAACCGAGGCCGGCGACTCCGAAGCTGTGCTGCTCCTCGACGCCGGGGACGGGAACGGCCGCCTCCGCGGGGATTTCGGCGGGGACGTCCAGGCTGATCAGGCCCAGGAAGCCCAGGCTGCCAAGGCCCACGGCAAGCAGCGGCGGCAGCCAGGCGGGGGCACTCAGCAGCGTCCCCCAGGTGCCCCAGCCGACCGGCTGGAAAAACGCCTGATAGCCGAGCGCGAAGAGCAGCGGGCCCCATGTGACAAGGGCGGCTTGCGGGTTGGTGGCGAAGTCGATGATCATCTGCTCGATCGCCGGAAGGGGATTCGACAGGAAGTCCCACAGCAATTGGCCGTCCGGCAGCATCAACACGTACGACTTCAGCAGCCCGACGATGGCGTCGATGATGCCCGTGAACGGGTTGGCCTCGGCGGCCGGCGCCACCGCGCTGGTCTGCAGCAGGGCCGGAGCGGCCTCGCACGTGAGCACCGGCGGGGCGGGCGCGATGCGCGGCGCCGTTGCCAGTGCCGAACCCGTGGCCGCCTGGTAAAGGCCCATGGTCGCGGCGGCCTGCAACCACATCCGTAGGTAGTCGGCCTCGTTGAGCGCGATCGGGATGGTGTTGATACCAAAGAAATTCGTGGCCACCAGCAGGCCGTGCACGACGTGGTTGGCGGCCAGCTCGGCCAGCGTTGGCATCGCCGCCAGGGCGGCGGTGTACGCCGTGGCCGCGGCTTCGTGCTGTGCGGCCACCCCCGCGGCGTCGGCGCTGGCCTGCTGCAGCCACGCGACGTAAGGCTGATGTGCCGCCACATACCGTTCGGCGCTCAACCCCTGCCAGGCACCCGCCGCGACCGTCCCCACCAGGCCACTGAGTTCCGCTGCCGTGGCGGCGTATTCGGCACTGAGCTCGTGGTAGGCC
>NZ_LZKQ01000257.1 GCF_001668675.1 Mycobacterium asiaticum | reverse complement strand
CCGGTGGCACCGGCGGAGCGGGCGGTGCCGGTGGCAAGGGCGCCGGCAACGCGAGCTTCAAAGGCGGCACCGGTGGTAACGGCGGCGCCGGCGGCATCGGCGGCAACGGCGGCAGCGGCATCGACGGCGGCAACGGCATCGCCACCACCGGGGTCGGCGGCTCCGGCATCGCCGGCGGCAACGCCGGCAACGGTGGCACCGGCGGTGGCGGCGGCGCCGGTGGCGCCGCGGGCGCGTCGAACGGTAGTGCCGGGGCCGGGACCGCCGGCAATGGGGGCGCGGCCGGCAAGGGCGGCAATGCAGGCTCCGCCGGCAACGGCGGGGCCGGCGCGGCGGGCGCGAACGGCACCTCAGGTATCAACAACGGCGCGGGTTACGACGGCGGTGCCGGCGGTGCCGGCGGTAAGGGCGGCAACGGCGGGGCGGGTGGCGCCGGCGGCGCGGCCGGCACCGGCAGCGGAGGCAGCGCAGGCGCCAACGGCGCCGGCGGCAATGCCAGCAACGGCGGCGTCGGGGGCGCCGCTGGATCCGGCGGCACCGGGATCACCGGCGCCAACGGCGTCAGCGATCAGAACCTCTACAACAACGGTGTCGGCGGCGGCCAGGCCGGTGGCGCTGGCGGCAATGGCGGTACCGGCGGCGCCGGGGGCGCCGGGGGCACGGGCGGCGCTTCCGGCGGGTCTGGCGCCAGTGCGGGCAGCAATGGCACCGGTGGCGTCGGTGGCAAGGGCGGCAACGCGGGCACGCCCGGCAGCGGCGGTAACGGCGCGGCCGGCACCAGCACCAACATCAACGGTGGTGCGGGCGGCAACGGCGGCAACGCGGGTGCGGTCGGCAAGGGCGGCGCCGGTGGCGCCAACGGCGGTGGCGGCACCGCAGCCAAGGGCGCCGACGGCGCCGGGATCACCGGCATCGTCGGCAACGGCGGCAACGGCGGCAGTGGCTTCAACCCGCAGGTCGCCGGCGGTAATGGCGGCAACGGTGGCGCCGGCGGTGACGGCGGCAACTACGGCAACGGCGGTAACGGCGGTAACGGTGGTAATGGCGTGGCCGGCGCCGACGGCGCGGCGGGAGCCACATCCGGCGCCAACGGCGGCACCGCGCAGGCCGGTGGCTCCGGTGGTGACGGCGGCCGCGGCGGCAAGGCCGGCGTCAACGCCGGTAACGGCGGCAATGGCGGCGCCGGTGGCACCGGTGGCAGCGGCGGCAACGGCGGATCCGGCGCCAACGGCGCGGTCGGCGAGGCGGGCAAGGACACCTACGGCAACGGTGTCGGGGCCGGCCAGAGCGGCGGCAGCGGTGGCAACGGCGCCAATGGCGGCAGCGGCGGCAACGGCGGGGTCGGCGGCTCATCCACCAAGGGCATCGCCGGCCAGTCCGGCCTGGGCGGCGCCGCGGGTAACGGCGGTAACGCCGGGATCGGCGGCAACGGCGGCGGCGGCGCACACGGCACGGCCACCAGCGTCAACGGCGGCGCCGGTGGTAGCGGCGGCAACGCGGGCACCGTCGGCGCCGGCGGCGAGGGTGGCAGCAACGGCAACGGCGTCGGCTTCGGCAAATACGGCACCGACGGCGCACTGCCCACCACGCCGAGCGGCAACGGCGGCGACGGCGGCGACGGGTTCACCTCCACGACCCCGGGTGCCAACGGTGGCGACGGCGGGGCCGGCGGCAAGGGCGGAAACTACGGCAGCGGCGGCAACGGGGGCGATGGCGGTAACGGCGTCGGTGGCGCGCGCGGTGCGGATGGCGTCAGCGACGGTGACAACGGCGGCACCGGAGGCGCCGGTGGCCACGGCGGCAAGGGCGGCGCCGGTGGCGCTGCGGGGGCGAAGCTGGGTGACGGCGGCGCCGGCGGTTCCGGCGGGATCGGCGGCGACGGCGGTGCCGGGGGCACGGGCCACAACGGCGGCAACGGCGTGTCCGGTTCGAACAACTATGGCACCGGGATCGGCGGCGGCCAGAACGGCGGCAACGGCGGCAGCGGTGGCGTCGGCGGCAACGGCGGCGCCGGCGGCGCCGGCGGCAGCGCCGGCCTGTACGGCACCGCGGGCACCGTCGGCAACGGCGGCAACGCCGGAAACGGTGGCGCCGCAGGCGCTTCCGGCAGCGGCGGCAACGGCGCGGCCGGCACTTCCACCCACACCGCCGGCGGCAACGGTGGCAACGGCGGCAACGCGGGCAGCGGCGGCGCCGGCGGCACCGGCGGCCTCGACGGCGGCGGCGACCCGAGCGACGCCGTCGGCGCCGCAGGCGCGGCCTTCACCGGCAAGTCCGGTAACGGCGGCAACGGCGGGGTCGGCTACAGCTGGGAACCCAATGCGACCGACGCCAACGGCAACGGCCTAGCCGGCGGCGCGGGCGGTAAAGGCGGCAGCGGCGGTACCAACGGCAACGGTGGTAACGGTGGCGCCGGCGGTAACGGGTCCAGCGGTGTCAACGGCACCAACGACGGCAACTCCGGTGCGTCGGGCAGCAATGGCGGCAACGGTGGAGCCGGTGGTCAGGGCGGCGCCGGCGGGGCCGGCGGCACGGTCGTAGGTGATGGCGGCGCCGGTGGCAAGGGCGGCAACGCAGGTAACGGCGGCAACGGCGGCAACGGCGTGCACGGTCACGACGGGGTGCCCAACAGCGACAACTACGGCAACGGCATCGGCGGCGGGCAGGACGGCGGCCGGGGCGGTAACGGCGGCACCGGCGCTAACGGCGGCGCCGGCGGCGCCGGCGGCACCGCCACCAACGGTGTCAGCGGTGCCGGTGCGGCCGGCGGCAACGCCGGCAATGGCGGCAACGGCGGCGTCCAGGGCAACGGCGGCAACGGGGCTGCGGGCACCGTGTCCAACCCCGACGGCGGCGCGGGTGGCAAGGGCGGTGACCCGGGCACCGGCGCGAGTGGCGGTACCGGCGGTAGCGGCGGCGCCAACGGCAACGGCTCGGGCGCCGGCGCGAAGGGCAGCAACGGCAGCGCCGGCAGCACGCCCACCGGCGTCGGCGGTAACGGCGGTAACGGCGGCGACGGGTACAACGGCACCGTGCCCGGCCAGAACGGCGGCAAGGGCGGCGCCGGCGGCGACGGCGGCCTGTACGGCGACGGCGGCACGGGCGGTAACGGCGGCAACGGTGCGACCGGAGCGACCGGCAGCACCGGCACAACCCCTGGCGCCAACGGCGGTACCGGGCAGAACGGCGGTAACGGTGGTGACGGCGGCGCAGGTGGCAAGAGCGGCACCCTCAACGGTCACGGCGGGGCCGGCGGTAACGCCGGTAGCGGCGCCACCGGCGGCGCCGGCGGCAACGGTGCCCCCGACCCGAACGGCGTCGGCCCGAACGGTGGCAAGGGCGGCAACGGCGGGACCGGCGGTGGCGGCGGCAACGCCGGGGCCGGCGGCAAGGGCGGCGACGGCTACCTCGGCGGCGGCGACGGCGGCAAGGGCGGCAACTCCGGCACCGGCGGTAGCGGCGGCGCCGGCGCCACCGGACTGAACGGCACGGGCAGCAACGGCAGCAACGGCGCCGACTCCACGGCCATGACGGGTAACGGCGGCAACGGCGGCAACGCATTCGGCATCCCCGGCGCCGGCCAGACCGGTTACGCCGGCGGCAACGGCGGTGACGCCGGTCAGTACGGCAACGGCGGTAACGGCGGCAACGGATACACCGGTGGCACCGGCATTACCGGCAGCACCGGCGGCCCGGGACAGGACGGCGGCGTCGGTGGCACCGGCGGCAACGGTGGCGCGGCCGGCAACGGCGGCAACGGTGGCACAGTGGCCGGCAACAGCGGAAACGGCGGCAAGGGTGGCGACGGCGGCACCGGCGGCGTGGGTGGCAAGGGTGGCACCGGTGACTTCAGCGTCAACGGCGGCAAGGGCGGCAACGCCGGAAATGGCGGCACGGGCGGCCAGGGGGCCAACGGCGGTAACGCCGGAACCGTCACCAACGGCACCGTCGGCGACGGTGGCGACGCTGGTAACGGCGGTAACGGCGGGGTGAGCGGCGTCGGTGGCACGGGCGCGGCCGGCACCGCGGCCAACCCCAACGGCGGCACCGGCGGCAACGGCGCAAACCCCGGTGGCGGCGGCAATGGCGGCACCGGTGGCGCCGGGTCCAACACTGGCGCGCCCGGCACCAACGGCACGAGCCCCACCACCATCTCCGGTAACGGCGGCACCGGCGGAGCCGGCTGGAACTCCAACGACCCGACCAAGGCCGGCGGCAACGGCGGCGTCGGCGGCAACGCCGGGCAGTACGGCACCGGCGGCACCGGCGGTAAGGGTGGCAACGGCGCGACCGGCAACGCCGGGTCCGCCGGCGGCACCAGCGCCGACGGCACCCCGGGCGGCAACGGCAGCTCGGCCGGCAGCGGCGGTCAGGGCGGTCTGGGCGGCACCTCCGGTGGTAACGGTGGTGACGGCGGCGCCGCGGGCAACGGCGGCAACGGCGGTACCGGCGGCAACGGCGGTAATGGCCTCAACGGCGGCGACGGCGGCAAGGGCGGCGGCGGCGGCAACGGCGGCGCGGGCGGCACCGGCGGGAATGGGGGCAAGGCGATCGTGCCTGGCTACCAGGACGGCAACGGTGGAGCGGGCGGCAACGGCGGCAGTGACGGCGTCGGCGGAAACGGCGGCAACGGCGGCAACGGCACCGCCGCCAACCCCAACGGCGGCAAGGGCGGCGACGGCGGCAGCCTCGGTTCCGGCGGCGCGAAGGGCTTGGGCGGCACCGGCTTCCAAAACGGCGCCAACGGCACCGACGGCGGTGTGCCCAGCGGCGTGACCGGCGGCAACGGCGGCAACGGCGGCAACGGTTTCAGCTACAACCCGGTCACGGACCCGGGCAAGTCCGGCGGTAACGGCGGCGCCGGCGGCAACGCCGGGCCGATCGGTAACGGCGGCAACGGCGGATCGGGCGGCAACGGCACAGCCGGTACCAACGGCGTCAACGGGACCAAGGCCGGCGACTCCGGCACCAACGGCATTGCCGGCGGATCGGGAGGCAACGGCGGCGCCGGCGGCGCCAGCGGTTCGATCTCGGGTAACGCCGGTAACGGTGGTAACGCCGGCAACGGCGCCACTGGTGGCAAGGGCGGCAACGGTGTCAGTGGGAAGGCCGGTCTGCCCGGGGTGAACAACGGCGCCGGCCAGAACGGCGGCAACGGTGGTGACGGCGGCAACGGCGGCTCGGGTGGCAACGGTGGTGCCGCGGGTGCCCTGAACAACGGCACCGGAAACGCGGGAACCACCGGCACGGCCGGCAACGGCGCCAATGGCGGCAAGGCCGGCACCCCCGGCAACGGCGGCACCGGCGCAGCGGGCACCGTCGGGAACCCGAACGGCGGTAACGGCGGCAACGGCGGTAACGCCGGCAAGGCCGGTATCGGCGGCGCGGCCGGTACCGGCAGCGGCACACCCACCAGCGGCACCAACGGCGCGTCCGTTGTCGCCCCGGCCGGCAACGGCGGCCAGGGCGGCGCCGGTTACAACCCGCTCACCAAGGGTGCCAGCGGCGGTAACGGCGGCAACGGCGGCGACGGCGGCAACATCGGCAATGGCGGCAACGGCGGCGCGGGCGGCAACGGCGTGAACAACCTGTCCGGCGCCAATGGCACCAAGGCCGGCGACTCCGGCGTCGACGGTCGTGCCGGCGGTAACGGCGGCAACGGCGGCGCCGGCGGTAAGGGCGGCTTGACCTCCGGCAACGGCGGCCAGGGTGGCGCCGGCGGTAACGGCGCCGACGGCAGCGCCGGCGGCAATGGCGTGACCGGCGGCAACGGTGTCACCGACGTCGACCGGTACGGCACCGGAGTCGGCTCGGGCCAGAACGGTGGCAATGGCGGGGCCGGCGGCAACGGCGGCAACGGCGGCAACGGCGGCGCCGGCGGACAGGCGCAGGGCGTCGGTAACAACGGCGTCGACGGGGTCGCCGGCAACGGCGGCAACGGGGGCAAGGCCGGGACTCCGGGCGACGGCGGCAACGGCGTCGACGGCACGGCCACCAACCCCAACGGCGGTAACGGCGGCGCCGGCGGCAACGAGACCGCAGGCAAGGGTGGCACCGGCGGCACCTCCAACACCCAGGCCGGCACTCCCGGCAAGGACGGCGCGATCGTCGGCAGCGCGGTGGGCAACGGCGGCAACGGCGGCAACGGTTACAACCAGACGGCCGCCAACCCCGGCACCGCCGGCGGCAACGGCGGCAACGGTGGCAACGCGGGCAGCCACGGCAACGGTGGCAACGCGGGCAACGGCGGCAACGGCTCAGCCGGCACGGCCGGCAATGCCGGATCCGGCGCGGGCGCCAGCGGCACCGACGGCATGGCCGGCGGGGCGGGTGGCAATGGGGGCACCGGCGGCAATGGCGGCTCGGTCAGCGGCAACGCCGGCAAGGGTGGCAACGGCGGCGTCGGCGCCACCGGCGGCGACGGCGGCGCGGGCGTGAACGGCGCGGCCGGAGTGGCAGGCACCAACAACGGCGCCGGCCAGAACGGCGGCAACGGCGGTACCGGCGGCGCCGGCGGCAACGGCGGCAACGCCGGACTGGGCGGCAAAGCCCTCGGCGTCGGTACCAACGGCACCGACGGCAACGGCGGCAACGCGGGTAACGGCGGCAAGGCCGGCACCCCAGGCGACGGCGGCGCGGGCGCCGCAGGAACCGCGACCAACCCGAACGGCGGCAGGGGCGGCGACGGCGGCAACGCGATCGTCGGCAAGGGCGGCACGGGTGGCAGCAACAGCGGCGGCACCGGGACCACCGGCAGCAACGGCACCGACGGCGCCGGCTTTGCCACCGCTGTCGGCAACGGCGGCACCGGCGGGGCGGGCTTCAACTCCACCACCGTCGGCGTCGACGGCGGCAACGGCGGCGCCGGCGGCAACGGCGGCACCTACGGCAACGGCGGCAACGGCGGCAAGGGCGGCAACGGCATCGCCGGCACTGCCGGATCCACCTCGGCCACGTCCGGCAGCACCGGCGGCAACGGTGTGGCCGGCAGCAACGGCGGGGCCGGCGGCAACGGCGGTAACGGCGGCGCGATCTCCGGCAACGCCGGCAGCGGGGCGGCCGGTGGCAACGGCGGGGCCGGCGGCAACGGCGGCAACGGCGCAACCGGTGGCAACGGGTTGGCCAACAGCAACACCTACGGCACCGGTATCGGCGGCGCCCAGCACGGCGGCAACGGCGGCAACGGCGGCAACGGTGGCAAGGGCGGCGACGGCGGCACCGCCGGGACGGTGCTGGGCACCGGCAACGCGGGCAGCAACGGCGCCGGCGGCAGCGGTGGCAAAGGCGGCAACGCCGGAACACCCGGCAGCGGCGGCACCGGCGCGAACGCCACCAACGCCACCAACCCCAACGGCGGCAACGGCGGCAACGGCGGCAACGCCGGGACGGTCGGCATCGGCGGGGCCGCGGGCACCGGCGGCACCGGAACCGCTGGCGCCAACGGCACGGCCGTCACCGGTCCGGCCGGCAACGGCGGAGCGGGCGGCAACGGCTTCAGCTCCGTGACTCCAGGCGTCAACGGCGGCGACGGCGGTACCGGCGGCAACGGTGGCTCGATCGGCAACGGCGGCAACGGCGGCAACGGCGGCAGCGGTGCCGCAGGCGGCACCGGTCAGGCCGGCAGCACCGGCGGCAACGGCGGCGTCGGCGGGCTGGGCGGCTCGATCTCCGGTAACGGCGGTACCGGCGGCAACGGCGGTCAGGGCGGTACCGGCGGCGCCGGCAGCAACGGCGCGCCCGGGAACATCGACGTCAACGCGGGTGCCGGCGGCACCGGCGGTGACGGCGGGACTGGCGGGAACGGCGGAACGGCGGGAGCCGGCGGCGCCGCCCTGGGTACGGGTAACGGCGGCGCCGGAGGCACCGGCGGCAACGGCGGCACCGGCGGCGCACCCGGCACCGGCGGCAACGGCGCAACCGGCACCGACACGGTTCCAGACGGTGGCGCCGGCGGTGACAGCGGCACCGGCGGCGACGGCGGTACCGGTGGGGCCGGCGGCAACGGCGGCGGCGCCGTCTCCGGCAAGGGCGGCAACGCCGGCAGCGGCGGCACGGGTGGTAGCGGCGGCAGCGCCGTCAGCGGCCAAACCGGTGGAGTCGGCGGGAACGCCGGCGCCGGCACCAACGGCAACGGCGGCGACGGCGGCAAGGGGCCCAGCGGCGGCGACGGCGGCGCCGGCGGCGCGGCGGGCACCCCCGGTTCGGGCGCCGGCGGCAGCGGCAACATTGGCAGCACCGGGACGGGCGGCAGCGGTGGTACCGCCGGCAACGGCGGCGCCCCGGGTACCGGATCGGGGACCGGCAGCGGCGGCACCGTCGGAGCTCCGGGCACCCCGGGCGCCGCCGGTTAGACGGGCGGGCTGGACCGGGACGTCAGAACTGCAGCGCGCTGAAGCGCCAGTCCAAGACCTGCCGGTCCGGCTCGCCAACCGCGTAGACCAGCGAGCGCAGGCCCAGCACACCCCCGTGCTCGCGCGGCTCGGCGGATTCGACGTGCAGCTCGCTGTAGAGGGTGTCACCCTCGCGCACCGGGCCGGTGTGGTCGCAGGACTGCCAGCCCAGCACCGTCACCAGGTTCGGCAACAGCCGGTTGGCTTGCGCGAACGCCAGGCCGATGGTGTGGCCGCCATACACCAGCCGCTGCCCGCCGGCCCGCCAATCATGGTGTGTGGCAGCAATGTTGAAGGTCAGCCGGGCCAGCTCCGGGGCGCTGGTCACCACGTCGCCGGTACTGTGCAGCACCGCACCGGCCAGCTCCGGGTCGAAGTGTGGACCGGACACCCGGGCACGGAAGGCATCGGCGTCCCACGCCTGCGTCGGGTCGAGGACCGGGTCCGTCGCGTCCGCACCGATGGCGGACAGGTCGTCGGCCGGTCCCGAGCCGGCCCACTGCGGGCTGGTGGGCAGCATCGCGCAGCGGTAGAAGTCCAGCACCAACTGATCGGCCTGGTCGATGGTCGTCATGCGCAGCGCCGCCAGGCCCGTCGGCGGGCGGTCGGGCTTGACCGAGTTGGCCCGCAGCCCCACCACTTCGGTGCGGGTGTACAGGGTGTCGCTGAGCACCGGGAAGCGGTGAAACCGCAACCCGCGGTAGAACAGATTCGCCTTGACCCGCTGGGTGGCCAGCGTTGACTGCCCGATCGCCACATCGCACACCAGGCCGGGGTGCGCCAGCGCACCGGTGGCGCCGGCGACCGCGCCGCACAGCCCGGCGTCCAGCGACAGCCGCAACCGGTTGCCCACGATCGCCTGATGGGCGGCGGCCAGCCCGGCACTCAGGGTGACCGACGGCGCCCAGTCGAACACCTGGCCCGGCGACAGGTCGTCGAAGTAGGGGCCACCCGCCCGGATGTCCCGGTACCCGTTAGTCACAAGGGCTCATGCTGGCAGGCTGTCCAACCGAGGGTCAAACACCCATACAGCCGAGAGTGAAAGCCCCGACGCGACACGCCGGTCCCGCGTCGCCAGACTCACTCTCGACCAACGGAAAGGGGGCCGACGGTGAGCACTGAACTGGACGACGTCGAAGCGATGCTGGTCGCCACCGTGCGGGCGTTCATCGATCGCGACGTCAAGCCGACCGTGCGCGAAATCGAGCACGCCAACACCTATCCCGAGGCGTGGATCGAACAGATGAAGCGCATCGGCATCTACGGCCTGGCCATCGACGAGGAGTACGGCGGGTCACCGGTCTCGATGCCCTGCTATGTCCAGGTGACCCAGGAACTCGCGCGCGGCTGGATGAGCCTGGCCGGGGCGATGGGCGGCCACACCGTGGTTGCCAAGCTGCTGACGCTGTTCGGCACCGAGGAGCAGAAGCGGACGTATCTGCCGCCGATGGCCACCGGCGAGTTGCGGGCCACCATGGCGCTCACCGAGCCCGGTGGCGGCTCGGACCTGCAGAACATGACCACCACCGCACTACCGGATGGACCGGATACGTTGGTGGTCAACGGGTCCAAGACGTGGATCAGCAACGCGCGGCGTTCCGGTCTGATCGCACTGCTCGCCAAGACCGACCCCGGCGCCACGCCCCGGCACAAGGGCATCTCGGTGCTGCTGGTCGAGCACGGCCCTGGTTTGACGGTGTCGCGGGACCTGCCGAAGTTGGGCTATAAGGGCGTCGAGTCCTGCGAGCTCTCATTCGACGGCTTCCGGGTACCGGGCTCCGCCGTGCTGGGCGGCCAGATGGGCCAGGGCTTTTCGCAGATGATGAAGGGTCTCGAGACGGGGCGGATTCAGGTCGCGGCCCGGGCGCTCGGAGTGGCCACCGCGGCCCTCGAGGACGCCCTGGAGTACGCGCAGCAACGCGAGAGTTTCGGCAAGCCCATCTGGCAGCATCAGGCCGTCGGCAACTACTTGGCCGACATGGCAACAAAACTCACCGCCGCGCGCCAGCTCACTCGGTATGCCGCCGAACGCTACGACAGCGGCCAGCGCTGTGACATGGAGGCCGGGATGGCCAAGCTGTTCGCCTCCGAGGTCGCGATGGAAATCGCCCTGAACGCG
Organism: Mycobacterium asiaticum; assembly: GCF_001668675.1. Lineage (GTDB taxonomy): Bacteria > Actinomycetota > Actinomycetes > Mycobacteriales > Mycobacteriaceae > Mycobacterium > Mycobacterium asiaticum_D. The sequence continues at coordinate 17,782 of NZ_LZKQ01000257.1, read as the reverse complement.
GTGCGCATCCACGGCGGCTATGGCTACTCCACCGAGTACGACGTGGAGCGCTATTTCCGCGACGCGCCGTTGATGATCGTCGGCGAGGGCACCAATGAGATTCAGCGCAACGTGATTGCCTCGCAATTGGTGTCACGCGGCGGGATCTGAGTCCGGGATCGGCCACTGATCAGTCGCTGAGCGCGTCCACCAGCCCCCACTGCAGCGCCGTCTCGGCGGGGATGGTCCGGCCGGACAGCACCAGATACGCGGTGCGCCAACGACCGATCCGCCGGGTGACACTGACGGTGCCGCCGGCCCCGGGAAGCAGACCCAAGCTCAGCTCGGGCAGACCGAACACCGCGTCGCGGCTCGCCTCGACCCAACCGCAGAACGCCGCCATCTCCAGGCCGCTGCCCAGCACCTGACCGTGCACCCGCGCCCGGCACCGGCGGCCGAACCGGGTGGTGAGCTCGTCAAGCACCAGCGCCGGGCTGTACCGGGTGCGGGCCAGATGTGCGCTGGCGGGGTCGGCGAAGGAACCGAACTCAGCGAGGTCACCCCCGCTGCAGAAGGATAAGCCGTTGCCGCTCAACACTATCCCGCTCACCGACGGATCCAGCTGCGCGACAGACAGCACCTCCAGCAGCGCGGCCCGCATGTCGGTGGAGAACGCGTTGTGCCGCTGCGGTCGGTTGAACTGGATCCGCAGTAGATCGCCGTCTCGTTGCGCCACAACAGGGTCGGCGATCTCGGGGACGGACGCCGGCCCGCGCTCGGACAACCAGCGGGCGAACTCCGGGCCGGCCTGCAGCGTCGAATAAGCCAGCGATTCGGTGATCACCCCCGACAGCGTCGGGCCATCAGGGTCCAGGCTGCGCAGCACGTCGTCGCAGACCGCGCTGGCCTGCGGCCAATGCTCGCAGCGTCGGGTCAGCTCGGCCAGCGTCTCGGGAACCGAGTCCACGGTGACCACCCGCCGGTCGGCGCAGGGCTCTTCGGTGACGGTGAAAGTCGCTGTCGTCAGCCATGATTCATTCGAGGGTGGCCCGTAGCCGACGACCACACCCGGCGGCGTCAGGACGTCCGGATCCGGCGGTGCGGACAGATCGACCAGCCGGATCATGGGTCACGCCGAATACTTCTCGACCAGCCCGTTCTTGTACAACTTGCCGGTGTCGGTGCGCGGCAGCTGAGTTTCGAAGGCGATCGAACGCGGACACTTGAAATGCGACAACCGTTCCCGCAGCCAGCCCAATAGTTCCTCACCGAATTCGTCAGTACCGTAGGCCGGGTCGACGGCCTGTACAACTGCCATCACCCGCTGACCCATCTCGTCGTCCGGAACGCCGAACACAGCCGCGTCCAACACCTTTGGATGAGTGACCAACAGGTTCTCGGCTTCCTGCGGGTAGATGTTCACCCCGCCGGAGATGATCATGTGGTGCCGGCGGTCGGTCAGGTACAGGTAACCTTCTTCGTCGAGGTAGCCGATGTCACCGACCGTCATCCACCCGTGCTTGTCCCGGGACGCAGCGGTTTTGGACGGATCGTTGAGGTACTCGAACGAGGCGCCGCCTTCGAAGTAGATCTCTCCCGGCTGGCCGGGCGGCAACTCGGTGCCATCCTCCCCGAGGATGTGCAGCGCGCCGATCATCGGTTTGCCCACCGAACCCGGGTGCGCCAGCCAGTCCTCGGCGGTGATCAGCGTCGAGCCGATCGCCTCCGAGGACGCGTAGTACTCGTCGACGATCGGTCCCCACCAGTCGATCATCTGTTTCTTGATCTCCACCGGGCAGGGTGCGGCGGCGTGCATCACCCGCTTCAGGCTGGACAGGTCGTACGAATCACGAACCGAGTCAGGCAGTTTCAGCATCCGCACGAACATCGCCGGGACGAACTGGCCGTGCGTCACCCCGTAGCGCGCGATGGCGTCCAGCGTCCCTTCCGGGTCGAACTTCTCCATCACCACGGTGGTCAGTCCGGCGGCCTGCACCGTCATCGACCACACCGACGGCGCGGTGTGATAGAGCGGGGCGGGGCTCAGGTACACCGTTTCGGGATCCATCCAGAAATCCACCAGCGCCGACATGAGGCCGGGCGCCTCCGCAGGCGGGAGGTGCGGCAGCTCGCGTTTGATGCCCTTGGGCCGGCCGGTGGTGCCCGAGGAATACTGCAGCAGGTCGCCCTCGATCTCGTCATCGATCGGGGTATCCGGTTGATCGGCAACACATTCCGGGTAGCGCTGCCAGCCGTCCAGATCGCCGTCGGCGATCAGCAGCAACTCGGGTAGCCCGCCCGGCAGGTGTTCGGCCAGGCCGGCGCAAACCTCGCTTAGCGCCGCCGAGCTGATGATCGCCTTGGCGCTGCTGTTGTCGACGATGTATGCGGCCTCGGCCGCGGTGAGGTGGGTGTTGATCGGCACGTAGTACAGCCCGCTGCGCCGCGCCGCCCACATCACCGTGTGCATGTGCTCGTTGTTCTCCAGCAGGATCGCGACGGCATCGCCCTCGCGCAGGCCCGCCTGCCGGAATTTGTGCGCCAATCGGTTGGCCCGCGCCTCCATTTCACCGAAGGTCACCACCGTGCCGGACGGGTACAGGATGACGGCGGGCTTGTCGGGATTGGCTTGCGCGTAGGGGCGGATGTGCATGGCTGAAACTCTACGAGCCACGGCTGAGCAGACGTAAAAGCACCTGACACGCCGTGCGTGTAGGTGCTTTTACGTCTGCTCGCGCCGGTTACTCGGCCAGGCGGGCCTTGAGCGCCTCGAACTCGTCGCGGATGCCGGTCGGCAGCTTGTCGCCGACGAACTCGAACCACTCCTCGATCAGCGGCAGCTCTTCGCGCCACTCGGCGGCATTGACCGCCAGCGCCGACTCGACGTCGGCGGCGTCCGCGTCCAGGCCGTCCAGGTACAGGTCCGACGCGGTCGGGACGACACCGATCGCGGTGTCCTGGCCGCCCGCGTTGTGTTCGATCCGGTCCACGATCCACTTCAGCACCCGGCTGTTCTCGCCGAAGCCCGGCCACAGGAACTGGCCCTCGTCGCCGCGACGGAACCAGTTGACGAAGAACACCTTCGGCAGCTTGGACTCGTCGGCGTGCTTGCCCAGGTCGATCCAGTGCTGGAAGTAGTCGCCGACGTTGTAGCCCAGGAACGGCAGCATGGCCATCGGGTCGCGGCGCACCGTGCCGACCTTGCCCTCGGCGGCGGCGGTCTGCTCGCTACCCATGGTGGCGCCCATGAACACGCCGTGCTGCCAGTCCCGCGCCTCGGTGACCAGCGGCACCGTGGTCTTGCGCCGGGCACCGAACAGGATGCCGGAGATCGGCACGCCCTGTGGGTCGTCCCACTCGGGGGCCAGGATCGGGCACTGCGACATCGGGGTGCAGTAACGCGAGTTCGGGTGCGCGGCCTTCTCCGGCGACCCCGGTTCCCAATCGCGGCCCTTCCAGTCGATCAGGTGCTGCGGGTCGCCTTCCAGGCCCTCCCACCACACATCGCCGTCATCGGTGAGCGCCACGTTGGTGAACACCGTGTTGCCGCCCTCGATGGTGCGCATCGCGTTCGGGTTGGACTTCCAGTTGGTGCCCGGCGCCACCCCGAAGAAGCCGTACTCCGGGTTGACGGCGTACAGCCGGCCGTCCTTGCCGAACCGCATCCAGGCGATGTCGTCGCCCAGGGTCTCGGCGCGCCAGCCCGGGATGGTGGGCTGCAGCATCGCCAGGTTGGTCTTGCCGCACGCCGACGGGAACGCCGCGGCGAAGTAGTACGCCTTGTTCTCCGGCGAGATCAGCTTGAGGATCAGCATGTGCTCGGCCAGCCAGCCCTCGTCGTGCGCCATCGCCGACGCGATACGCAGTGAGTAGCACTTCTTACCCAGCAGCGCGTTGCCGCCGTAGCCCGAGCCGTAGCTCCAGATCTCGCGGGTCTCCGGGAAGTGGGTGATGTATTTGGTTTCGTTGCACGGCCACGGGACGTCCTGCTGGCCCTCTTCGAGCGGCGCGCCGACGGAGTGCAGCGCCTTGACGAAGAAGCCGTCGTCGCCGATCTTGTCCAGCGCGGCCTTGCCCATCCGGGTCATGGTGCGCATCGAGACAACGACGTACTCGGAGTCGGTGATCTCCACGCCCAGCTTGGGGTCGTCGGCGCCGAGCGGTCCCATGCAGAACGGCACCACGTACATGGTGCGGCCGCGCATGCACCCGCGATACAGGTCGGTAAGGATCGACCGCATCTCGCTGGGGTCTTTCCAGTTGTTGGTCGGGCCCGCGTCGATCTCGCGCTCGGAGCAGATGAAGGTCCGCGATTCCACCCGCGCCACGTCGGAGGGGTCGGACAGCGCCAGGAACGAGTTCGGATGCTTCTCCGGGTTCAGCCGGGTGAAGGTGCCCGCCTCGACCAGCTGGTCGGCCAGCCGCTTGAATTCTTCTTCGGACCCGTCGGTGAAGACCACCCGGTCGGGCTGGGTGAGCTCAGCAACCTCCTGTACCCAGGACAACAGCCCCTGATGGTTCGTGGGGGCGGTATCCAGACCGGGAATGGTTGCTGAAGTCATCGAACTCTCCTGAATCTGCTGCGTTGGCGATCGTCGGTTTGTCGGCTCGTTCTAGTCGCGTGCGCTTACTTACGTATTGCCCGCGCGGCGGTAATCACACTTAGCGCTTTCTTATACAGATTATCGCGCATCACTTGTCGGGGGAGGTATGGGCGGGTATAAGCCTTCTCACAAGACCGATTCAGAAGGGTCTGATCCGGTCAAAAATCGCTATGCCCCGCGTCCGACCGCGGCGAGATCTTTGCCCGGATGATCCCAGGATCGGTGGCGGTACCAGATATACCCGGTTCGCCCAGCTCGGCGCGAATCGCGTCGAGTGCCGCCAGGATGGTCGGCATCTCCCGGTCCCGCACCGCCGCGGCCCCGGCCGCGGCCAGGGCGTGTTCGCGCAGTTCGCCGTCGATGAGGCTGACCTGGTCATTGACTCGGGTGTTCTCGGCCTCGTCGTGTGCGATGACGGCGGTGGACAGGATTGATTCGGCGTCCAGTACCCGGCTGGCGACCATCTGCTCGGTGACCGAACGCAGCGAAGACGTCACGTCTGTCACCCAGCGGTCCAACACGGCGCGATCGCTGAGCAGGCTGCGCACGTTGACCAACCACAGCGTCGTCGCCAGCCCCACCGCCACACACGCCACGATCCCGGCGCCCACCACCGGGGGCGCCACCCCGGGGCTCAGCCGCGAGAGCAGACCGGCCACCAATCGGCTCAGGGTCAGCGCGACCCCGAGCCCGAACAGCGCGCCGAGCACCATCAGCAGTCGGGTCTCCAGCCGTCGGGACTTCCGCGGCGGCGAGGACACCGGGACGGTGGGCGGCTTGTCGGCGGGCGGCAGTTCCAGCGGCACCCCGGTCACCTGCGCGACATCGGCCAGGTGGGCGTCGATACCCTCGGCGACCTCGCTGACCACCTCGTCCAGCCGTCCCCGGACGTAGTCCTCGAACTCGGGGATTCGGCGGCGGGTCAGCGTCGCGATGTCCTCCTGCAGCTCACCGCGCACCGAGGCGCAGCGGTTGCGCGCGAAGTAGGACAGCTGGACCCGGGCCTGCTGGATCTGGCCGCGCATCGTGATGGTGCGCTCGGTGCGCGACTGCCGTCGTTGCCGCAGGGCGGCACTGCGTTCTTCGCGCAGGGCATCGACCCGCGCCCGGCGCCCCGCACCGTCGGCGTCCCGGTCGAACCGCGCGGCCACCTTCTGCAGCCGCGCTTCCCAGGCCCGCAACCGGTTGCGGCGCGCCACGTCGGAGTCGGCGAGCTGGCCCTGGACGGTCGCGACCAACTCGTCGACCTGCGGCTCCCCCACCTCCGGGGCGGCGGCGACGCCGATCCACGGCACCTTGCCGTAGCGCGGCGCATGCTCGGCCAGCCGGTCGCGGTTGGCGGCGAGCACATCACGCCAGGCGAGGTGCACGTCGATTTTGGCAACCGCCCCCACCACCAGGTCGGTGTTCTCCGCGGCGGCATCGAGCAGGGCGCAGTCCGATGCGGTCATCGGTGCCGACGCGGAGACCACGAACACCACCGCCAGCGGCGCATCACCGGGACTGAGCTCGGCGGACTCCACCACCGGGTATTCCGGGAACCGTTCCCGCAGGGCGGTCGCGACGCTGGTGACGCCGGCCAGCCAGGGACCGGCCACTAGCACCGCGTCCCGACGGTTGATCGCGGGCTGAGCCAGACCCGGTCCGATTGCGGCGACCATGGCATCCACCCGGGCGGCCGGATCGTCGCGGGTACTCACCCGGTCCTCCGCGCCCACAGCCGCAGCGATCCCCGGGCGATATCGGCCGCGCACGCGCGGTGCAGTTCGTTCGTCGCCGCGCGCTGGCGACGCTGCCAATGCGCAGCACGCTGCAACGGCGTCACCGGCCCGAGTTCCAGCTCGTCGGCCCGGGCCGCGTCCAGCGCGGCCGCCATCCGGGCCACCACGGTCGCGTCGCGGGCCAGGAACGCCGCGACCCGCGCGTCGGAGACCGCCAGCGCCTCCAGGTCGGCGACGGCGTCGAGCACGCGCCGGTAGCGCGGCCGCGCACCCGCGACGACGAGCCGCTCCAGCACCGCCTCTACCCCGCTGACCCGGCGCAGCACCGCCCGCACGCCCGCCGGCCCGGCGCCTCGGCGCAGCGCGGCAACCGCCAGTGCGATGCCGAACAAGTCGAGCACCGCCAGCAACCGCCACCGCGCCGCCACCGGCACCGTCAGCCGCGCCGCCAGGAAGCCGTCGAAACCGCGGTCCAGGCAGTCCAGCCCGTCCGGGTCGGCGGCCAGCGCCCGCAGCGCCGCCCAGCACACCGGATCGAGACCCTCGAGGGCGGCCGCGGCCAGCAACCCGCTCATCGGCAGCACCGGCGCCCCGAGCAGTTCGGAGAATTGCTCACAGCGCACGCGGGCCGCCGCGACCGGCTCCGCCCTCGACGCGAAGGTGGTCAGGTCCGCCTTGTTCAGCACCGCCAGCGTCGCACCGGCGCCGGTGTCTTCGGGCTTGACGACCTCGGCGACGACGTGGACGTGCAGTTCCGCCGCAGGTGTGCCCGTCGTCACCGAGAGGCCCGCACGGTCCAGCGCGCGGGTCACGGTGCGCCGCCCTACCCCCGGGCGACCGCTCACGGCAACCCGCAGCGGCACCCCCGTACGCTGCGCGATCGCAAGAAGTCGCTGGTCAGCGGCCTCTTGGGCGAAACGAGTTAGCTCGTCGACGAAAATCCGATGCCCCTCTCCGGAATCGACGGTCCCCACCGAATCGTGTCATTTGCATTCGGAGCACGCGAGCCAGGTGTCCGCCGATACCAGCCGAAGGCAACTGTTGGGTATCAATCTGGACCTGAGGCGGCTACACCCGGTCTCCATAAGCCACGATGGGGAGATGCACGCGCAACCCGGGGTGGGGTTACGGCCCGATTCGCCCTGGGGCTATCTCCCTGCCACGAGTTTCCGCTCCCGGCGTTCGGCGCTGTCCAATTCTCAGCGTGAAACTTGGGAGCGGCTCTGGCCGACCCTGGGCCGGCAGGCCGACGATCCGGATGGCCAGCCCCTCGACGTCCAGCAATGGTTCGGCCGGGTGGCTCCGCTGGTGCTGGAAATCGGGTGCGGCAGCGGCACCTCCACCCTGGCGATGGCCAAGGCCGAGCCGGACGTCGACGTCATCGCCGTGGAGATCTACCGGCGGGGGCTCGCGCAGTTGCTCTGTGGAATCGATAACGAGCAGGTCAGCAACATCCGGTTGATCCGCGGCAACGGTATCGACGTGCTCAGGGACCTGCTCGCCCCGGCTTCGCTGACCGGCGTTCGGGTCTTTTTCCCGGATCCCTGGCCCAAGGCCCGGCACCACAAACGCCGGTTGTTGCAGTCGGCGACGGTTGCACTGATCGCCGACCGGCTACTCCCGGGTGGTGTGCTGCACGCCGCGACCGACCATCCGGGCTATGCCGAGCAGATCGGCGAGGTCGGTGACGCCGAATCCCAACTCGTCCGGGTCGACCCGGGCACCAAATCCCTGCCGATATCGACCACCCGTCCCACCACCAAGTACGAGACGAAGGCCCAAGAAGCGGGTAGTAACGTCTGCGAATTCGTATGGAAGCGGCGCTGAATGACTGATGTAGCCACCCCCACCACGGAATCCCTGACTGACCCGTCGATCCTGGCGGGCGACCTGTCCCAGGACGGCCTGACCGGATTCCCCGAGCCGATGAAGCGAGTCCTGCTGGTCTGGGACGCGCCCAATCTCGACATGGGCCTGGGTTCGATCCTGGGCCGCCGCCCCACCGCGCTGGAACGTCCCCGCTTCGATGCGCTGGGCCGCTGGCTGCTGGCCCGCACCGCGGAGGTCGCGGCGGGCGGTGCAGCGGATATCCGCGTGGAACCCGAGGCGACCGTCTTCACCAACATCGCCCCCGGCAGCGCCGAGGTGGTGCGCCCCTGGGTCGACGCGCTCCGCAACGTCGGGTTCGCCGTGTTCGCCAAGCCCAAGATCGACGAGGACAGCGACGTCGACCGCGACATGCTCGAGCACATCGATCAGCGGTGCCGGGAGGGCCTGGCAGGCCTGATGGTGGCGTCGGCCGACGGGCAGGCGTTCCGCCAGCCGCTGGAAGCGATAGCGCGCGCCGGAGTGCCGGTTCAAGTGCTCGGATTTCGTGAACACGCCAGTTGGGCGCTAGCGTCGGATACCTTGGAGTTCGTCGACCTGGAGGACATCGCAGGTGTTTTCCGGGAGCCATTGCCGCGAATCGGGCTTGATTCGCTGCCTGAGCAGGGGGCATGGCTGCAGCCATTCCGGCCGCTGTCGTCGCTGTTGACCTCGCGTGTGTAAAGAAGCCGCGTGTCCGACAATCGAAAAGCAATGCGCGGGTCGCTAGCGATCCAGTAAGGAGCTTAAGTGTTCGCCTGGTGGGGTCGAACGGTGTACCGGTACCGGTTCATCGTAATCGGGGTCACTGTGGCTCTGTGCTTGTTCGGCGGCATCTTCGGGCTCAGCCTGGGCAAGCATGTCACACAGAGCGGCTTTTACGACGACGGCAGTCAGTCGGTGAAGGCTTCGGTCCTCGGCGACAAGGTCTACGGCCGCGACCGAACCGGACACATCGTCGCCATCTTCAAAGCCCCTGACGGCAAGACGGTCAACGACCCGCAGTGGTCGAAGAAGATCAACGACGAGCTCAACCAGTTCGTCGCGGACCACCCCAAAGAGGTGCTCGGCTGGGCCGGTTACCTGCGGGCACCGGACAGCACCAGCCCGGTCATCAAGGGCATGGCCACCGACGACAAGCACTACACATTTGTGTCGATCCCGCTCAAGGGCGATGACGACGACACCATCCTGACCAACTACAAGACCATCGAACCGGCCCTACAGAAGCTGGACGGCGGCACCGTTCAACTCGCCGGCCTGCAACCGATCGCGAGTGCGTTGACCGGCACCATCGCCACCGACCAGCGCCGCATGGAGGTGCTGGCCCTGCCTCTGGTGGCCGTCGTGCTGTTCCTGGTGTTCGGCGGCGCTGTGGCCGCCTGCCTGCCGGTGATGGTCGGCGGTCTGAGCATTGCCGGTTCACTGGGCATTCTGCGACTGATCGCGGTGTTCGGGCCGGTGCACTTCTTCGCCCAACCCGTCGTGTCATTGATCGGCCTGGGTATCGCGGTGGACTACGGCCTGTTCGTGGTGAGCCGGTTCCGCGAGGAAATCGCCGAAGGCTACGACACCGAAGTGGCGGTGCGCCGCACCGTGATGACGGCCGGCCGAACTGTGGTGTTCTCCGCGGTGCTCATCGCCGCGTCCGGCGCCAGCTTGCTGCTGCTGCCCCAGGGCTTCGTGAAATCGCTGACGTATGCCCTGATCACAGCGGTTTCCCTGGCCGCGATTCTGTCCATCACGCTGCTACCCGCCTGCCTGGGCATCCTGGGCAAGCATGTGGACGCGCTCGGTGTGCGGACCGCGTTCCGGGTTCCGTTCCTGCGGAACTGGAAGGTGTCGCGCGCCTACCTGAACTGGCTGGCCGACCGGCTGCAGAAGACCAAGACCCGGGAAGAGGTGGAGGCCGGCTTCTGGGGCAAGCTGACGAACTTCGTGATGAAGCGTCCGCTGGCGTTCGCCATCCCGATCATCGTCGGCATGATTCTGCTGATCATCCCGCTGGGCAACATGTCCCTGGGCGGCATGAGCGAGAAATACCTACCGCCGAACAACGCGGCGCGCCAGTCCCAGGAGCACTTCGACAAGCTGTTCCCGGGGTACCGCACCAACCCGCTGACCCTGGTGATCCAGTCCACCAACCATCAACCGGTCACCGACCAGCAGGTCGCGGATATCCGCAGCAAAGCGATGCAGATCCCCGGCTTCATTGAGCAGGACAACGATCCGGCGAACATGTGGCAGGAACGTCCGCAGGCGCCGGGCGGGTCGAAGGATCCGTCCGTTCGAGTGCTGCAGAACGGGCTCTCCAACACCGCCGACTCGGCAAAGAAACTCGAGGAGCTAAGGGCGATCACCCCGCCTAAGGGTCTGCAGATATTCGTCGGCGGCACGCCTGCGCTGGAGCAGGACTCTATTCACAGCCTGGTCGACAAGGCTCCATTGATGGTGCTCGTGCTGATCACCACGACGATGCTGTTGATGTTCCTGGCATTCGGCTCGGTGGTGCTGCCGATCAAGGCGGCGGTCATGAGCGTGCTGACGCTGGGGTCCACCATGGGCATCCTGACCTGGATATTCATCGAAGGCCACGGCGCCGGCCTGCTGAATTTCACGCCGACGCCATTGATGGTGGTGATCATCGCGTTGGTGGTAGCGGTCGGCTACGGTCTGGCCACCGACTATGAAGTGTTCCTGGTCTCCCGAATGGTCGAGGCGCGCGAGAACGGCATGTCGACCCAGGAGGCGATCCGGATCGGTACCGCCACCACCGGCCGCCTGATCACCGCCGCGGCGCTGGTCCTGGCCGTGGTCGCCGGGTCGTTCGTCTTCTCCGACCTGGTGATGATGAAGTACCTGGCGTTCGGGCTGATGGCGGCGTTGCTGCTGGACGCGACCGTGGTCCGGATGTTCCTGGTGCCGTCGGTGATGAAGCTGCTGGGCGACGACTGCTGGTGGGCGCCGCGCTGGATGCGGCGCCTGCAGAACCGGATCGGTCTCGGCGAGATCCAGCTGCCCGACGAGCGCAAGCGCCCCGTCAGCACGGTTCGGCCTCCGGTGACGGCAGGCCTCGTCGCCGCCGGCGCCACTACGGGCCCTCGCACACCGCACGACCCGACGCATCCGGCGGCGCTGGAGCGTCCCCGGCCGGCCTCCAGACCCGAACTCGGGCCGGGCGCCGCCGCTCAGGTTCCGGTCCGTGCAACGGCGCCAGCGCCGGCGAAGCCGGCCAACCAGCCCGGCGAGGCGCCGACGACGCGGCTGACCGCGCAGGGCGGCCCGTCGACCGCGAAGACGCGCCCGCGGGTGCCACCGCCCGCGCCGTCGGCGGGTGAGACGAACAAGATGCCCGCGGCCGGCAATCGCCCGGGCGGCAAACCCGACGCCAAATCGGATTCAATGGGGGACCCGGCCGACAAGACCGCGGCCATCCCCGCGCAGCGCCCGGAAGGCGACGACTCCGAGACGGCCACCGAGAAGCTCAACGCCCGCGGCATTCAGGACGAGGGCGGCGTGGACACCGGGCGGCGACGCCGTACCGGCGGTGGCGGCCTGTCGGCCCAGGACCTGCTGCGTCGCGAAGGCCGCATGTAACCTGCGTTTCCCCGGCAACCGGTGTCCCCTGGCCGAGCGTGCGCAGATGTCCGGCGACACGCCGCAGCGGCCGGCATTCCGCGCACCTTCAGCGGGGCGGCTAGCTGCTAGCCCTCGTCGGGCTCCTCCGGTTTGTCCGGCTTGGCCTGCACGATCGCGGACACCTCTTCGCCGTCGCGCTGCTGCTCCTGGGCGGCCTCCGGGTCCCTGGCCAACAGCACCTGCAGCGCGTTGTTGAGGAACGCCACCGTCGGTATCGCCAGCAGGGCGCCGACGATCCCGGCCAGCACGCCGCCGGCGGCGATCGCCAGCACCACCGCCAGTGGGTGGATCGACACCGCGCGGCCCATCACCAGCGGCTGCAACACGTGCGCCTCGAGCTGGTTCACCACGATCAGCAACGCAAGGGTGAGCAGCGCGTACACCAGGCCCTTGGCCAGCAGCGCCACCACCACCGCCAGCAGGCCCGATACCAGCGCACCGATCAGCGGCACGAACGCGCCGAGAAAGACGATGGAGGCCAACGGTAGCGCGAGCGGCACGCCCATGATCGCCAGACCGGCGCCCACCCCGACCGCGTCGGTCAGGGCGACCAGGAAGGTGGCCCGGATGTATCCGGTCAGCGCCCCGTATCCGGCGAGTCCGGCCTCGTGGACGCGGTCCCGGACGTGCCCCGGGAAGATCTGCTGTACGTACTGCCAGATGTTGCGGCCGCCATAGAGGAAGAAGATCAGCGTGAACAGCACGAGTACCGCCGCCGTGAGCAGTTCGGTGATGGTGGCCGCGGTCGAGATCGCTCCGCTGGTCACCTTCGCCTGGTTGTTGCGCAGCGCCTCGATCGCGGCGTTGCCGGCGTGATCGATTTGTTCGTTCCGGATGTGCGCCGGCCCTTCGATCAGCCATCTGCGGCTCGAATCGATACTGCGCTCGACCTGTTTCACCAGGTCAGGGAGGCCGACGATGAACTGACTGATGACGAAGGCCAGGATGCCGCCCAGGATCGCGAAGCCGCCGAGCAACACCAGCGTCACCGCGAGGCCGCGCGGCAGCCCCTTCTTGTCCAGCCAGTCGACCAATGGCACCAGCAATGCGCTGAGCATCAGCGCCAGCAACACCGGGACCACGATGACTTCCAGCTTGTCGACCACCCACAGCAGGGCCACCCCGGCCGCCAAGATGACCAGCAGCCGCCACGACCACGCGGCGGTTTTGCGGACCAGCGGGCTTACCGCGGCGTCGTCGTGACTCGTCGACATTGGGGACATTGGGCCACTCTAACGGGGCGGCGTGGCCGACCCCCGCAAACCCGGGCGGCACGATCCGGTCACATCCCAGGAACGACCCCGACACGTCGGCGACGTGCACCTTTGGTGGCGTTACCGGCGCGGTTAACCTAATGCGATGCCGTACGACGCTGCCGCCCGCAAGCTTGCGGGGGTGTCCCTGCAGCGCGGGGAGACGGCTGCGCGGGGCAAGTACTGGTGGCTGCGGTGGGTCGTGCTGGCCGTCGTCGCGGTGGTGCTGGGCGTCGAGATCGCGCTGGGGTGGGATCAACTGGCCAAAGCCTGGACGAGCCTGTTCCAGGCCGAGTGGTGGTGGCTGATCGCCGCGATGGTCGCCGCGGCTGCCTCGATGCACAGTTTCGCCCAGATTCAGCGCACTTTGCTGCGCTCGGCCGGGGTGCACGTCAAGCAACTACGTTCGGAAGGCGCGTTTTACGCCGCCAACGCGCTGAGCACGACGCTGCCCGGCGGGCCGGTGATCTCGGCGACGTTCCTGTTGCGTCAGCAGCGGATCTGGGGTGCCTCGACGGTGGTGGCGTCCTGGCAGCTGGTCATGTCCGGCGCGCTGCAGGCGGTGGGGCTGGCGGTGCTGGGGCTGGGCGGCGCGTTCTTCCTGGGCGCCAGGAACAACCCGTTCTCGCTGCTGTTCACGCTGGGCGGTTTCGTCGCGCTGTTGTTGCTGGCCCAGGCGGTGGCCTCCCGGCCGGAGTTGATCGAAGGAATCGGCGGCCGGGTCCTGGCGACGGTCAACTCGGTCCGCGGCAAGCCGGCGGACACCGGGCTGGCGAAGTGGCGCGAGATCCTGACGCAGCTCGAATCGGTGAGCCTGAGCCGGCGCGATTTGGGCGTCGCGTTCAGCTGGTCACTGTTCAACTGGGTCGCCGACGTCGCGTGTCTGGGCTTCGCCGCGTACGCCGCGGGCGACCACGCCTCGGTTGCCGGTCTGACCGTCGCCTACGCCGCGGCGCGGGCGGTCGGCACGATTCCGCTGATGCCCGGCGGCCTGCTGGTCGTCGAGGCGGTGCTGGTGCCGGGACTGGTATCCAGTGGCATGGCGCTGCCCAACGCGATCTCGGCAATGCTGATCTACCGGCTGATCAGCTGGTTGTTCATCGCCGCGATCGGCTGGGTGGTGTTCTTCTTCGTGTTCCGCACCGAGAAGCCCGACGCGGACGCCGAGGATCCGCCGACCGATCCGCGGCTGCGGGCGGCCGGCTGAGCGGCTATATCAGCCGTTGCTGGGCTTGGGTCCCGGCAGCGGGGCGGGCAACGCTCCGCCACCCGACACCGGGGACAGCGCCGGCGGTTGCGTCCCCGCAGGCGCGCCGGCACCCGGCAGGTTCGGCAGTCCCCCGCCCTGGGCGGCCTGCACCATGCTCAGCGCCTGCGGCAACGAGATCGGCAGTCGGCACTGCGTCCCCAGCTTGTTCAGCGGGTTAGCCAGGCCCTGCAGGTCCAGCGCCACTTTGGGATTGGCCTCCAGGTAGGCCTTGATCGAGCCCAATGACTGCGGCCCGGGCTGCTGCTGCAGCGCGCTCGTCATCACCTGGTTGGTCTCCGGATGCGAGTCCAGATAGTCACCCATCGACTTGGCCACCGAGCCGACCGTCCGGGCCACTTCGCTCGCCGCGCACGGATCCGTCGCGCCCGTCGCCGCCGGAGTCGCCACCATCGCACTGCCGGCGCACGACAGGCCCGTCGCGGTGACCACTGCGAAAAGCCCACGGCGCACGGCCGCCCTGCTTGGCTTCATCAATTACTCCTCACGATTGCCGCTTGATGTCCCCCGACTGCGGCCGTCCTCATCCTGCCACCTCCGGCAGCGCGGCCGCCAACTCCTGTGACGCGGTCGCCATACACGCGAAAGGTAGAAACAACGACGGTTGCCGGCAACGACTTCGAGGGATCTCGAGTTCGACGGCGTCGTCGGACACTGGTCCGCCGCACCCGCGATCACGACTTGACAACAATCCGCCCGAACCGGTGTCGTCCCAGCTCAGGAACCGATAAGCAGACTTGAGATCCGTGTTCTCGGGTAGGCTCGCGGGCACGCGCTGGCGATGAAATTCGGGGAGATAGAAATCCAGCAGTTCATGATGCGGCTGAGCCGCAACCTGCGCAGATTCCGCTGGTTGGTCTTCACGGGCTGGTTGCTTGCCCTGGTGCCGGCGGTGTATCTGGCGATGACGCAGTCGGGAAACCTGACCGGCGGCGGGTTCGAGGTTGCCGGTTCCCAGTCGCTGGCCGTGCACGACGAGCTGGTCGCCCAATACCCCGACCTGGGCGCGTCGCCGTTGGCGCTGGTGGCAGCCCCGCGCGCCGACGCCACCTATCAGGACATCGACGAAGCCGTCACCCAACTCCGGCGCATCGCCGGCGAGTTTCCCGGGGTATCCGAAGCGCCCAACCCGACCCAGCGGCCGCCGCAGCCGGACCGGCCCTACGTGATCACGCTGCGCCTGGACGCGCGCAACCCGGGCACCAGCGACGTCGCCAAGAAGCTGCGCCAGCGGGTCGGCGTCGAAGACGACCGGTCCGGGCAGACCGCCAGCGGGCGCGTACGGCTCTACGTCATCGGGCAGGGCGCCTTGTCGGCGGCCGCGGCGGCAAACACCAAGCACGACATCGCGAAGGCCGAAGAGTGGAACCTGCCGATCATCCTGATCGTGCTGCTGGCGGTGTTCGGTTCGCTGGCCGCCGCCGCGATCCCGCTGGCGTTGGGCGTCTGCACGGTCGTGGTGACGATGGGGCTGGTCTATGCCCTGTCCATGCACACCACCATGTCGGTGTTCGTCACCTCGACGGTGTCCATGTTCGGCATCGCGCTGGCGGTGGACTATTCGCTGTTCATCCTGATGCGATATCGCGAGGAACTGCGCAGCGGCCGGCAGCCGCAAGAGGCCGTGGACGCGGCGATGGCCACCTCCGGGCTCGCGGTGGTGCTGTCCGGAATGACCGTCATCGCCTCGCTGACCGGCATCTACCTGATCAACACCCCAGCACTGAGATCCATGGCCACCGGCGCGATCCTGGCGGTCGCCATCGCGATGCTGACGTCGGCCACGCTCACCCCGGCGCTGCTGGCCACCTTCGCCCGGGCCGCGGCCAAGCGGTCCGCGTTGCTGCACTGGTCGCGGCGGCCGGAGAGCACGGTGTCGCGGTTCTGGACCCGCTGGGTCACCTGGGTGATGCGCCGGCCGTGGATTTCCGCACTGGCGGCCTCGGCCGTGTTACTGCTGATGGCGGCGCCGGCGCTGTCGATGGTGTTGGGCAACAGCCTGTTACGGCAGTTCGACTCTTCCCACGAAATACGGGGTGGGGTCGCGGCCGCCTCCCAGGCCCTCGGTCCCGGAGCGCTGGGCCCCGTGCAGGTGCTGGTCACCTTCCCGGACTCTGCGCAGGGCCCCGACGCCGCTCCGGCCCGCGCGCAGCTGCTCGGCACGATCCGGCAGAAGATGACGGAGGGCCCTGAGGTCGCCTCGGTGACACCGCCGGAATACGCCGACGACAACCGCAGCGCGGTGCTCAGTGCGGTGTTGTCCGTCGACCCGGAGGACCTGCGCGCCCGGCACACCGTCGACTGGATGCGCAGCCAGGTTCCCAGGGTCGCCGGCGACGCACAGGTGGCGGTCGGCGGATCGACGGCGCTGATCAAGGACTTCGACGACCGGGTTTCGGCCACCCAGCCCCTGGTGCTGGGCTTCGTCGCGCTGATCGCCTTCCTGATGCTGTTGCTGTCGGTGCATTCGGTGCTGCTGGCGGTCAAGGGCGTGCTGATGACGTTGCTGTCGGTGGCGGCGGCCTACGGCAGCCTGGTGATGGTCTTCCAGTGGGGCTGGGCGGACAAGCTCGGCTTCCCGCACCTGACGTCGATCGACAGCACGGTACCGCCGCTGGTCCTGGCGATGACCTTCGGTCTGTCCATGGACTACGAGATCTTCCTGCTCACCCGCATCCGGGAGCGCTTCCTGCAGACCGGGCACACCCGCGACGCGGTCGCCTACGGCGTCAGCACCAGCGCCCGCACCATCACCAGCGCCGCGCTGATCATGATCGCGGTGTTCTGCGGGTTCGCCTTCGCCGGCATGCCGCTGGTCGCCGAGATCGGCGTGGCCTGCGCCGTGGCGATTGCCGTCGACGCGACGGTGGTGCGGCTGGTGCTGGTTCCGGCGCTGATGGCGATGTTCGCCAAATGGAACTGGTGGCTCCCAGGCTGGTTGGGCCGCATCCTGCCGTCGGTTGACTTCGACCGGCCCTTGCCCGACGTCGACCTGGGTGGCGTCGTCACGATCCCCGACGACATCACTGCCGCCATCGCACCCAGCGCCGATCTGCGCATGGTGATCAAATCCGCGGCGAAGCTCAAACACCTTGCACCGGACGCCGTTTGCGTCGCCGACCCACTCGCCTTCATCGGCTGCGAACGCAAGGAGCCCGACCGCGATCCCCAGCCCGAAAGCGCCGAGGCCGACACCGTGGCGCTGGCCACCGGTCCGGTCGGTCAGGCCTTCGCGGCCACCAAGGCCAAACGGGTCGGCCTTGCGTATCGCAACGGCATCGCCAAGGCGATGTCCTGGACCGACCGGCCGGTCCATCCGGTCACGCTCTGGCGCGGGCGCCTCTCGGTCGCCCTGGATGCCCTGGAGAGCGGTGGCCGGGCTCGACCCAAGTACCGCCGCCGCAGCCCGGTGGAGACCACCAACGTCCAGCTGCCCACCGGCGACCGCCTGCT
>NZ_LZKQ01000256.1 GCF_001668675.1 Mycobacterium asiaticum | reverse complement strand
TTTGTTGAGCCTTCCTGCCCACGTCGTGGGCTGCAAGACTCTCATAAGCCATGGATCAACCAAACGGGGTCAGGCCAATCCCCATGTGCCCAGACCATTCATCAACGAAATCCACACACACGTTACAGGCCCATTCTGCGGCGTCCGCGTTCAAAATCACGCTTGGAAATCCGGCACCGGCTACGAGTTGCTTGCTTTTTGGCACTTGCTGAAACCGGGACCGAAGTTCGCCGTGGGTGACGCTCTGCCATTCAGGCGTGTAGTGCAGCAACGCATTCCGCAGGTCGAACACAATCTGGACGCGTTGGCAGGTCTGATGCCCCTTCGGCATCGCTTGGGATTTTCCAATCGCCGTGAGTGCGTGTTGGTACTTATCGAGCGGAGGATTACGTTCGATTGATACCGGCGGCCGGACGGGCTTGTGGCCCCGCAGTTTCGCCCATACATGCTGCAACCGGCCAGGTTTCGGACCTTGCGCTGTTGGAGGATTCCAAAGGTCTTTCATCTTCTCGACGGCATCGGGCGGAATTCCCGCTATGTTCGGCGTTGTTACCCGTGGCGCGTTGGTAGCGGCACGGAATATCTCATTAATCAACGATTCGACGAAGCCTGCTGCCGACGCAACGGCAACCATAGCGAGTCAGCGAAGTTCGTAGTCGATGTTGTGGTTGCCTTGGGCAATTACGTCGTTCTCCCGCGTCTTGCACAGCGCGGCCATATGCCGAGCGTTCCACAAGTGCTGAAGGGCAAGAGCCGGCCAAACATCCGCCTCGGCCGTAAGGCCTGCCGTAATGCCGCGGCCTGCCTGCGCCCGGTTGGCTCCTTGAGTCACGATTTGACCTTAATGGTCAGCCGTACGGAGCGGGGCAGACGGTGTCGTCCGGTGGGCTGGCGATGCCCGGCGCGAGGCGACCCGGTTGGGTGGGTGGTGCTGGTGCTGGCGTGAGTCGCCGGTCTCCGCCTCGTTGACGAGGAGTGACGGCGCTGACGGTGTCGCCGTTTGACTGGTGACCGGACCCCCGTGAAGTGGTCATGGAATTACTTCGCAACATTCTGCTGCTGCAGGTCAGCCAACTGTCCCGCTGGGCGCCGCCGCGCACGCCGGCATCGCCAACTTGGCGACCGCCAAATTCTCCTGCTCCGTGCGTTATCGGCACGCAGAGCGATGACTACTACGAGGAGAGTTGTTTGTCCGTAACCATTTTCGGACTTATTCGAATCAAACTGTCCAGATCAAGGTGACACTTCCGTACAGTTTGACCGACGTACTCGTGCAGCAACCGGAGTCGCGTGTCGGGGTCGCGTGCTATTAGTGAGCCGTTGGCCTGACCCCGTTTGGTTGATCCATGGCTTATGAGAGTCTTGCAGCCCACGACGTGGGCAGGAAGGCTCAACAAA
>NZ_LZKQ01000255.1 GCF_001668675.1 Mycobacterium asiaticum | reverse complement strand
GATATCCACCTCACTGGAACGCCCCAACCGCCACACCCGATCCGGCGTCACCCGCCACGTCCGGCCACCCCCGCGCACCTCCAACCGCGGTACCTCGGTCGTTATCGTGTCGGTCCGGTCGTCCATCCATAGCCTCCGCTGCGTCAGCCTAGCTTTCTGAAGCCTTTGCCTCAGCGCAAACGATCGCTGATGATGTTCTGCTGCAGGGGTTTCAGGGCAGGAGCAGCAGACGGAAGCACCCCGCCGGGCCTAGCCGTTGCAGTACCAGGTTCCGATCCATCCAGGCGTACCGAGGGTT
Source organism: Mycobacterium asiaticum (assembly GCF_001668675.1). Classification (GTDB taxonomy): domain Bacteria; phylum Actinomycetota; class Actinomycetes; order Mycobacteriales; family Mycobacteriaceae; genus Mycobacterium; species Mycobacterium asiaticum_D. Next base: position 2,281 of record NZ_LZKQ01000255.1, on the reverse strand, counting down.
TTCAGGGCGTCGGCTTGCGCCGCGGCGAGCGTGGGCCCGTAACCACCCGCGTAGTCGGGGTTGTTGTTCTGGGCGATCGCGCCACACTCCTTGAACGTGACCAGCAATTTGCAGTCGGAGTAGCCGCACGCGCCCATCGCCGCGCTCTCGGCCGCAGCCTTGGACGGGGCGTTCTTGGTGCGTCCGTACACCTTGCCGTCTCTGGAGTGCGCGATCGCGCCCCAGTAGGTGTCGGCGTGTACCGCCGGGGCAAGTACGATGGTCGTCGAACCGACCAGGACAATGTTCGCCACGGCGACCGCGGCACGTCGTTGAAAAGCCGTCAATGCCATGAGGTTTCCTTTCCCAGGTCGGTCATCGGGCGAGCGCTTTGTCGGGGCCATCGGATGGTGGCTAGGCGGGCTTGGTGGCGGTGACCTGTTTGCCCCAGTCCGACATGGTCATCGTCACGGTGCCGTTCTCAACCGGCACGATCTCGATCTTGACCAGGTGGTTGGAGCCGTCCGACGCAATCCAGACGGTGGTCGGGGTGGGCGGTGCGTCCTTCGGGCTGAGGCGGGATCCGGCAAGTGTGGCGACATCGTCGGTGGACGACGTCCCCGTGATCTTGGTGGTCGCGATGCCGTTGACCTGTTCGTTGCCCGCCACCTTCGGGTTCTGCAGGTGGGCCAGCACATTGGCCAGGCCACGGTCCGGGTCGAGCAGCGTCGAGACGTCATAGATCGACGCGCCGTTGCCGTAGTCGGTGAACTTGCCGGACTCGGCAAGGTCGGAGTACAGATGGCCGTCGACGAAGACGAACTTGGAGTCGACGGGGTCCTTGCCGACAATCAGGGTGGCGGTCCCGGTGGCGGCTGTCTGCGGAGTGCTGGAGACGTCGCCATCGAGTTTGGTCACGGCAAGGTTGGGCACCGCGCCCTGCACGGTCAAGCTGACGTGCATCCCGGTGACTTTGCGCATGGCGTCGGCGGCCTGTTTGACCGTGCTGGCGGCATCCACATTCGCTCCGGAGCTCGATCCCCCGTTGGATGCGTTGGGCTTCGAGCCGCAACCGCTCACCAGGAAAGCCATCGACACAACCATCGCGGCGGTCACAACGCCGGCGCGGCGCCAGAGTTTCAGTTTCATCAACATCTCCTTCGTCGAGGCACGTTGCCGTAGGGCAAACTCATGACAAGCCAGCACCACAGGCTGGCGCTTAGCGTAGACCGACCGATATGGCCTTGACTAGGGTCTTGTCATCCGAGGCCGCGGGGGCCGCAGTCACTCTCGTCGGCAGCAGCAAAGCGGCCTCGGCACCATCTACCGCCGCTTACCGGCGCGCCCGACGTTGCGGGTCGAGCCGCTTGAGCCGGATCGCCAGCAGGATCACCATCACGACGCCGAGCGCCACGCACATGCCCAACGCGGTCAGATAACGGGCTGGATCGTGATCCCAGAGCGGGTCGGTGTCGGTGATGCGGATGTAGTTCACCCCGAGGGACGACCCGGCCATGGCGTAGGCCCAGCGGGACGGGGGCAGCCAGGCCAGTTGCTCGAGCGGAACCCGGTCTCGCACGGCAAACAGCCCGCCGCACAACACAAGTTGGGCCATCACCACCAGCACCAGCAGCGGCATGCCGCGGTCGGCGTTGCCGATCAACGCAGAGATCAGCAGGCCCAGGATCATCGAGACCACGGTGACGGCGATGATGGCCGCCGTCACCTCGGCCAGGCCCACCCAGCGCAGCAGCTGGGGGTTGCCGGAGTGCAGCAGCAACGAATCGTCGGGCAGCGGTAGGAATGCAACGCCGAGGAATCCGACGATCAGTCCCTGCAAGCCGGTGATGGCGCCCAGCACGGCGAGTTTGGAGGCGAGGTAGGCGCTGCCGGATAGGCCGATGCCGTGCTCGCGTCGGTAGATGGCCTGTTCCTTCACGATCTCGCGGATGGAGGTCGCACACCCCATCAGGGCTCCGCCGATGATGAGCAGCACCAGCAATTGGGTGGGTTGTTTGGATTGCTGGCTGATGGCGTTGGCCAGGGAGAGGCCGGCGTCGCCGGGGACGGCGTAGGTGAACAGGCTTAGGAGCAGGGGGAGGGCGAGCAGGAATAGGGCGTATTGGCGGTCGGCGGCGATGACGGCGAGGTAGCGGCGGCACAGGATGGTGAATTGGGCCAGGGGGCTTTGTTGGGCGGGGGTTTTCGCTTTGCCGCTGGTGGTTGTGGTGGTGGTGGTGCCGCCGGCAAGGCGCTAAACCTGAACGGCGGCAAGAACGGAACCCAAGGCGCCGGGGGGACT
>NZ_LZKQ01000254.1 GCF_001668675.1 Mycobacterium asiaticum | reverse complement strand
CCATGCCGCCCTTCCAGCATTTGGCGTCGAATTCCCGCTCGTAGGTCCAGGTTCCATCGCTGTAGAGCCGCGCCCCCGCGGGGGGGGGGGGGGGGGGGGCGCGGGGGGGGGGCGGGGGGGGGGGGGGGGGGGGGGGGGGGGGGGGGGGGGGGCCGGCGCGCCCCCCCCCCCCCCCCCCGCTTCGGGGTGGCGGAGCGGTTGCTGACCCGCTCCGACGCGTTGCTCGACGGCACCGACCTGCCGGCGGCGACGGCCGACCGGCTGGCGGTGCGCCGCCGGTGGGTGGGCGCCGAACTGGCGATGGCCTCCGGCGACGGCACGACCGCGGTCAGTCGGGCGCAGGAGGCGGTCGACCTGGCGCAGGCCATGACCGGCGCGTCGGCGCGCCACCGGATCAAGAGCGACGTCGTGCTTGCGGCAGCCCTGTGCAGCAGCGGGGCCGTCAAGCGGGCCCGCGACGTCGCGCAGCAGGCGCTCGAGGCCACCGAACCCCTGGGATTGCGGCCGCTGCGCTGGGCGTTGGCTTGCTTGCTGATCGATACCGGAAGCATCACGGTTGAAGCACAAGGGCTGCGCGAACTCATCGAAATCCGGGATATTTGCGCAGGTGAGGTGCAACGCGCTGGCGGAATCTGGCGTACCGCCTGACATCCTGTCCGCCCGTTATTGTCGATCAGCGAGTTAGCCCGGGATGAGTCCCGTTTGTGACTTTGGAGAAACCAGCGTCGATGACAATGCAAGGGGAACGTCTCGACGCTGTGGTCGCGGAGGCCGCCGCAGGGGACCGGAATGCCCTTCGGGAGGTGCTGGAGACCATTCGTCCGATCGTCGTCCGATATTGCCGAGCGCGAGTCGGCACGGTCGAGCGGAGCGGCCTGTCAGCAGATGACGTGGCTCAGGAGGTGTGCTTGGCCACCATTACGGCGCTGCCGCGCTACCGGGACCGAGGGCGCCCGTTCCTGGCCTTCCTGTACGGCATCGCAGCACACAAGGTCGCCGACGCACACCGCGCCGCCGGCCGGAACCTGGCCTATCCCGCCGAAGAGGTGCCCGAGCGCCGTTCGGCGGACGCCGGGCC
>NZ_LZKQ01000253.1 GCF_001668675.1 Mycobacterium asiaticum | reverse complement strand
AGGAGTGGGGGCGCCGGCGGCGCCGGGGGCGGCGGCGGGGGCGGCGCTAATGCCAGCAGTGGTGGGGTTGCTCTTGGCGGCGAAGGCGGCGGTGGCGGCGGGAGTTAGCCGACGACTTTAGAAGTCCCAGTCCTCGTCCTCGGTGACGACGGCCTTGCCGATCACGTAGCTCGACCCCGAGCCGGAGAAGAAGTCGTGGTTCTCGTCGGCGTTGGGCGACAGCGCCGACAGAATCGCCGGGTTAACGTCGGTCTCGTCACGAGGGAACAGGGCCTCATACCCGAGGTTCATCAGCGCCTTGTTCGCGTTGTAGCGCAAGAATTTCTTGACGTCCTCGGTCAAGCCGACCTCGTCGTAGAGATCCTGGGTGTACTCCACCTCGTTGTCGTACAGCTCGAACAGCAGCTCGTAGGTGTAGTCCTTGAGCTCGGCCCGCTTGGCCTCGTCGACCAGCGCCAGCCCGCGCTGGTACTTGTAGCCGATGTAGTAGCCGTGCACGGCCTCATCGCGGATGATCAACCGGATCATGTCGGCGGTGTTGGTCAGCTTGGCCCGGCTCGACCAGTACATCGGCAGGTAGAAGCCGGAGTAGAACAGGAAGCTCTCCAGCAGCGTGGAGGCCACCTTGCGCTTGAGTGGTTCGTCGCCGCGGTAGTACTCCAGCACGATCTCGGCCTTGCGCTGCAGGTTGGGGTTCTCCTCCGACCAGCGGAACGCGTCGTCGATCTCGGCCGTCGAGCACAGCGTGGAGAAGATCTGGCTGTAGCTCTTGGCGTGCACCGACTCCATGAACGCGATGTTGGTGTACACCGCCTCCTCGTGCGGGGTCAGCGCGTCGGGGATCAGGCTCACCGCACCCACGGTGCCCTGAATGGTGTCCAGCATCGTCAGGCCGGTGAACACCCGCATGGTCAGCTGCTTCTCGTTGGCGGTCAGCGTGCCCCAGGACGGGATGTCGTTGGACACCGGCACCTTCTCGGGCAGCCAGAAGTTTCCGGTCAGCCGGTCCCAGACCTCGGCGTCTTTTTCGTCCTGCAGCCGGTTCCAGTTGATCGCAGAGACGCGGTCGATCAGTTTTGCACTACCAGTCACCTGAAACCCCACTTCACCAGGACGATTGGGCTGTCTTGCCTTGGACCCCAAACACTACCCCTGGGGTCCGACAAGCCGCCGCAACACAAGAAGTTGTGTCTAGCGTGTCGTGGCGCTACCCCTCGCGGGGCAGCAACGCGATCATCGTGTCGACCAGTTCGGCGGCGTCGGTGTGCCACTTGTCCAGGTCCATATGACCACTCAAATCCAGGCCCGCAATGCCGTGGGCACTGGCCAGCAACAGCGCTCCGTACCGCCTCACCCGGTCCGCCCCGGTGATACGACCGACTAGGTCGAGAAACAGGCTCTGCGCGCGTTGACCCGCTTGCGCCGCAGCGGTGGGATCGCCCTTCGGCATGGAAAACATCAGCCGGTACAGGTGCGGCCGGTCGCGGCCGATGCCGATCAGCGACAGCAGCGCGGTGCGCAGGGCATCCTCGGGCGGGTCGTCGCCGGCCACCAACTGTTCCACCCTGTCGCCAAGTTCGTTCAGCGCGTTCGTGGCCAGCACGCCGAGCAGCGACTCCTTGTCGGCGAAGTGGCGGTACGCCGCCGAGCGCGACACGCCGCTGCGGGCGCCGACCTCGCGCAGGGTCACCGCCTCGACTCCCCCACTGTCGAGCAGGACGCCGGCCGCCTCGAGCAGCGAACGGCGGGTGGCCGCAGCGCTTTCCGCTCGTGTCGTCACCCGCCGAGCATAAGCCGATCTTTGAGTTGACAACGTCAACTTTAGGACTAGATTGAGATGACATCGTCAACTTAAACTGCACACCCACTCAACGGAGGCAGCTGTGAATTCCTCGACAGACAACCGCAATGAGCTCGTCGTGGTGACCGGCGCCTCCACGGGCATTGGTGCCGCCACTGCAAAAGAACTGGCGCACAGGGGTTTTCATGTGCTCGCCGGTGTTCGCCGGGAGACCGACGCCGACGGGCTGCGTGCCGACGGGATCGAACCGCTCATCCTGGACATCACCGTCGAGTCCGACGTCGCGGCGATCGCCGACCGTATTGAGCGCGACCCCCGTCCCCTGCGCGCGCTGATCAACAACGCCGGAATCGCCGTCAACGCGCCCGTCGAGGCGCTGCCGATCACCCAGTGGCGCAAGCAGTTCGAGGTCAATCTGTTCGGACACATCGCCATGACCCAGGCGCTGTTGCCCGCGCTGATCAGCAGCCGCGGGACGGTGGTCAACATCAGCTCGGTCGGCGGCAAGGTGGTGTTGCCGACGTACGGCGCCTACGCCGGATCGAAGTTCGCGCTGGAGGCGGCCAGCGACGCGCTGCGGCGTGAGGTCTCGGGGTTGGGCGTCAAGGTGGTGGTCATCGAGCCCGGTGCGGTCAAGACGAAGATGCCGGAGCGCGGCATCGCCACCAGCGAGGTGCTGCAGGCGGAGATGACCACCGAGCAGCTTTCCCGCTACGGCGATCTGATCGAAGCCGTTACGGCACAGGCCCATTCGTTCACCGAGGTCGGGGTGCCGGCCGAACACGCCGCAAAGGTGATCGCCAAGGCGGCCACCGCGTCCCGCCCCCGCACGCGCTACACCGTCGGTCGCGACGCCGCCATCCTGGTGCGGGTCAGCCGCCTGGTAGCCGATCGGGTGCTGGACGGCATCGTGCGAGCCAACCTGCGGTCCATCGTCAAGAAGGCGCGGACGAGTGCACCGAGTCCGGTTGCCGTCGTTGGGGTTCCGCGCTGAGCGCGACCCCTACGCGACGGCCTTGCGAGCTTTCTTGCCGACACCCAGGAACTGGTATTCCTCGGGCTTCACCGAGCGGGTCGCCCGCCAGTACTCCCAGGTGTAGCCGCCCCACAGCACGGTGTTCTTGCCGTGCTCGTCGAGATACCAACTGCTGCAGCCGCCGCTGTTCCACACCGAGCTCGTCAGCCGCTCCTGCAGGGCGTCGTTGAACCGGTCCTGCGCCTCGCGGGTGGGGGCCAGCGCCTGGGCGCCCATCTTGTCGCACTTGGCGATGGCGTCGGCGACGTAGCGGATTTGGGACTCGATCATGAACACCACCGAGTTGTGGCCCAGGCCGGTATTGGGGCCCAGCAGGAAGAACAAATTCGGCACGTCGGCCACGGTCACGCCGCGATGGGCGCCGATGCCCTCGCGGTTCCACCGGTCCACCAGGTCCTCGCCGTGCTGCCCCTTGATGTCGACGTAGGTGTAGGAATCGGTGACGTGGAAGCCGGTGGCGTACACGATCACGTCGGCCTGGCGCTCACGCCCGTCGGCCGTGACGATCCCGTCCCGGGTGATCCGCTCGATGCCCTCGGTGATCACCTCGGCGTTCGGGCTGGCGAGCGCGGCGTAGTAAGTCGAGGAGTTCAGGATGCGCTTGCAGCCGATGCGGTAGTTCGGGATCAATTTCTTGCGCAGCTCACGGTCCCTGATCGACCGCCAGATGTTCCACTTGCAATACGCCTCAATGAATTTCAGTGCATTGGGGCGCTTGGTCATGCCGAACGCCAGCGCTTCCTGCGCCCAATAAATGCCTAAGCGCACCAGTGCCCGCAAGCCAGGGACGTTTTCCATCGCCGAGCGCACCGGTCGCGGGATCTCCGGGTTCGAGCGGGGCACGACCCATGGCGGGGTGCGCTGGTAGAGCTGCAGTTCGCCGACGTCCCCGACGATCTCGGGCACGATCTGGATCGCGCTGGCGCCGGTCCCGATGATCGCCACCCGCTTGCCGGTCAGCTCGACGCTGTGGTCCCACTCCGCCGAATGGAAAGCGGGGCCCGCGAATTCCTCGCGTCCTTCGATGTTCGGGAACGACGGGATGTGCAGCGCTCCGGCACCGGAGACCAGGAACTGCGCGACGTATTCGCGCCCGTCGGCGGTGAACACATGCCAGCGGTATTCGTCGTCATCCCAGTACGCGCGCTCGACTAGGGAGTTGAACTCGACGTGGCGACGCAGCCCGTATTTGTCGGTGACACCCTTGAGGTAATCCCAGATCTCCGGCTGGTAAGAGAAGGGGTTCTTCCAGTCCGGCTTGGGCTCGAAGGAATAGGAGTACAGGTGTGACGGGATGTCGCACGCGCACCCGGGGTAGCTGTTGTCGCGCCAGGTGCCGCCGATGTCGTCGGCCTTCTCCAAGATGATGAAGTCCACGCCCTGTTTCTGCAGTGCGATCGCCATGCCCAAGCCGGAGAATCCGGTCCCGATGATGACGACGCGGGCATGCTTCGGTAACGCTCGCGGTTTCTCGGCCTGGTCGGCCGCCGGTGAGACGACGTCGGTCATTGTGAGTCTTCCTGTTGTGCCCGATATTGGCCGGCGCAAGCCGACTGCAATGCAGATACCCCGTACCGGAAGGGCAAATACCCAGTACCCGGGGTATCGGATATATCGAGTGTTGTCGATGTCCCCGATGATGTCAACGCCGCGGAGCTTCAGCTCACGGCAGCGCCGCCGGCATGGCGTCGTGGATCGGCTTGTCGGGGTCCAGCACGATGCCGAGCGTCTCGGCGGTGCCCACGATGACGCCCATCATGATCGTGGTCAGCTGGTTGACGAACTGTTCCCGTGTCATCGACCGGGGGCTGTCCGGCTCCGGGCCCAGCCACCATTCGGTCGCCGAGGCGGCGCAGCCGAAGGCCGAGAAAGCCGCGAGCTCGAACGCGGCGGCGTTGAGCTCCATGTCCCGCAGCTCGTTGTTGAACATGTCGGCGATGGTCAGCGTGATCTCGCGGCCTTCTTTGAGGGTGCGCACCGTCGCTTTGGACTGGGCGTTGGAGCCGCCGCCCTGGATGAAGACCCGCACGACGTTGGGGTGCTCGTCGAGCAGAGTGACGAACTCCTCGACGGCCCGCTGGATGACCTGACGGGCGGAGTCGGTGGCGAGGTTGATCGACGGGAAGATCGCCGCCCAGAGCATGTCGCGCAGCCGCTCCCCGATGGCCAGGAACAGATCGGACTTGTCGGCGAAATGCCGGTAGATCTTCGGCTTCGCGGTGCCGGCCTCTTCGGCGATCTCCCGCACACTGAGCTCGGGTCCCAGGCGGTCAATAGCACGGAACGCCGCGTCGACGATCTCGCTGCGCACTTTTTTGCGGTGTTCGCGCCACCGTTCGCTACGCGCGTCGACTTTCACCCCGGCGGTCGTGCCCGGGGGGTGGGGTCGCGGAATTCTCACCACGTCAAGCACGATACAGCCCTGCGTGGCTGACCTGGGCAGACCGCGTATGCCGCGACCGGGTGTCGCGAACTCACCGCGACGCGCGCAGCACTTCGCTCGGCGACCGGCCGAACTCCCGCCGGTAATCGGCCGCGAATCGGCCGAGATTCCCGAAGCCCCATCGGTACGCGATTTCCGCGACGGTGGTCCCGTCCTCGACGGATGACTGCCGCAGCTCGCCGTGCGCCCGAGCGAGGCGGATCGATTTGAGATACGCCATCGGCGTGGTGTCCAGGTGCTTGCGGAAGCCTTCCTGGAGGGCACGCGGGCTCAACCGGGCCGCGGCCGCGACGTCATCGATGCAGATGTCTTCGTTGGAGTCCTCGACAGAGTCCTCCAGGTAGGCGACGGCACGACGGACGGCCGGCGGCAGGACTTCGCCGCCGGAAATCTCATTTGGTGACGGAAAGGCCCCGGGATAGGCCTCGATCAGGCCGGCCACCAGGGTGCGCCGCAGCTGGTCGCGCAGCAGTGCACCTGAGTTCCGGAGCCCGTTCGGTCCGGCATTGCGGAGCAGGAAATGCATGAGTCTCGCCACCGCGGCGGTCCCCTGTGTCGACGGGCGCGAACTCAACCGAAATCGGACGGCCCCAGATCGTCGGGCTCCGATGAGGGCCGCGACCGCCGTCTCGAAATCACTGCGGGCGATCCGCACGTGGAAGATGGTGCAGTTCTCCTCCCAACGCAGCCGATATGCCGTGTGCGCATCCAGCACCACGTGTTGGCCGGGCAACAGCAGCCGGTCCCCACTGTCGGCCCGGACGGCGAGCCGCCCGGTGATCTGCTGGGAGACCAGGACGAAGTCGTCGAACGGCGGCGAATCCAGCAAGGTGGTGCCGGACCCGAAGGACAGCGAGTAGACGCCGAGCCCCGCGGCAGCGCCCTCGGCGTGGCGGGCGCGGAATCCCGAAGGGCCGCCGCGGACGGTGAGACGGTGGGGACAGTAGACACTCGCGAGTCGACTGCTCGCCTCGTGCGGATCGGCGGTGTCGGTCCGGATACGAAGACCGTCGATCATGACGCCCTATCTCGGATCTCGACCGCCGTCTCGAGCATTTGGCGAGTGCTGGTGAACCAGTCCTGCAGATTGAGGTCCACGATCAGCTCGTCGGCGCCGGCCGCCGCGGCCGTCGCCACGTCGTCCACGATCTGATCCAGAGTGCCGACGAACGCCGCTCGGTCCGGCCCCGCCGGACGGTCGGTGAAGGTGACGTTTCCGACCACGATCATCTGCATCCTGGCGCTGTCGCGCCCGCACTCGGACGCAAGTTGCCGGATTCGGTCCCAGCCCGCGCGCAGTTCCGCGGCCCCGGCCGGACCCGGCGTGGTCATCACCGGAAGCCAGCCGTCGGCGCGGGAGGCGATGCGCCGCACGGCTTTCGAGGTGGTGCCGCGGCCCAGGTTGCTGCCGCCGCCACCCAGCAACACCGGGATCTTCGATACAGGCTTGGGCAGGACCGCGGCGTCGTCGATCACAACGCGAGGACTCCGGAAGCTGACCGGGTCCGGGCCCCAGACGGCGTCGAACACGTCCAGCGTCTCGTCGAGGAAGCGGCCTCGGTCCGCCCGGCTGGCGCCGGTAGCCCGCAATTCATCGGTGGCCCAGCCGGTCCCGAGGCCCGTGATGACCCGGCCACCGCTGATCCGATCCAACGTGGCCAGGGTTTTCGCCAGCTGTACGGGCGTGTGCAAGGCGGCGACCAGAACGGACGTACCCAGACGTACCTTTTCCGTCGCCACAGCTGCCACGGTGAGGACGGTCAAGGGGTCGGCGGCCTGCCGTGAATGCTCCGGCCACGGCTCGTCCGATCCGGCATAGGGTTCGACGGGCGTTCGCGGGAAGAGCAAGCGTTCGTACGTCCACAAGCTCGCATAGCCGGCCGCCTCCGCCGTCCGAGCCGCTTCAACCACGTCGTGCTGCAGGTCGACTCCCAACCGCTGCGGCAGCCGAAGCCCGAGTTTCATGCGTGACCTTCCCTTCAGTCCAGACCGTCAGCGCAGTCAACAACGGCGGTTTGGTGCGAATGCCGTGGGAAAGGAAAGGCGTCCGTTTCTGTGGAGTAGATGGCGCATTGCCCAAGCCCGAGCCCGTAGCGGCGTTGCAACGGATATGTCAACCGTGACCTCCCCTGACGGCTCCACGATCGGCTACGAATCCGTCGGCTCTGGTCCGCCCTTGCTGCTGGTTCATGGCAGCACCGGCACGCGTGCTCGCTGGGCCGCGGTCACACCGGTGCTGGCACGTCGCTACACCGTTCATGCGATGGACCGCCGCGGTCGAGGGCTGAGCACGGCCGAGGTGCCGCCCTACAGCCTGGGCCGGGAAGCCGAGGATGTCGCGGCGGTCGCCGAGGCGCTGGGCGGAAATGTGTATGCGCTCGGGCATTCCTACGGCGCGTTGGCGGTGCTGGAAGCGGCTTTGATCACGCCGGCTTTTCGCCGGATCATGCTTTACGAGCCGCCCATACCCTCGCCATGCCTCGACATCGGCTCTGCGGAAGGGTGGGCACGGATCACCGCGTTGTCCGACCCGCGCGGCATCCTCGAAGCGTTCTACCGCGAAACCCTGCACTTGTCCCTGTCGGCGATCAAAGATCTTGCGGACCGGGAGTTTTCGTATGTCGCAGAGTCGATCGCACACACGGCCGGCCGCGAACTCACTCAGGCCCGCGCCTACCGCCTGACGGGGCGGCATGCCGAGATCACCGTCCCGGTGCGATTGTTGCTCGGCACCGAGAGCCCGGCATACTTTCGGGCAGCCGCCACCCTTCTCGCTGCCCGACTGCCGGACGCCTCGATCGTGGCCTTGCGCGGACAAGGGCACCAGGCCATCGATTACGACCCAGAGCAATTCGTCCGCGCGGTGATGGATTTCGATGCCGCAACCGAGTAACCATGCGACTGGCTGCGTCAACCTCTGACGAGGTTTCTCGGCGGTCGGGACGGGATCAGCCTGGGCCACCAGAAGAACGGCCCGAGTAGCCGGGCGATGGCGGGTGTGATGAACGAACGCACGATGAGCGTGTCGAGCAGCAAGCCGATGCCGATCGTGGATCCCATTTCACCCACCGACACCAATTTGCCGGACACCATGGCCATCATAGTGACGGCGAACACCAGACCGGCGGTGGTGACCACCTTGCCGGAATTGGCCACCGCGCGAATCAAACCCGTGTTCAGGCCCGCCTTGCTTTCTTCGAGGTAGCGCGCAATGAGCAGCAGGTTGTAGTCCGACCCCACCGCCACCAGGATGATGAAGGTGAGCGGCAGGCCCAGCCAGCTCATCGGTACCCCGAGCACGTGCTGCCAGATCAGTACGGACAACCCGAACGCCCCCGAATAGGAGAACGCCACGGTGCCGATGATGACCAGGGCGGCGATGATGCTGCCGGTGATGATCAGCATCACCAGGAAGATCAACGCGAATGCTGCTGCGGCGGCGATGATCAGGTCCGTTTTGGCGGCGTCCTGGATGTCCCAATACGTCGTCGCGGCACCGCCGAGATAGACGCGCGAACCGCCGAGCGTGGTGCCCTTCAACGCTTCCTCGGCGGCGGCCAGATAGACCTGATCGTGGTGGATGCCCGCTTCCGTCAGCGCTTCGCCGTCGTGGTAGATCATGTATCGCGCGGCTTTGCCGTCCGGGGACACGAAGAATTTCAGATCGATCTGAAACGACGGGTTCTCGAACGCATCCGGTGGCAGGTAGAAGAACTCGTCGTTCTTCGAAGTGTCGAACGCATAACCCAGATCCATCATCTGCCGGCTCAGCGCCTCCAGTTCGGCCAACTGGGGCTCGATCGTGCTGTGCTCGGCGAGAATCTTCTCCCGAAGCTCGTTGAGTTGGTCGACGTTGCGGCCGAGCAGGTCGACCAGTTGCGGCAGCACCGCGTCCTGAATCAGGGCGGCTTTCAGGTTCTTGTCCATTTGCTCGTCAAGCTGGTCGATCTTGTCGGTGGCGTCGAACAGCGAACGCAGCGACCAGCAGACTGGGATGTCGAAACAGTGCTTCTCCCAATAGAAGTAGCTCCGGATGGGGCGCCAGACGTCGTCGAAGTCGGCAATGTTGTCCCGCAACGCATCGGTGACGTCCTTCATGCCGCGGGCGGCGTCGGCGGCGATATGGGCCGCGCCGGCCTGTTGCGACGTCAGTTTCTGTTGCTGGCGCATCAGGTCGGTCATGCGGTTGGTGATGTCGGCCATGTCGGTCAGCCGGGTGTTCAAGTCGGTGAGGAACGGCAGCAGTTCTTTGATTTTCGTGCCCATGGTGCCGATGGTGTAGGTGAACGACGAATGCTCGAGCGGTGTACCCAGCGGCCTGGTGACGCTCTGAATCAATCCCACTCCTGGGGTGTGAAACACACTGCGCGCCACCCGGTCCAGCGCGATCATGTCTGTGCTATTGCGCATGTCGTGATCGGATTCGACCATCAGCATGTCGCCGTTCAGCCTGCTGACCGGGAAGTGCCGGTCGCTCGCGGCGTATCCCTGCTTTGACGGGCTGTCATCGGAGATGTAGATCCGGTCGTCGTAATTGGGATGGTAGGTGGGCAGCGTCAGCGATCCGACCAGCACCACCACGCAGCTAGCCAACAGGACCCTCCCTGGCCAGCGCACCGTCAGGGTGCCGACTTTGCGCCAGATGCCAGGGCCCGCTTTACGTTTCGGTTCGAAGATGCCCACGCGGCTGCCCAGTGCCAGCACCGCCGGACCGAAGGTCAAAGCAGCGGCGACCGCGGTGAGCATGGCGATCGCGCAAGGGATCCCACAGGTATTGAAGTAGTTGAGCCGGGTGAATTTGAGGCAGAAGGTTGCGCCGGCGACCGCCAGGCCCGAGCCCAGGATCACGTGAGACACGCCGTGCACGGCGGAATAGTAAGCGGTTTCCCGGTCTTCGCCCGCGTGGCGTGCTTCGTGGTAGCGGCCGATCAGAAAGATCGCGTAATCCGTTCCCGCCCCGAGGATCAGCGACACCAACAGGTTCGAGGCGAATTCGGAGATTCCGATCAGCTTGTGGAAAACCAGGAGCGAGACGATGCCACGCCCGCAATTCAGTTCCAGCATCACCATGAACAGGACGAGCAGCGCGGTGGCGATCGAGCGGTAAACGATCAGCAGCATGATCGAGATGAGCACAATGGTGACGAACATGATCATGATCAGGCTCTCGTTGCCGGCCTGCAGCATGTCCGCGGACAGCGGCGCGGAACCCGAGACGTAGACCTTGAGCCCCGGCGGGGTTTTGGTCTGCGAGACCAGGTCCCGCACCGCTTTGATCGATTCGTCGGATAATGCCGAGCCGAGATTGCCGGCGGTACGCACCAGCGTGTAGGACGCTTTGCCATCGTTGCTCTGCACTCCGGCGGCGGTGGTCCCCTGTCCCCAGAGGTTCATCACGTATTGGACGTGCTTGTCGTGCTGCAGCTTTGCGACCAGGCTGTCGTAGAACAGGTGGTCGGATTGGTCGAGTTTGTGTTCACCCTCCAGGACGACCATCACCAGGCTGTTGCTGTCGGACTCGTGGAAAACCTGGCCGATGTGGATAAGTGCCTGCGCCGATGGCGCATCGACCGGGACCAGGGGGCCCCGGCCCGCCTCCGTGACCGGCTCCAGCTGCGGGACGACCACGTTGAGCACGATCATGACCGCGACCCAGGCCAGGACCACGGGCACGGCGAACCGGCGGATTGTCCGCGCGACAAAGGGTCTGCGCGGGGCGGCACTGGTGCTGTCGGCCGTCATGCGGACAGTACCTGACACCAGACACCGGCATGATCACCCGTGGCCGTGTGTTCGGAGCGCACCTGCCCGTCGACGGTGATGCGGCAGCCGACACTTCCGCCCGACACCTGAGCGGTGATGTCGGCGGTCGCCGTCGTCAAAACGGTTACCTCCGTGTGTGTCCAGGGCAACGCGGCGAGGTCGACCACCACCGGGCGGGAGCTCACATCCCAGTAGCTCGCTCTCCCCCACCCCGCCAGTTCGCCGAAGACGTCGTATTCGATGCGTTTGGGGTTGAACTGAGCGATGGCGAATTTGTTGCCCGGGCTTCGGGTTCGGTCCTGTGAACCGAAGATTCCGTGCGCGGAGTCGATGACGGATCCCGCCAAGACGGCGACGACGGCGACGACGGCGGGCAGCCAGAGCCTGTTGAGCAATCGCCGACCTATGGAGGCTTTCATTTCTTGTTACGGCCCTTCGTATTACAGGCATGCGGAAGCTCGGGCACCCCGCAAGCACGCGTGGGTGACCTCTGCTGGGATGGTTCAGGCAGACACGCCGACGGGAGTCAATGCAGCCGAGGCCCGGCGTTGCGTACCTCGCCGCGGGGCTGTTCGGGTGTGTCGGGCCCAGTCACGGTCACGAGAATTGATCCTTCGATTCAGCGCCATCGGCGAAGGCACCCACACAGGGCACCTTCGCCGGCTTTCTGCTGAAACGGTAGGGGTGCGACCGCGGCCGGTCTACCCGGATTGCGCGGCCGCTGGCCGGAAAACGCGGTCCCCGCACTTGTTGGGCGGGTGTGAACCTCACGACGCGACACGCAAAATGAAACCGCCGCCAGATTCACTCTGGCGGCGGTGTTCACAGCGATAGCCGGTTGCCCTACAGCATGCAGGACACGCAGCCCTCGACCTCGGTTCCTTCCAGAGCCATCTGACGCAGTCGGATGTAGTACAGCGTCTTGATTCCTTTGCGCCAGGCGTAGATCTGCGCCTTGTTCACGTCGCGCGTGGTGGCGGTGTCCTTGAAGAACAACGTCAGCGACAGCCCCTGATCCACGTGCTGGGTCGCCGCTGCATAGGTGTCGATGATCTTCTCGTAGCCGATCTCGTACGCGTCCTGGTAGTACTCCAGGTTGTCGTTGGTCATGTAGGGGGCCGGGTAGTAGACGCGGCCGATCTTGCCTTCCTTGCGGATCTCCACCCTCGACACGATCGGGTGAATCGACGACGTCGAGTGGTTGATGTAGGAGATCGACCCGGTCGGCGGCACCGCCTGCAGGTTCTGGTTGTAGATGCCGTGCGTCTGCACCGACTCCTTCAACCGCTTCCAGTCGTCCTGGGTGGGAATGCGGATGCCGGCGTCGGCGAAGAGCTGGCGCACCTTCTCGGTCGCGGGCTCCCACACCTCATCGGTGTACTTGTCGAAGAACTCCCCCGAGGCGTACTTGGACCGCTCGAACCCCTTGAAATGCGTACCGCGTTCAATCGCAATACGATTCGACGCCCGCAGCGCGTGGTAGAGCACCGTGTAGAAGTAGATGTTGGTGAAGTCAACGCCCTCTTCGGAACCGTAGAAGATGCCTTCGCGGGCCAGATACCCGTGCAGGTTCATCTGCCCCAGCCCGATCGCGTGAGAGTCGTTATTGCCCTGCTCGATCGAGGGCACCGAGGTGATGTGGGTCTGGTCGCTCACCGCGGTCAGTGCGCGGATCGCGACCTCGATGGTCTGGGCGAAGTCCGGCGAGTCCATTGTCTTGGCGATGTTGAGCGACCCCAGGTTGCACGAGATGTCCTTGCCCACCTTGGCGTATGACAAGTCGTCGTTGAACTCCGACGGTGTGGAGACCTGCAGGATCTCCGAGCACAGGTTGGAGTGCGTGATCTTGCCCTCGATCGGGTTGGCCCGGTTCACCGTGTCCTCGAACATGATGTAGGGATAACCGGACTCGAACTGCAGCTCGGCCAGCGTCTGGAAGAACTCGCGCGCCTTGATCTTGGTCTTGCGGATACGCGCATCGTCGACCATCTCGTAGTACTTCTCGGTGACCGAGATGTCGGCGAATGCCTTTCCGTAGACGCGTTCAACGTCATACGGCGAGAACAGGTACATGTCCTCGTTCTTCTTGGCCAGCTCGAAGGTGATGTCGGGAATCACCACGCCCAGGCTCAGCGTCTTGATCCGGATCTTCTCGTCGGCGTTCTCCCGCTTGGTGTCCAGGAAGCGGTAGATGTCCGGATGGTGGGCGTGCAGATACACCGCGCCGGCACCCTGACGCGCACCCAGCTGATTGGCGTAGGAGAACGAGTCCTCGAGCAGCTTCATGATCGGGATGACGCCCGAGGACTGATTCTCGATGTTCTTGATCGGCGCGCCGTGCTCACGAATGTTGCTGAGTAGCAACGCAACTCCCCCACCGCGCTTGGACAGCTGCAGAGCGGAGTTGATCGAGCGCCCGATCGACTCCATGTTATCTTCCACTCGAAGGAGGAAGCAGCTTACTGGCTCACCGCGCTGCTTCTTGCCCGAATTCAGGAACGTCGGAGTGGCCGGCTGGAACCGACCGTCGATGATCTCGTCCACCAACTTCTCGGCCAGTGTCGTGTCACCGGCGGCCAGGGTGAGCGAGACCATGACGACCCGGTCCTCGAAGCGCTCCAGGTAGCGCTTTCCGTCGAAGGTCTTCAGCGTGTAGGAGGTGTAGTACTTGAACGCACCGAGGAAGGTGGGAAACCGGAACTTCTTGGCGTAGGCGCGGTCCAGCAGCGTCTTGACGAAGTTGCGCGAGTACTGGTCGAGCACCTCACGCTCGTAGTAGTTCTCGCGGATCAGGTAGTCGAGTTTCTCGTCCTGGTTGTGGAAGAACACGGTGTTCTGGTTGACGTGCTCGAGGAAGTACTGGCGCGCGGCGAGCACGTCCTTGTCGAACTGAATCTTGCCGTCGGCGTCGTACAGATTCAGCATCGCGTTGAGCGCGTGGTAATCCGTTTCGTTCTGCGACGCGTGCGTGCCGGTGGTTACAGGCTCTGCAGTGACGGTTGGTGGCACGTCTGTTCCTTCCAGAATTGGGCCAGACCCGCGCAGACGGCGTCGACGTCGTCCTGGGTTCCCATGAGTTCGAATCGGTAGAGGTACGGAACACCGCATTTGCGGGACACCACGTTGCCCGCGTAGGCGAATTCGGCACCAAAGTTGTTGTTGCCCGCGGCGATGACGCCGCGGATGAGCGAGCGGTTGTGCTCGTTGTTCAGGAAAGCGATTACCTGCTTGGGGACGTAGCCTCCGTCGTTGATGTTCGGCGTGGCCCGGCCGCCGCCGTACGTGGGCAGCACCAGCACGTACGGCTCGTCGACCTCTATGCGTTCATGCAGCGGTATCCGCGTGGCGGGAACACCCAGCTTCTGCACGAAGCGGTGGGTGTTCTCCGACACGGACGAGAAATAGACCAGTGACGATCGCGAGCGCGGCGCAGCCGCGCGAAGCGGGTCGTCACTCGTCCAATCCAGGTTGCGTCCCAGACCATCCATGGCACCGCAACCTCCTTACTTACTTGCCTACCCGCGCTAGGCGCTGAGCGCAGCCTCGGCGAGTGCCTTGATGCGGTCCGGCCGGAACCCGGACCAGTGGTCGTTGTCGGCCACCACGACGGGCGCCTGCAGGTAACCGAGCGCCATCACGTAGTCACGCGCTTCAGAATCCAGCGTGATGTCGACCTTTTGGTAGGCGACGCCCTGCTTGTCCAGTGCCTTGTAGGTGGCGACGCACTGCACGCATGCGGGCTTGGAGTAAACGGTAATGGTCATGGGCGTACCGCTCCTTTGCGGAAGTGGGGACATCAAAAGGACTGGCAACGACTCTGGTGGCACATCTGTACTAGGTACAGCGACCCGACAACCCCCCAGATTCCCGTTTTGCGGCGCCGTGTCAACGAACCTGGTGACGCCGATTCCGGGAAGTTCATCAGGAGCCTGGGCGCCTGGTGAACCTGGGTTCTGCCGGTGCTCAAACACTACACCTAGGGGGTGACAACGAGAAGAGATACAACATGTTCTGAATAACATTTCTGAAATTCCCTGGTCGTAAGCGTGTCGCACGTATCGCCTCGGCGTGTCGCAGATCACAACTTGCGGGGCGGGTGTACATGACGTCAGGTCTATCACCGACCACTGACAAGCGCGGCCGACGGCAGCGCCCGCCCAACAGCCAGCAAAGCCGCCGGCACATTCGCCGACGGCTTTGACTAGAGCTTCAGTGACGCGTTATGCCTCGGTGGCGACCCCCGCGCCGGCGTGGACATTGACCTCGGCAGCCAGCTTGCCGACCACCTCACGCACGCTTTCGGTCAGCTCCGCGTTCTCGGCCGGCGGCAGGCCACCCAATGTGCCGAACGGTACTGAGAGCTTGACCTCGTCGAGCACGCGCGCCCCGGCGATTCCGAACGCCTTGCGGGTGTCGTCGTGCGCCCAGACACCGCCGTACCGGCCCAGCGCTCCACCCACAACCGCCAACGGCTTGCCTTTGAGCGCGCCGTCGCCGAACGGCCGGGACAACCAGTCGATCGCGTTCTTGAGCACAGCCGGGATAGTTCCGTTGTTCTCGGGGGTGACCACCAGGGCCGCGTCGGCCACACTCGCCGCGGTGCGCAACGCCGACACCGCCGCGGGCTCCTCGACGGGCGTCCCCACGCCGGGATCGAGGTCTTCGTTGTAGAAAGGCACGTCCGCCAGGGTCTCGAACAGGGTGACGGTGACACCTTCGGGGGCCACGTCAGCCGCGAGCTCGGCGATCTGGCGATTGATCGACCCCGCGCGCAAGCTGCCGACCAGAGCCAAGATCTTGGTTTCTGTCACGTTCATGTCCTTTCGAATTGTTGCTACATCTTCGCATGGCCTAACCGGACTATAGTCCGATTAATTCCCGCGGAGTTAAAGTGCGTAGGTGAGCGAAAACGAGCGGCTGGGCCAGTTGGGCATGCCGGCGCCCGGAATCCGCTTGCAGGAACCCGCGCTACCCGAGCGAAGTGACGCCGCCCGCAACCGGGCGCTCCTCTTGGCCGCCGCGCGGCACCTGGTTGCCGAACGCGGCGCCGACGCGGTCACCACCGACGACATCGCCGCCGCCGCCGGCGTCGGCAAGGGAACCCTGTTCCGCCGGTTCGGCAGCCGGGCCGGCCTGATGATGGTGCTCCTCGATGAGGACGAGAAGGCCTTCCAGCAGGCCTTCCTCTTCGGGCCGCCCCCGCTCGGGCCCGACGCGCCGCCCCTCGAGCGGTTGATCGCATTCGGCCGGGAGCGGATCTGCTTCGTGAACACCCACCACGAGTTGCTCTCGGCAGCCAACCGCGATCCGCACAGCCGCCATGTCGGCGCGGCCGTCGTCCAGCGCCGGCATGTCTGGGTACTGCTGCACTCGGCGCACACCACGGGCGATCTCGACGTCCAGACCGATGCGCTGCTGGCGCTGCTCGACGCCGACTACGTGAGCCATCAGCTGGCCGAGGGCGGCCACAACCAGCAGACGCTGGGCGAGGGGTGGGAGAGCTTGGCGCGCAAGCTGTGCGGCCGGTGAGGCACATCCTGCACGTCGACCTCGACCAGTTCCTGGCCTCCGTCGAGTTGCGCCGCCACCCCGAACTGGTCGGGCTCCCGGTGATCGTCGGCGGCAACGGTGACCCGAGAGAACCGCGCAAGGTCGTCACCTGCGCGTCCTATCAGGCACGTGAATACGGGGTGCACGCGGGCATGCCGATGCGCGCGGCCGCCCGCCGGTGCCCGGACGCCACCTTCCTCCCCTCGGATTCGGACGCCTACGACGCCGCGTCCGACGAGGTGATGGGACTGTTGCGCGACCTCGGACATCCGGTCGAGGTGTGGGGCTGGGACGAGGCGTACGTCGGCTTGGCGGACGGGGATCCATGCGAACTCGCCGAGCAGATCCGTACCGTCATCTCCACACAGACCGGGTTGTCCTGCTCGGTGGGGATCAGCGACAACAAACAGCGCGCCAAAGTCGCGACCGGCTTCGCGAAACCGGCCGGCATCTTTCAGCTCACCGACGCCAACTGGATGACGTTGATGGCCGACCGCCCGGTGGACGCACTGTGGGGCGTGGGCCCGAAGACGGCGAAAAAGCTTGCTGCGCAGGGCATCACCACCGTGTGGCAGCTGGCGCACAGCGATGGCGAACTGTTGACGTCGACGTTCGGCCCACGCACCGGGCTGTGGCTGCTGTTGCTCGCGAAGGGCGGCGGCGACACCGAAGTCAGTGCCGAACCGTGGGTGCCGCGCTCGCGTAGCCACGTCATCACCTTTCCGCGCGACCTCACTGATAGATCCGAAATGGATTCGGCGGTAACGGAATTGACGCGGCGCACGCTGGATGACGTGGTCGCCGAGGCGCGTATTGTCACTCGGGTGGCCGTCACGGTGCGGACCGCGACGTTCTATACCCGCACCAAGATCCGCAAGCTCGACGCGCCGACCACCGATGCCGACGTCATCACCGCCGTGGCACTGCACATCCTCGATCTGTTCGCGTTGGACCGACCCATCCGGTTACTCGGTGTGCGCCTGGAACTCCAAATGCCCGATCAGCGCTGAAGTTGCGGCGGCCCCGGCCGCAACGCGCGCGTGAAGATCACGTTCACCTGACGCATCGCCACGCTGTACGGCCACCAAGCCAACCGCTTGAACGCATACAGCGCGCGGATGTCCTGCGAGGTGTAGATCAGGTACCTGTTCTTGGCGACCCCGGCCAGGATTTTCTCGGCGGCCCGTTCGGGTGAGACGGCGTGCCCACTGAACCGGTCCACCCACCGGGCGACCTGAGGATCGTTGCGGTCCACGCCGGCGATCTCGACCGTGTTGACGAGCGGGGTCTTCACCGCGCCGGGCACCACGACGGACACCCCGATGCGGTGCCGGGCCAGGTCGAAGCGCAGCACCTCGGACAAACCGCGCAGACCGTACTTGCTGGCGCTGTACGCGGCGTGCCACGGCAGCGCGACGAGCCCGGCGGCCGAGGATACGTTCACCACGTGCCCACCCCGGCGGGCAGCGACCATGTGCGGAACGAAGGATTCGATGACGTGGATCGGGCCCATCAGATTGATCTGGACCATCTTGCTCCACTGCTCGTGGCTCAACCGGTCGACGGTTCCCCACGCCGACACCCCGGCAATGTTGAGCACCACATCCATGCTGGCATGGGCGGCGTGGATGTCGGTCGCGAACGCCGACACCTGCGCGTAGTCCGAGATATCCAGCACCCGGTGCGCGGGCACCTGGGCACCGAGTGCTCGCGCGTCGGCCACCGTCTGCGCCAAGCCGTCCTCGTCCCGGTCGGTCAGATAGAGTTCGGCGCCCTGCGCGGCCAGTCTCAACGCGGTCGCGCGGCCGATGCCGCTCGCCGCGCCCGTGACGAAACACCGCTTACCCGCGAAGTACCGCTGCGATCCGCTCTGCG
Source organism: Mycobacterium asiaticum (assembly GCF_001668675.1). GTDB lineage: Bacteria > Actinomycetota > Actinomycetes > Mycobacteriales > Mycobacteriaceae > Mycobacterium > Mycobacterium asiaticum_D. The sequence continues at coordinate 7,084 of NZ_LZKQ01000253.1, read as the reverse complement.
CCATGGACGTGACGATACCGGCGGTACCAGGAGCCCCCGCTACCGCGCCGGGCCACCCCATAAGGCGTTGAGCCACAACTGCTCCAGCACCCGCACTCGACGGTCCGGATCGTGGTGCCGGCCCGCCAGCATCGGGTCCCCGGTGAGCATGAGCGCGGTGGTGGCCGCCAGGGTGCGGATCAGCACCGGAAGGTCGTCGCTGATGGGTTGCGCGGTCCCGGCTTTCACCTCGGCGTCGACGATGGTGACGATCTGACGCAGCACCCCCTCGAACTGCTGCTCGAGGATCTCCCGAATCTCCATGTCGGTGTGGCGGGCCGCGTTACACGCGGTCATCACCGGGTCGTTGTGCGTGTAAACCACCGCGGCACTGCCGACCATCCGGGAGGCGAACTGCTGCGGTGACTCGTCCGGCTGACGCGGGGCGAAGTAGTGCGTGAGCTCTTCGAGTTCCTCGGCGACCTCGGCCAGGATCGCGGCGAGCACCGAGTACTTGGAGTCGAAGTAGAAGTAGAAGCCAGAGCGGGCCACCCCGGCCCGGGTGCTGATCGTGCTGACCGACAGTTCCGAGAAGGGACGCTCCTGCAGAAGTTGCCGGACGGCCTCCATGATCGCCTGCCGGTGTTTGTCGCCGCGCCGACGCAGCACGGGCGCGGCGCGCTCGTCGTCGACAGCCCGGCTAGGCACTCGCGATCACTTCCTGACCATGCACCACTTCGATTCAAGAAGACAACTTGACAGGCGTCAAGTTTTTCCGAAATCATTGGCGATAGTGACGGTTACCACACCGGTTAGGAGCGCGCGTCAATGGTGACGACCATCAGCACCCCTCAATACCTCCTTGACCAGGCTCGACGTCGGTTGACTCCGTCGTTCAACAACTTTCCCGGCATGGGCTTGGTGGAGCGCAAGCTGCGCAACACCCAGTTCCCGGAGAAGGTGCTCGCCGACCCCCCGCCCGGCAGCGGGCTCAAGCCGATCGTCGGTGATGCGGGCCTGCCGATCCTGGGCCACATGATCGAGATGTTGCGCGGCGGACCGGACTACCTGATGTTCCTGTATGAGACGCGGGGCCCGCTGATCTTCGGGGACTCGCCGTTCCTGCCGTTCGTCACCGCGCTCGGTCCGGATGCCGCGCAGGCCATCTACTCCAACCGCAACAAGGACTTCTCCCAGCAGGGCTGGGTTCCCGTCATCGGCCCGTTCTTCCGCCGCGGCCTGATGCTGCTCGATTTCGAAGAGCACATGTTTCACCGGCGGATCATGCAGGAAGCCTTCATCCGGTCGCGGTTGGTCGGCTACCTCGAACACATCGACGAGGTGGTCTCGCACGTCACCCACGACGACTGGGTGACCGACGACCCGCGCTTCCTGCTGTACCCGGCGATGAAGGAACTCACCCTCGACATCGCCTCGATGGTGTTCATGGGGCACGAGCCCGGCACCGACCGCGAGCTGGTCACCAAGGTGAACAAGGCGTTCACGACGACCACCCGGGCCGGCAACGCGGTCATCCGCAAGGGGGTGCCGCCGTTCACCTGGTGGCGGGGCCTGAAGGCGCGCGAGCTGCTGGAGAACTACTTCGCCGAGCGGGTCAAGGAGCGCCGGGGCAAGGAAGGCAACGACCTGCTCAGCGTGTTGTGCCAGACCGAGGACGAGGACGGCAACCGGTTCTCCGACCAAGACGTCATCAACCACATGATCTTCTTGATGATGGCCGCGCACGACACATCGACGTCGACGGCCACCACGATGATCTACCACCTGGCGGCGCACCCGGAGTGGCAGCAACGCTGCCGCGACGAGTCGGACCGGCTCGGGGACGGGCCACTGGACATCGAGTCGCTGGACAAGCTGGAATCGCTGGACCTGGTGATGAACGAGTCGATCCGGTTGGTGACACCGGTGCAGTGGGCGATGCGGCGAACGGTGCGCGACACCGAGCTGCTCGGCCACTACCTGCCCGAGGGCACCAACATCACCGCCTTCCCCGGGATGAATCACCGTCTACCCGAATTGTGGACGGACCCAATGAAATTCGACCCGCTGCGGTTCACCGAACCGCGCAACGAGCACAAGCGTCACCGGTACGCCTTCACACCGTTCGGCGGCGGGGCGCACAAGTGCATCGGGATGGTGTTCGGTCAGCTGGAAGTCAAGACGATCCTGCACCGGTTGCTGCGCCGTTATCGTCTCGAACTGCCGCGGCCCGGCTACACCGCGCGCTGGGATTACGGCGGCATGCCGGTGCCGATGGACGGCATGCCCATCGTGCTCGCCCAACGGGTCTCAACCCAGCAAGCGGTTGGCGCACGCGATCACCGCACGCAGGGCGGACTGCACCGGATCCTCGGCCCACCCCATCGCCCATTCCGCGCGGTTGCCGTCGGTCCCACGGACGAACGTGGCAGTGTGCCGGCCGGCGCGCATTTGGTGAAAGTTCAGCGTTTCCAACGCTATTCCGCGCTGGTGCAGCATCGCCGTGAGCGCGGCGACGGGTCCGCCGGCCGCGGCGCTGGATGCGCTGATTCGATCACTCTGCGCGATCACCGCACGGTAGTTACGGGCTTGCGGCCCGAGCCGCGTGGCTGGGCGTTCGGCATCGGTGCACTCCCAGTGCCCGAGCCGAAGCGGCCCGGCGGTCGGCGCATAAGCGCTCACGAAGTCCCGCCACGACATCGCCGCGGCCGCGGCGCGCAGTCCGCTCGGCAGGGCGACGCCGAAGTGGTCGCCGAACCACGCGTCGGCGTGAGCTTCGGAAAGAGTGGTTTCGGGGAGAGTCATGGTGCCGGTCTTCTCTGGCTCGAAGGAGCGACCGACGCGAGTAGCTTCCGACCCACAGCGGGGGGTCGGTCTGGATCAGACCCCGCTGCGGGTGCTGGCTACTACTGCAAGCGCGGGAAGAGGCACGAGCGGACACATTAGCGGTCGTGCGGGACAGCGCGCAACTACTTTTGCTTCCCGAGGCAAGGAAATGTCACCAATTCCTGTCAAAACGACTCGCGGCACAGTGGGGTCGCGTTAGCATTCCGGTAGCGGTAAAACGCGAGTTGGGTGAGAGCCAGCAAACGAAAGGCGACACCATGCGCACCAGGCGGACCGGTCGGGGGATGCAGTCGCTGCGGGCCGTGGTCGCAGTGCTGGCGGCGGCGTTAGCCGTGGCATCTGCTGGTTGCGCAGCCCAACGACCAGTGAATCCTGAGTTCGAGGTCACCGGCGGATAGGCCGCTGAACCCGAATGACGTCGGGGGATCCCGCTGGGGACCACTGCGAAGGCAGTCGGTTCCCAGCGGGATGGGGTTTTTCACCCCATAATCCGAACATCCGTACCCGTCGCGGTCGTCCGTCGTCGCGGCACCGGCTCACGGTCAACGCCACGTCCTTCCCCAGCAAATGAATGGCTGACGTTTTCCTCGACCCGGACGGCGGCCCGTACGCGTAACTTACGCGATTTCTATGGATGCCCCAGAAAGGACTCGTTGTAGCGCCTACACGGCGATACCATCACAGCGCCTACTCGTTGTAGACAACCGTGCAATAACGCCGCAGAAAGGCGAAACGATGACGATTAGCAGGTGGGCTCAGGTGGTGGGTGCAATGATCTTCGCGGCCTACGCCGTTTTCGCGACCGGTTGCGGAAGCACCAGCATGCGGGGCGACATACCACAGCCCGAGATCCGCCCCGTTGAGGTTCAGGGCGGCTGAAGCGATTCTCCGCTTCCAAAAAATATTGACTAACCCGTAAGAAATAGCCCTCTAACCGGATAACATCTGCAATGCCGGGTGAAGCCGCCGGGTGAACTACGAAGAGCGGGGTAGCAACGATGCGCACCATGTTCGCCACGAAGACCATCAAAGTTATAGGGGCCGTACTGATTACGGCGTTCGCCGGAATGGCAGTCGGGTGCGCCCGACCTCCGGCACCCACTGCGCCCGCCGTGCCGGTCACGCCGCCGAACACTGACGTACCTACGCAGTAGCCATTACAGCCACCAGGACGCCGCGGCGTCCAGGTGGCGACGGATGCGGTAGCGGGCCAGGCTGTCGTCGCCGGACTCGATCGCCTCGAGAATGCGCAGATGCGCGTGCTCTACCGCGGTCACGTCGGTCCACGTCAGCTGGGCCTGCCCGCTGCTGGACCAGTGCCGGCGGAACAGTTCGACGATGATCCGCAGGAACAGGTCGAGCACCGCATTGCCGGCCAGTTCGGCGAGCCCGACGTGAAAGCGGAACTCGTCGACGGCGGCCCTGCGGACATCGCCGCTGTCGGCGATGTGGGTCCAGCTGTGCGGGTCCAAAAAGGCGACCACGCCCGGCTCGCTCCGTCGTACAACGACCTCAGCGACGTTGTGGATCTCGATGGCGTCGCGCACGCACCGTAGGTCTTCCCGGCTGGGCTGGCGGTACTGCAGATACAGGGCGATGGTGTCAATGCTCGCCTGCGCCTGCGGTTTTGCCACGACCAGTCCGCCGCCGGGCCCGCGCCGCATCCGCGCGACCGCGTGATACTCGAGCAGGCGCACCGCTTCGCGCAGTGCGGCGCGGCTCACCTGGTACCTGGCAAGCAGTGCAGCCTCGGTGCCGAACACCGAGCCGACCTGCCAGCCATCGGCGGCGATGTCGTCGGCGATGTTCGCGGCCAATACTTCGGCGAGTTTGCCGCGTGGCGCCACAAGGCCGCCGCGTGCCCGCCTACCCGCTTGCGCGCGGCCTGCCGGAGCGCGGTGCCGCTGTAGCCATGACGTGACGCGCTGTACGTGGCGTTCGCTGAGCGTCTTGGCTCGCGCCGAGTCGCCCGAGGTGACGGCCGCGACGATATCGGCATGGTCGCCACGCATCTGGTGGGCCGCTTCGACCGCTTGGTCTGCCGAATCGGTGCGTGACGTCCGCGCGTACCGCTTGGTCAGTCGCATCAGGACGTCGATAAACAGCTGCAGCACTGGGTTTTTCGACTGCTCGGCGAGGGCGAGGTGAAACTCGTCGGGCGGTGCGGGATGTCCGGGACGCCATTGCTGCTCGGCACGCAGCACAGCCCGCAGTCGTTCGATCCCGGTTTCATCGATGTGATCGGCGGCTAGTTCGGCCGCCAATGGCTCCAGCACCAACCTTGCGTTGAGCAGATCGGTCAGCGTGGTGCCCAGGTACTCGAGGTAGATGACGACGGCCCGCGTTGCAGGACCGGCATCGGGTGCGCAGACGAGCAATCCGCCGTTGGGGCCACGACGCATCCGCGCCACCTGGTGATGCTCGACGAGGCGAACGGCTTCTCGAAGTACCGATCGACTCACCCGAAACTGTTGTTGCAGCAGCGCTTCCGAACCGAGCGACTCTCCGACCGGCCAGCCGCGACGGACTATATCGGCTTCGATGCACCGAGCGATCTGCGCGGCCCGCTTGTCCGCCCGCACAGGCTCCGGCTCAGTGGTCATCGCGGCTCAGCAGGTAAGCAGCATGCAGCCCGCGACCGGACCACCGCCCACCGAAACCACGCCAACCTCGGGGCGGCGCGAGACCTGCCGCTCCCCCGCATCGCCGCGCAGCTGTAGACAACCCTCGTGCAGCGCCCAGTAGCCGTGCATACGTCCCGCCGAAAGCTGCCCCCCGTAGGTGTTCAGCGGGAGCTGGCCGTCGCGGGCGATCCGCACGCCACCCTCGACGAAGGGTCCCGACTCGCCGTCGCCGCACACCCCGAGGGCTTCCAGCCAGGCCAACGTGAGGAAGGTGAAGCCGTCGTACAGTTGGGCGACTTCCAGGTCAGCGGGCGTGAGCTCGGTGCGCGACCACATCTGCGCCGTCGCGTCCGACATCGCCATCTTCGGGTAGTCGGCGCGGTGAAACCATCCTCCGGAGCCGTCCGAGCCGCCGATCGCCTCGACCCGTACGGCACGGTGCGGACAGTCCGACGCGTATTCCGCGTGGGAGACGACGACTGCGATCGAACCGTCAATCGGCACGTCGCAATCCAGCAGTCCGAACGGCGTCGAGACCGGCCGCGCGCCCAGGTAGTCGGCCATGGTCATCGGATCGCGGTATACCGCACGGGGATTCAACGCCGCGTTGCGCCGCCCGTTGAGCGCGATCCAGCCGAGCTGTTCCTTGGTGGTTCCGTAGAGCTCCATGTGCCGACGACAGTTGAGCGCCAGCCAGTTGGCCGCCGAATAAGCATGCGCCGCAAGCAGATCGTTGATGTCGTCCATCGCGCCGACGGCCGGGCGCTCGCCTTCGGGCGCATCGAACATCCGCGCCAATGGCGGAGCCGGTGCATTCTTGTCCTGGGGTAGCACCGTGCCGCCCAACATCTGGATGGTCCGGTACACCACCACATGACGGACACGCCGCTCGGAGACGGCACGACAGGCCGACATCACCGGGCTCAGCAGGCCGCCCGTGCCGAAGCCGCTGCCACAGTCGGCGGCGTCAATCTTCAACTCCGCGTTGACCTCCGCGGCCGGCGTATCACCCAGGGTCGCGATGCCGTCGATGTCCGTCGCAACCAGGCCGGCGTCGTCGATGGCGGCGCGCACCGCCTCCATCGTCAGGTCGCGCCCCGGGATCCCGGTGCGACGGCCGATGCGCGAGATGCCGATCCCGGACACGATCGCGTCTTTCTCGAAGTACTCCATCTGCCCCGTCCGTCGAATCACCGCGCTAACAAGCCGAGCTCAATAAAGTGTACTGTATTAGGCGTGTCAGCCGATGAATCGTCTCCGCTGCTCATCGAACACTGCGCCGACTGCGCGCGATGGGTACACCCGGCCGCAGGCGTGTGCCGCGACTGCGGTGGCGCACTGGTGGCAAAGCCGGTGTCGGGCCGCGGAACGGTGTTCACCTACACGGTGAATCACCACCCCTACAACCCGGAAGTCCCGACGCCGTATGTCATCGCTCTCGTCGAACTCAGCGAACAGGACGGGCTGCGGATAGCCGCCAATATCGTTGATTGCGAACCTGATTCAGTGACCTGCGGTATGCCTGTCGCCATCCGCCCCGACAGGGGCACCGCCGGCGCGCCGCTGTTCGCCCCCGTCTAGCCGCGAGCAGACGCAGAATCGCACGCATCCGCCGGATGCGTGCGATTCTGCGT
>NZ_LZKQ01000252.1 GCF_001668675.1 Mycobacterium asiaticum | reverse complement strand
CCCCCCCCCCCCCCCCCCCGCCCCCCCGCCCCCCCCCCCCCCCCCCCCCCCCGGGGCCCCCCCCCCCCCCCCCCCCCCCCGGGGGGGGGGGGGGGGGGGGGGCCCCCCCCCCCCCCCCCCCCCCCCCCCGCGGGGGGGGGGGGGGCGCCCCCGGGGGGCCCCCCGCAACCAAACTTCACCCGTACCGTGGAGGCGTGCGATACGCGATTGCCATTCCCCAATTCGACTCGGACGGTTTCGATGCCGACGGGCTGCGCTCGTATCTTGCCCGGGCCGAATACCTCGGTTTCGAGGGCGGCTGGGTACTCGAACAGATTATCGGTGATGCGCCACTGCTGGCGCCGCTGGAATTGCTGGCCTACGCCGCGGCCTGCACCCAGCGGCTGCGGCTAGGGGTCGCCGTAATGGTGACCTCGCTGCACGATCCGTTGCAGTTGGCGTCTTCGGTGACCGCGGTGGATCGGCTCAGCCACGGGCGGCTGGACATCGGGATTGCACCGGGTGGAGGCCGTCGCAGGTTCGCGGCCTTCGGCGTCGAAAAGGACACCTACATCAGCTATTTCACCGAGGGTCTGCGGTTGATGAAGGCGGCGTGGTCGGACGAACCGCGAGTGACATTCCACGGCCGGTTCCGTGAGGTCGACGACCTGCCCATCCAACCCAAGCCGGTGCAACGACCGCATCCGCCCATCTGGTTCGGCGGTTCGGCGCCCAAGCACTGGCCCGCGCCGTGCGCCACGGCGACGCCTTCCTGGGTGCCGGGTCGTCGACGACGGCTGACTTCGCCAACGCGGTGCAGGTGCTGCATCGCGAACTGGCCGAGCAGCTGAAGGATCCCGCGCACTTCACCATCGGCAAGCGGGTCTATCTGATGATCGACGACGATGCCGCCCGGGCTCGCGAACGTGTGCTCGCCGGGCTGCGACGGATCTACGGAAAAATGGCCGGCATCGACGCGGTCCCGGTGTCGGGGACCCCGGCCGACGTGGTCCGCGGGCTGCGCGAGGTGATGTACGCGGGCGCGGAGATGCTGTTGCTCAATCCGGTCGGCGAGGATGTGGCCGAGAATCGGGAACAGATGGAACGCCTTGCCGCAGAGGTCATTCCGCAGCTCAGCTAGCTTGCGCGAGCAGACGCTAAAGCTCCCAACACGCCGAGCGTGCGGGAGCTTTGGCTGGGGGCACCTCCCGCTAGCGGGGGACTGCTCGCGGGGGTAAAGCTAGAGCTCGGTGGCTGAGCCGCCGGCGGCAGTGATCTTCTCGCGGGCGCTGCCGCTGAACTTGTGCGCGGTCAGGTCCACCTTGACGGTCAGCTTGCCGTCACCGAGGACCTTCACCAACGTGTTCTTGCGAACGGCGCCCTTGGCCACCAGCTCGTCGATACCAACCGAGCCCCCTTCGGGGAACAGCCGGTTGATGTCGCCGACGTTGACGACCTGGTACTCGGTGCGGAACCGGTTGCGGAACCCCTTGAGCTTGGGCAGCCGCATGTGCAGCGGCATCTGCCCGCCCTCGAAGGTCGCCGGAACGTTCTTGCGCGCCTTCGTTCCCTTGGTGCCGCGACCCGCGGACTTGCCCTTGGAACCCTCACCGCGGCCGACACGGGTGCGCGCGGTCTTCGACCCGGGCGCAGGCCGCAGGTCGTGCAGCTTGATGGTCACTTCTACTTACCTCCGGTATTCGCGGGCTCCACCTCGACGAGGTGGCGCACCACCGCGATCAGCCCGCGGGTCTGTGCGTTGTCGTCGCGGATCACCGAGTGGCGAATCTTGCGCAGGCCCAGCGTGCGCAGGCTCTCGCGTTGCTTCCAGCGTGCCCCGATGGTGCTGCGCACCTGGGTGATCTTCAGCTGTCCGTCACTCATGGTTGTGCCTGAGCCTCTCTTGCCACCGCGGCCCTGGCCAGCGCGTCACTTTCGCGACGGGCCTTCAGCATCCCGGCCGGGGCGACATCCTCGATGGGCAGGCCGCGCCGGGCGGCCACCTCCTCGGGACGCTGCAACATCTTGAGGGCGGCGACGGTGGCGTGCACCACATTGATCGCGTTGTCACTGCCCAACGACTTCGCCAGAATGTCGTGCACCCCAGCGCATTCCAGCACCGCACGGGCCGCACCACCGGCGATCACACCGGTACCCGGGCTGGCCGGACGCAGCAGCACGACGCCGGCTGCGGCCTCACCCTGCACCGGGTGCGTGATCGTTCCGCCGATCAGCGGCACGCGGAAGAAGCCCTTACGAGCCTCCTCGACGCCCTTGGCGATCGCGGCCGGAACTTCCTTGGCCTTGCCGTAGCCGACGCCGACCATGCCGTTGCCGTCACCCACGATGACCAGGGCGGTGAAGCTGAAGCGCCGACCACCCTTGACCACCTTGGAGACGCGGTTGATCGCCACGACCCGCTCCAAGTAGTTGCCTTTGTCGCCGTCACGGTCGCGGCCACCACGGCCACCGCCGTCCCGGCGGCCCCGTCCGTCGCGCGAGTCGCGGCCGTCACGGCTGTCCGGGCCACGGTTATCTGTGGTGCCCCCAGCCGGCTGTTCCGCCATTATGCGAACCTTCCGTTCATCAGGCTGATGCTGTTCATCAGAATTGCAATCCGTTCTCGCGGGCGGCATCAGCCAATGCCGCGATCCGTCCACCGTAGGTGTAGCCGCCGCGGTCGAACACCACGGTGTCGACGCCAGCGGCCTTGGCACGCTCGGCGATCAACTGGCCTACCCGCACGCTACGGGCTTTCTTGTCGCCGTCCAGACCGCGGACGTCGGCTTCGATGGACGAAGCGGCGGCCACGGTGGTGCCGTTGAGGTCATTCACCAGCTGCACGTGAATGTGCCGCGAAGACCGATTGACCACCAAGCGGGGACGGTCGGCGGTGCCCGAGAGCTTCTTGCGCAGCCGGGCGTGCCTACGCAGCCGCGAGACCCGCCGGGTTGCGGAAATTGTTTGCGCCATGACTACTTACCTGTCTTTCCGACCTTGCGGCGGATCTGCTCGCCCTCGTAACGCACGCCCTTGCCCTTGTACGGGTCGGGACGGCGCAGCCGACGGATGTTCGCCGAGATTTGGCCGACCTTCTGCTTGTCGATCCCGGAGACCGTGAACTTGGTGGGCGCCTGGACCGCGAAGGTGATGCCTTCGGGGGCCTCGATCACCACCGGGTGGCTGTATCCCAGCGCGAACTCCAGGTTGCTGCCCTTGAGCTGCACACGGTAACCGACGCCGTAGATTTCCATCTTGGTCGTGTAGCCCTCGGTCACGCCCGTCACCAGGTTCGACAACAGGGTCCGCGACAGTCCGTGCAACGAGCGGTTGTGCCGCTCGTCGTTGGGACGCGTCACCACAATTGCGCCGTCGTCGTTGCGCGACACGGAGATTGGCTCGGCCACCGTCAGCTCGAGGGTGCCCTTGGGTCCCTTCACCGAGACGTTCTGGCCCTCGATCGTTACGTCGACTCCGGCCGGAACCGGAACCGGCTGCTTACCAATTCGCGACATCTTTTACGCTGCCTCTCCCCTACTACCAGACGTAAGCGAGGACTTCGCCGCCCACGCCCTGTCTGGCTGCCTGACGGTCGGTGAGCAGGCCCGACGACGTCGAAATGATCGCAACGCCGAGGCCGCCGAGCACGCGCGGCAGGTTGGTGGACTTTGCGTACACACGCAGGCCGGGCTTGGACACCCGCTTCAGGCCGGCAATGCTGCGCTCCCGACTGGGTCCGTACTTGAGCTGGACGATCAGCGACTTGCCCACCCGAGCATCCTCGGTACGGAAGTCGGTGATGTAGCCCTCGTTCTTGAGGATCTGGGCGATGTTGGCCTTGATCTTGGAGTGCGGCAAGGTCACTTCGTCGTGGTAAGCCGAGTTGGCGTTGCGCAGACGGGTCAAGAAGTCTGCGATTGGATCGGTCATAGTCATCGAGCGCTGCTCCTCTTCATCGCTACGCTCTGCATCGTCGTCATCGCGGTCATTGAGCGCTACTCCTCACCAGCTGCTCTTCTGCACGCCGGGCAACTCGCCCGCATGCGCCATCTCGCGCAGGCAGATTCGGCACAGCCCGAACTTGCGGAACACCGCGCGCGGACGGCCGCACTTGCTGCAGCGGGTGTAGCCGCGCACCGCAAACTTCGGCTTGCGCGCGGCCTTGTTGACCAGTGCTTTCTTCGCCATCTGCTCAGTTCTCCTTGAAGGGAAAGCCGAGGGCCCGCAACAGCGCTCGTCCTTCGTCGTCGTTCGTCGCCGAAGTGACGACGTTGATGTCCATGCCGCGGACCCGATCGATCTTGTCGACGTCGATCTCGTGGAACACCGACTGCTCGGCCAGCCCGAAGGTGTAGTTGCCAACACCGTCGAACTGCTTGGGTGACAACCCGCGGAAGTCACGGATACGGGGCAGTGCGATCGACGTGAGCCGGTCGAGGAACTCCCACATCCGGTCGCCGCGCAGCGTAACCCGTACGCCGATCGGCATCCCTTCGCGCAACTTGAACTGCGCGATGGACTTTCGCGCCTTGCGGATCTCGGGACGTTGCCCGGTGATCAGCGCCAGGTCGTTGACGGCGCCGTTGATCAACTTCGCGTCGCGAGCGGCCTCGCCGACACCCATGTTGACCACGACCTTGGTCACCGTCGGGATCTGCATCACGTTGCGGTAATTGAACTGCTTGTGCAGCGCGTCGCGAATCTCGTTGCGGTAGCGCTCTTTCAAGCGCGGCTGAGTCTTTTCTGCAGTGGTCATCAGATGTCCTTGCCGTTGCGCTTGGAGATACGGACGCGCTTGCCGGTCTCCTCGTCGACGCGGTAACCGACGCGAGTGGGCTTGCCGTCCGAATCCACGACCATCACGTTGGACACGTGGATCGGCGCTTCCTGGGTGACGATGCCGCCGGAGCGGGCACCACGCTGATTGGTCGAGACGGCGGTGTGCTTCTTGATGCGGTTGACACCCTCGACAAGCACCCGGTTGCGGTCGGGGTAGGCCTGAATGACCTTGCCCTTGGCGCCCTTGTCCTTGCCGGCGATGACTAGCACGGTGTCGCCTTTGTGGACCTTCATCTACAACACCTCCGGGGCCAGCGAGATGATCTTCATGAACTTCTTCTCTCGCAACTCACGGCCGACCGGGCCGAAGATGCGCGTGCCGCGCGGGTCGTTGTCGGGCTTGATGATCACCGCGGCGTTCTCGTCGAACTTGATGTAGCTGCCGTCGGGCCGCCGACGTTCCTTGACGGTGCGCACCACGACGGCCTTCACGACGTCGCCCCGCTTGACGTTGCCGCCCGGGATGGCGTCCTTGACCGTGGCGACGATGACGTCACCGATGCCGGCGTAGCGTCGCGACGAACCACCGAGCACCCGGATGCACAAGATCTCCTTGGCGCCGGTGTTGTCGGCGACCTTGAGCCGCGATTCCTGCTGAATCACTCGATCTCCTGACCTGTTTGACGTGTGCGCGGCAAGAGAACAGGCGGTGTACCCGAGACGGGCACAACCGACGGCAGCACTAGCCGTGCGCGGTCTTGAAAAGCATTCGTTCCCGAAGGGCACGCGGGGCCGGTGAATGCTTACACATGAACCAGCCGAGGTCTGCCCAAGGCAACCCCTAGAGTCTAGGTGACAGCCAGCTCACCGCCAAATTGGCGATCGTCCGGCCGCTCAGTCGCCCTGCCGGTGCCAGGCCATTACGTAGAGCACCAGCGCCGTGGCCAGCCCTATCAATACCCAGATCACGACGGCCTGGTCAACCCAGGAGCCAGCCGGCGGGAGCCACCCCTCCCGCAATTCGGTCACGTCCACGCGGCCTGCCGCGGTGGTCGAGCCGGTGCCCAGCGGCTCGAGGCGCACCACGACGACTTTGTTGTCGGCCGTACTCAGGTCCGGGTCGGACAGCTGGCGGGGCACGGCAGCCAGCCGGTCATAGCCGAATAGCGACACCAGGTAGACGACGTCAGAACCGCGACCGCCGGCAGCTACGCCCGGTCGCGGTACCAGGCGATGATGTAGATGACCATGGCGGTGGCCAGGCCCAACAGCACCCAGATCACCAGTCCCTGGTCGATCCAGGCGCCCGTCGGCGGCGAGCCGGGCAGGAAGTTTCGCAGCGGCACCACCGCGAACAGCATGGCCGCATACCAGGTGCCGAACGGCGGCAGGAAGGGTCGCCGCCTGGTCACCATCTGAATGGCGACGAACAGCGCCAGCGCGGGCAACGCGATCAGCACCAAACAGATCCCGATGTCGAAAAATTGCTGCGCCTTGGTCCGCTTCAGCTTGATGACGACGGCAGCGGGCGCTTTCGGGTCCGAACTGGCAACGCGTTCGAGGTGGATGTCGAATCCGTCCACGGCCCCTTCCACCTCGACCCGCGCCGGCTCGTAATGGCTGGTGTCCGCGGCACCGACGAGCCATTCGGCCTGAATCGGGTCCGTCACGTATTCGTCCACCGGCCATTCGGTGGCTTTGCCGCGGGCGTCGATGGTGGTCGACAACCATTCCGGAGCTTTGCCGGTGTGGTACTGCAATTCGGCCATGTCGTTCTGCGAGACGAACCGCACCGCCGATTCAGCGGTAAGGCGGTTCAGCCGTCGATTGATGATGGACTCGTCCGGCCGAAGCAAGACCTTCACCTCAAGCAGTTGCTCGGTGGGGTTGAGTTGTTCGACGTGCACAACGACCAACGGGTCGTCGGTGGTACCCAGGTCGACCTTCGGCAGCGGATGCGGTGCCAGCCATTTGTAGCTGAGCACGCCAAGGAGCCAGAGCACCGAGACTCCGACGATGATCGACGTGTCCAACACCAGGTGCTTGCGCACCGACATGTGCTTGTGTTCGGGCGGTCCGGGCTCGTGCACTGGCGACGCGGCCTCGGGGGATGACACGGACTCAGATGGTAGCAATCACCACACCGCCCGGCAGCGCTTCGCGCTCAATCTCATTGGCGCGCCTAAGCCACCGCCCGTCACGCTGGCGTGACGCTCGACGCCCAACGCCACGCTGGCGTGACGCTCGCACCATCTGTCTGCGGCGGTCATCGTCGACTTCGCCTGCGGCCGAATCGGTTTCGGTGGGCGCTTTGAGCGGTCACGAGTCCCCGGCGGCGATGAGCCGCCATTCAGTCCGACTGTTTTCGGTACGCCACGATGAACAACGTCATCGCGACGATCAGGGCCAGCAGCACCCACAGCGTGATGGCCTGATCCACCCACGAGCCCTCCGGTGGCTTGCCCGGGAAGATATTTCGCAGCGGGACCACCGCGAACAGCATGGCAGCGAACCAGGATACGAACGGCGGCAGGAACTTCTTCTTGCCCAACACCATTGGGATGGACACCCACAGCGCCAGGGCGGGCAGCGAGATGAGCACCAGGACGATGCCCAGGTCGAAGATGAGGGTGCTCTTGGACCGGTGCAAAGTGATGATCACGTCATCGGGGCGGGGATCTTCATCGCCTGGAGATTGGACACGTCGGAGGCTGGCGTCCCAGCCGCCCACCGAACCTATGACCTCTACGCGAGCGTCCTCCACGGTGCGATTGTCACCAGTACCAGCAAATACCTCGGCCGAGATTTTGCCCGTGCGGTATGAGTCGAATGGCCAGTTGGCCGGGTCGCCTTCCGCATCAAGATAGGTGCTCTGCTGGGCCGGCGACTTTCCGACTGGGTACTGCAAGTCCCCCAGGTCGTTCTCGGGATGCATGCGCACGGTTACATCCTGGGCCAACACGAAATATTTCTTGTTTACCAATGAATCTTCCGGAATGACAAGGACGCTCACCTTCAGCCGGTTGTTAACCGTGTCCAGCTCCTCGAGCTTCACCTGTACTACGGTGTTCTCCTTGGCGTCGAGGTTCGGTTCCTCCATTGCCTCGCCCGACGTTGCGAGCAAATGGACCCCGACCAAAGACAGTACATACACGACCAAGACGGCGAGGATTACACCGAAGTCGACCAGTAAGCGTCGCGCCCGGGACGGCTGCTTCGGCTGCCCCGGCGCCGGCCCGGTCGGCTGACTGTGTGGCGGCGCGGGCGGGGCGGGCGGCGGGGCCTGATGGCTCATCGGACGCGGCCTTTCACTGGAAGCAAAGGGGATTTGCTAGCGAAAGGTTATTGAAACTCATAGACATTCCGCCCGCAATGCGGCGCGGCGTCTGGCGGCAAATTTATTCGACCCGGGTTGAATCCAGCACGCAACGGAATCCGATATGGGTGGTCGCCGTGTCCTGGGTCTGCGGCGAACGGGCCGACGGTCGGTAGCGATGACAGTATTCCGGTGCACACAGATGGGAACCGCCCTTGAGGGTCTGGCTGATCGACGGGTCGGCCGGATTGGCCGGGGCGCAGCATGCCTTCGGCGGCTGGTCGAGGCGGTGGTGCGCGCTGAACTCCGTTGTGGTCCATTCCCAGACGTTGCCGATCATGTCGGACAGACCGAAACCGTTGGGGGGAAAGCTGCCCACCGGCGACGTGCCGAACCAGCCGAGTGCACCGTCGTTGCGGTATGGGAACCGGCCCTGCCAGGTGTTTGCCATCAACTGCCCGTCAGGCTTTTCCTCCTCACCCCACGCATAGCGGCCGGTCGCCCCGGCGCGGGCGGCGTACTCCCATTCGGCTTCGGTCGGCAGGCGCCGTCCCGCCCATCGTGCGTAGGCCGCGGCGTCGGGATACGCCACTTGCACGACCGGATGATCGGGGCGGTCCGCGACGTCGCTCTCGGGACCGAAGGGGTGGCGCCAGCTCGCTCCGGGCGCCCAGTCCCACCACTGCCGCCAGTCGCGCAGGTCGACCGGTCCCCGCGTGGGGCGAAACACCATGGCGCCTGGACACAGATCGGCGGGATCGGCCCCCGGATACAGGGCCGCATCCAGGGGCTGCTCGGCGACTGTCACATAGCCCGTCGCTGCAACGAATTCGGCGAACTGGGCGTTGGTCACCGGGTGGCGTTCCACCGCGAACCCGGCCACCGTCACGGTGTGGATCGGCGCCTCTTCGGGGTAGAAGCTCGTCGATCCCATCCGGAACGATCCGCCCGGCAGCTCCACCAGCTCCGTCAACACCAGTTCAGGGTATGACGACCGCGAAGTCCTGATTCAACAGGGATTTGGCAGTGTCGAATCCCGGCGCCGCCGAGTGCGCCTCAAACAAGCCAGCCGCCACCAGCGCCGCGAACCGCGCAATCCGCTCAATCGCGGGAAAAGGCAAGCGCCAGATCCTTTTCCACATCCTCGTAGGGCCGACCCGACAGGTCTAACGCCACCTGGGTGATGGTGCCGCCGGTGAACACAAACGGCGCCTTGTACCGGCTGGACACGCCCGAGCCGCCGTTGCGTCCGACGGTGATGCCGGCACCCGCCAACCCGAACGTTCCGGGGTGGGTCATCACGTCGGGCAGCGTCCCGACCGGATGCTCGTCGAAGTACAGCGTGACGACACCGATCGGGGTGTGGCTGTTCGGTACGGTTCCGGTGCGCTCGTAACGCGCGCCGAGCAGGTGGTGGCCCAACGGGATCGGGCCGGCCGACTGAATGAGCTGCTGCCGTTCGCCGAGGAAGTTGTAGACGTACTGGAGCCGCCCGTCCTGGATGAACAGCACGTGCCCGCCGTGCGCCCCGCCCTGTTTGAACAACACCCCTTCGGCGCCGGTGGTATCCAAAGTCACGTCGGCCACCACCGCGAAGGACCGCCCACGCATCTCGGGTGCGGCGCCGATGCCGACGTCGGCGCAGTCCGGGTAGTAGATGTAGCTGTCCCGTTCACTGACCAGGTAAGGCCGTGACCGCGACAACGTCTCGAAGATGTTCAGGTCGGCCAACGGCAGGCCGTTGTACTTGGCGGCCTCGGAGAACCACAGCTCTTTGAGTTCTTCGAGTTTCCCCGGATGCTCCGTCGCCAGGTCATGGCACTGGCTGCGATCCCGCTCGATGTGAAACAGCTCCCACCGGTCCTGTTCGAAGTGTGACCAGCCCGCGGGCGTGGCGGCATGCACGGTGTTGGCGAACCAGCCCTGATGCCAGATCCCCCGGGTGCCGAGCATGGTGTAGAACTGCGTCGTCTTTCCGGTGTCAGCACTCGAATCCTCAAGGGCGGCTTTGAAGCTCACACCGTCCAGCGGCTTCTGCGCGATGCCTTTGACGGTATCGGGCGGCGTCATGCCGAGCAGGTCGTAGACGGTCGGGGTGATGTCGCTGACGTTGACGTAGTTGTCGCGGACCTCGCCGTGCGCGCCAATACCGTTGGGCCAGGAGATGATTGCGGTGTCGGCAATGCCGCCCTCGTGAGAGGCGTAGCGTTTGAACAACTTATAAGGGGTGTTGAAGGCCATCGCCCAGCCGATCGGGTAATGGTTGTAGGTTTCCGGCCCGCCCAACTGGTCGAAGAGCCGCATGCTCTCTTCGACGGTGTCGATGTAGCCGTTGAAGAACTTGCCCTCGTTGACCGACCCGTTCGGGCCGCCTTCGCCGCTGGCGCCGTTGTCGGAGATGACCACGATGATGGTGTCGTCCAGCTGACCCGACTCGTCCAGGTAATCCAGGATCCGGCCGATCTGGGCGTCGGTGTAGCTCAGGAAGCCGGCGAACACCTCGGCCATCCGGCTGAACAGTCGCTTCTCGTCGGCGGTGAGGCTGTCCCACGGGCGCACGGTGTCCTGCAGCGGCCACGCCTCTCCCTGCGGTCCCTTGACGTCGAGGTAGGGGTTGATCGGAGACAACTCGGTGTCCGGCGGAACGATCCCCATCGCCTTCTGCTTTTCCAGAGCGATCTCGCGGTATTTCTCGTAGCCCATGTCGAACACGCCGCTGTACTTGTCGGCCCATTCCTTGAACACGTGGTGCGGCGCGTGGCCGGCGCCGGGGCAGACGTAGCTGAACCACGGCTTGTCCGGAGCGATCACCTTGGCATCGCGGATGAATTGAATCGTCTTGTCGGCCAGGTCTTTTGACAGGTGGTAACCGTCCTCAGGGGTGCCCGGCGGGTTCACCGGGTGGTTGTCGTACACCAGGTCCGGATACCACTGGTCGGTCTCACCGCCCAGGAAGCCGTAGAAGCGTTCGAAGCCGCGCGACGTCGGCCAGTGCCGCTTGGTCGCGGCCATGCTGGACTCTTCCAGCGGCGTCAGGTGCCACTTGCCGATGCAGTAGGTGTTGTACCCGCGCTCGTTGAGCACCTCGGAGAGCAGCGCGGTATCGGCCGGAATGCGGCCATTGCAGTTGGGGAACCCGTCGGTGAACTCTTCAATCGTGGCCATGCCGACGGTGGTGGCGTTGCGGCCGGTCAGCAGTGACGCCCGGGTCGGTGAGCACAGCGCGGTGGTGTGGAACTGCGTGAGGCGCACCCCGCGTTCGGCGATCCTGCTCATGGCCGGCATCTCGACCAGACCGCCGAAGCAGTCCCAGGTCGCGATGCCGGTGTCGTCCCACACCAGGTAGAGGATGTTCGGCGAATTCTCCGGGGCGGTGGGCGCCGCGTACGGCCCCCAGTCCGGCTCCGAATCCCGAATGTCCAGCTCGATCTTGCCTTGAAATTGACCCGGTACGTTGGACCCCGACTGCCCAGTCATATCCGCCAGCCTCACTCTGTGTCTTCATCGACGTTTCGCCGACCATCCGAATGTCCGTGGACATTACACGCGCCGCATAGCAATCAGCTGAGATTTCGCGGCGGCTCGATGTTTTGTCCAGGTTCGTCCAGGTTTGTCCAGGTTCGTCCAGGTTCGTCGATGCCCGCCTGATCCTGCTCAGTGCGGTATCGGCGTGTAATGAGCGGAATCGCTGGTGAATTCGGGCTTTCCGTAGGTCTTCAGTCGCAGCTTGAGCAGCCGGATGACATAGCTGTCGACCAGCCGACGCAGCGCGGGAATGTTACTGGCGCGCTGTACGGCAACAAAGCGCCCGGCGATGAACGGCCCGGTCAGGGCGATACGGATGCGGTCGGCCACTCCGATCGAGACGCCCATGGCCTCGGCGGTTTCGCGGTGGCCGTTGCAGAACGCCCGCACGAACGTCTCCTTGCTGTAGCTCTTCTCCACGGCCTCTGCGGCGCGGTCGAACCAGGAGGTTCCCGGACGCAGATACGCGGCCATCGTGGAGTCGACGAGTTCACGGCAGACGGAGTCGAATCCGTCGCGCAGCAGCGCCGCGCGGGCATGCATGACGTGAACCGTCTCGGCGGGGGTGGTGGGCAACAGTTCCTCGGGCAGGCCGAGCAGGAAGCAACGGTAGCGCCCGAACTCGACGAGCGCTCGCTCCTGCTCGTTGAACTTGTCCCGGCCCTGCCGCAGCACCTGCTGGGACGTCATGTACTGGCCGATCATGCCCGCCGGCATCTGGTCCACCTGCGGCACCGGCACGCCGTACACGTCGACATCCCACTTGTCGGATTTCTTCAGCGCGTTGTAGCGGACCATCGAATGCATCAGCCGGACCATCGCGGCCGCCTCGAACCCCGGCCCGTACCGCTGCAACGCGCCCGGCAGGGTGGTGACGGCGAAGAAGCTCGCCGTCTCGTTGACCCGGCGCGCGGCGCGGCGACCCGAGAGCGCACCGGTCAGGCCCATCGGCAATGCCGCGTAGGTGTTGGTGAAGGTGGCGATGAAAGCGCCGCGGGTGATGAAGTGGGCCAGCAACGCCGCGGCGGCGCGCGCCTGCCGCGCACCCTCCTCGATCAGGTCGAAGTTGATCCAGTCCGGCCTGACCTCCATCGCGGCGATGAACGCCACCAACTCTTCGGGCGCGTCGGGAACGGCGTCGATGCCATGGCGGCAGGCAGTCTTGAGCATGTCGATCAGCTCGGTGACGCTGTAGCGGCTCATCAGCGCCGCGTACGGGTCGGCCACCACATCGCCGAGCATGGTCGCCGTCTCCATCAGCTCCAGGACACGGTCGTCGGTGAGGATCTGGTCGCGGTCGGCGGCCCACGCCGGCAACGACGACTTGTCCCCGGGCTGCTTGGTCAGCCGATACGGCCGCTCGTCAAAGTCGATGTCGCCGTACAGATCTGGCTGCAGCTGTCGTTGGCTCGCAACCCGCTGCGCGAGTTCCGGGTAGTAGGTGACCATGCAGACCTCTCGATAACTAACACTTTGTGAGTAATACTCACAAAGTGTTAGTTATGCTGTCAAGCGTGACACAGGCCACCAGGGACGCCCCCAAGCGGCGGATGACCGCCGAACAGCGGCGCGAACAGATCCTGGATGTCACGCATGCCATCGTCGACGTCGAAGGATTTCATGCGGCGACGCCGAACCGCATCGCCCGGGAAGCAGGCATCAACCGTTCGCTGATCTATCAGTTGTTCGGTGATCCCGCAAAGCTTTTCGTCGCCTTGATCGACCGTGAGGCGGGGCGGGCCGGCGAGCAGTTCGTCGAGGCGATCAGCGAGTTGGGCGAGCCCACCGAGGACAACCAACCGCTGGTGCGCGCGTTCGACGGCGTGCTTACCGCGGTCGACGCGCACACCGCGACGTGGCGGCTGTTCCTGTTTCCGCCGCAGGGCGCGCCGCCGGTGTTACATGAGCGGCTGGCTCAATCGCAGACGGTGGTGCGGGACTTTCTCCAAGGGGAACTGTTGCGCCTGAACCCTGAACTGCAGGACCCGGAATACACCGCGCGGATCCTCTACGCGGCCGGCCGCGAACTGCTTCAGCTTCGGCTCAGCGACCCGGACACCGCGACGCCGGAACGGCTGCGCACCTTCGTGCACGGACTGCGCGCGAATTTGCGCGAGCAGACGTAAAAGCCCCCGACACGCCGTGCGTGCGGGGGCTTTCACGTCTGCTCGCGCGGGCTACTTGGCCTTCTCGAGAATCTCCACCAGGCGCCAGCGCTTGGTGGCCGACAGCGGGCGGGTCTCCATCAGCGAGACGCGGTCGCCGATGCCGGCGATGCTGTTCTCGTCGTGGGCCTTCACCTTCTTGGTGGTACGAATGATCTTGCCGTACAACGGGTGCCGCACGCGGTCTTCGAGCTCGACCACGATGGTCTTCTGCATCTTGTCACTCACCACATAGCCGATGCGCGTCTTGCGACGTCCGCGCGGCTTCGGCGTGGCCGGAGTGTGCTTGGGACCCTTCTCCTTCGAGCCGGCGTCCTTGGCGGCGGCCTTCGGAGCGGCTTTGGTAGCGGCCTTGGCCGGTGCCTTCTTCGCTTCTGCCATCACGATTCCTTCTCGTCAGACCCATCGGGGCCGGAAGCCAGACCCAGTTCGCGTTCGCGCAGCACCGTGTAGACGCGCGCGATTTCCTGACGCACGGTGCGGAGCCGGCGGTTGTTGCTGAGCTGGCCGGTGGCCATCTGGAAGCGCAGATTGAACAGCTCTTCCTTGGACTCACGTACGCGCTCGTGCAACTCCTCGTCGGTGAGCTCGCGCAGTTCGCCAGGGGAAATTCCCACTGCCATCAGAACTGCTCCTCTCGGGTAACGATGCGTGCCTTGATCGGCAGCTTGTGGATTGCCCGGGTGAGCGCCGCGCGGGCGATCTGCTCGTTCGGGTAGCTCAACTCGAACAGCACCCGGCCCGGCTTGACGTTGACCACCCACCATTCCGGCGAACCCTTACCCGAGCCCATTCGAGTCTCGGCGGGCTTCTTGGTCAGCGGGCGGTCGGGGAAGATGTTGATCCACACCTTGCCGCCACGCTTGATGTGCCGGTTGATGGCGATACGAGCGGACTCGATCTGCCGGTTGGTGACGTAGGCGTGCTCCAGAGCCTGGATGCCGTAGTCACCGAAGTTCACCGACGTGCCACCACTTGCGATGCCACGCTGGCGCGGGTGGTGCTGCTTGCGGTGTTTAACCTTGCGGGGAATCAACATGATTCAGCTCTCCGTGCTCTGCGCTTCAGTTGCCGGCGCCGCGGCGCCCGCGGCCGCGGCGGGAGCCGAGCCCTCTTCGCCGCCCGCCGCGCGGCCGGCGTCGGTGCCGGTCGCCGTGGTGCCCGAAGCACCGCTACGACGCGGACGGGTGCCCGACGGCCGCTCGCGGCGCGGACGGTCGGCGGCCGGGGCGGCGGCGGCCAGTTCGCGCTTACCGCCGACGATGTCGCCCTTGTAGATCCACACCTTCACGCCGATGCGGCCGAAGGTGGTCTTGGCCTCGTACAGGCCGTAGTCGATGTCGGCCCGCAGCGTGTGCAGCGGCACCCGGCCCTCGCGGTAGAACTCCGAACGGCTCATCTCCGCGCCGCCCAGTCGGCCCGAGCACTGCACCCGGATCCCCTTGACGTTGGGCTGACGCATGGCCGACTGAATGGCCTTGCGCATCGCACGGCGGAATGCCACACGGTTGCTCAACTGCTCGGCAACGCCCTGGGCGACCAACTGTGCTTGCGACTCAGGGTTTTTCACCTCGAGGATGTTGAGCTGCACCTGCTTTTTGGTCAGCTTCTCCAGGTCGGCGCGAATGCGGTCCGCCTCGGTGCCCCGGCGCCCGATCACGATGCCCGGTCGGGCGGTGTGGATATCAACGCGAACCCGGTCGCGGGTCCGCTCGATCTCCACGTCGGCGATGCCCGCGCGCTCAAGGCCGGTGGACAGCAGCCGACGGATCGCCACGTCCTCCTTGACGTAGTCGGCGTACTGCTTGTCGGCGTACCAGCGCGACTTCCAGTCGGTGGTGATGCCCAGCCGGAAGCCGTGCGGATTGATCTTCTGGCCCACTAGTCTGAGCCTCCCTTCGCGTCAGAAGTCTCAGACGTCTTGGCTTCGGTCTTGGGCTCCACTTTCTTGGCGGGCGCCTTCTTGGCGGCGGGCGCCTTCTTCGCCGGAGCCTTGGTCGCCGCCTTCTTGGCGTCCGAACCAGGTGCAGCCTTCGCGGCGGCCTTGCTGCCCTCGGCCCGACGTGCCCGCGACGACTTCGCCGCGCGCTGGTCCTTGGGCGGCCGGCTCTCCACGATCACCGTGATATGGCTGGTGCGCTTGCGGATTCGGAACGCGCGGCCCTGAGCGCGGGGACGGATGCGCTTGGCGGTCGGCCCTTCGTCGGCGTACACCGTGGCCACCACGAGAGTGGACGGGTCCAGGCCGTTGTTGTTCTGGGCGTTGGCCGCGGCGCTGGCGATCACCTTGGCCACCGGCTCACTTGCGGCTTGCGGCGCCCAGCGCAGGATGTCGAGAGCGTCGGTCACCGACTTGCCGCGGACCAGGTCGATGACCCGGCGCGCCTTCCTGGGCGACACCCGCACGAACCGCGCCTTGGCGGTCGCCGAGGGATATTCGATAGTGGTGGTACTCATCTCTGCCTTCTGCTCTTCGCGCAAGCGCTCATCGCCGCTTGGACTTGCGGTCGTCCTTGATGTGCCCCTTGAAGGTGCGGGTGGGCGCGAATTCACCGAGCTTGTGCCCCACCATCGATTCGGTGACGAACACCGGGACGTGCTTGCGGCCGTCGTGCACCGCGAAGGTGTGCCCGATGAAGTCGGGAATGATGGTCGAGCGTCGCGACCAGGTCTTGATGACCTGCTTGGTGTTCTTCTCGTTCTGCACGTCGACCTTCTTGAGCAGATGGTCGTCGACGAACGGGCCCTTCTTCAGGCTGCGTGGCATTGTTGGCTCCTCTTACCGGCCGTGCTTCTTGCCGGTGCGCCGGCGTCGAACGATGAGCTTGTTGCTGGCTTTGTTCGGATTGCGGGTGCGGCCCTCGGGCTTGCCCCACGGGCTCACGGGGTGACGACCACCGGAGGTCTTGCCCTCACCACCGCCGTGCGGGTGGTCGACCGGGTTCATCACGACACCACGCACCGAGGGGCGCTTGCCCTTCCAGCGCATCCGGCCGGCCTTGCCCCAGTTGATGTTCGCCTGCTCGGCGTTGCCCACCTCACCGACCGTCGCGCGGCAGCGGACGTCCACGCGGCGGATCTCACCGCTGGGCATACGCAGCGAGGCGTAGGTCGCTTCCTTACCGAGCAACTGGATGCTGGACCCGGCGGACCGAGCGAGCTTGGCGCCGCCACCGGGCCGCAACTCCACGGCGTGCACCAGAGTGCCGGCCGGGATGTTGCGCAGCGGCAGGTTGTTGCCGGGCTTGATGTCGGCGTTGGCGCCCGACTCGACGATGTCGCCCTGCGAAAGACCGTTGGGCGCAATGATGTAGCGCTTCTCGCCGTCCAGGAAATGCAGGAGCGCGATCCGAGCGGTGCGGTTCGGGTCGTACTCGATGTGCGCGACCTTGGCGTTGACGCCGTCCTTGTCGTTGCGACGGAAGTCGATCACCCGGTAGGCGCGCTTGTGGCCACCACCCTTGTGCCGGGTGGTGATGCGGCCGTGCGCGTTACGCCCGCCGTGGCCGTGCAGCGGCCGAACCAGTGACTTCTCCGGGGTGGATCGGGTGATCTCGGAGAAGTCCGACACGCTGGCGCCGCGGCGACCGGGAGTCGTCGGCTTGTACTTGCGAATTGCCATGTCTAATCAGGTCTTTCTCTCGTCGCCCGGGCCTAGGCCGGTGCTCCGAACAGGTCGATCGGCTTGCTGCCCGGGGCCAGCGTGACGATCGCGCGCTTGGTGCTCTTG
This sequence comes from Mycobacterium asiaticum, assembly GCF_001668675.1. Taxonomy (GTDB): domain Bacteria; phylum Actinomycetota; class Actinomycetes; order Mycobacteriales; family Mycobacteriaceae; genus Mycobacterium; species Mycobacterium asiaticum_D. The sequence goes on along the minus strand of NZ_LZKQ01000252.1, from coordinate 16,194 downwards.
CGCGTGCCGTATCCGGACCGGGTGCGCTTGCGCTTGCCCTGCCGATTAGCGGTGTTCACCGAGGCGACCTTGACGGAGAAGATCTTCTCGATGGCGATCTTGATCTGCGTCTTGTTGGAATCAGGGTGCACGACGAAGGTGTACACATTGTCGTCGAGCAGTCCGTAGGACTTTTCGGAGATGACCGGCGCCAGGATGATGTCCCGCGGGTCAGCGATGGTCGCCATCAGGCCGAAACCTCCTCGGAAGATGCGGTGTTCGCTGTGTTGGCTGAGATGTAGGCGTTCAAGGCCTCGACGCTGAACACCACATCGTCGGCGCGCAGCACGTCGTAGGTGTTGAGCTGGTCCGGCGGCAGGATGTGCACACCGGGCAGGTTGCGCACACTCTTGACGCCCGCCTCGTCGCTGCGCCCGATGACCACCAGCACCTGCTTGCGGTCGGTCAGGGTGGAAAGGAACGCCTTGGCGCTCTTCGTCGAAGGAGTCTGGCCCTCCACGAACTCGGTCACCGCGTGGATACGCCCGTTGCGGGCCCGGTCGGACAGCGCACCGCGCAACGCGGCGGCGATCATCTTCTTGGGTGTGCGCTGGCTGTAGTCCCGCGGCTGCGGGCCGTGCACGGTGCCACCGCCGGTGAACTGCGGAGCCCGCGTCGAACCCTGGCGGGCCCGGCCGGTCCCCTTCTGCCGGTACGGCTTGCGGCCACCGCCGCTGACGTCGCCGCGCGTCTTGGTCGCGTGCGTGCCCTGACGTTTCGCGGCCTGCTGCGCGGTCACGACCTGGTGCATCAACGCGATGTTGGCCGGAGCGTCGAACAACTCGGCCGGCAGGTCGATGGAGCCGTCGGTCTTACCGGCCGGAGTCTTGACGTCAATCTTTAATGTCTTGTCCGCCATTACTTCTCACCTCGTTTGATGGCACTGCGGACCACCACGAGTCCACCGGTGCGGCCAGGGACCGCACCCTTGATCAGCAGCACGCCGTTCTCGGCGTCGACCTTGTGCACCACCAGGTTCTGCACGGTCACCCGGTCGTTGCCCATCCGGCCGGACATCCGGGTGCCCTTGAACACCCGTGCCGGAGTGGCACATCCGCCGATGGAACCCGGACGCCGGTGCACCGCCTGGGCGCCGTGACTGGCGCCCTGTCCGCGGAAGCCGTGCCGCTTCATGGTGCCGGCGAAGCCCTTGCCCTTGGAAGTACCGGTCACGTCGACATAGGCGCCGTCGGCGAAAATCTCCGCCGTCAGCTCCTGACCGACTTCGTACTCGGCAGCCGCCGCCTCGTCGTCCAGCCGCAACTCGGCCAGGTGCCGGCGCGGGTTGACGCCCGCCGCCGCGTACTGACCGGTGACCGGCTTGTTGACCTTGCGGGGGCTGATCTCGCCGTAAGCGACCTGTACCGCGCTGTATCCGTCACGCTCCGGAGTCCGGACGCGGGTCACCACGTTCGGACCGGCCTTGACGACAGTCACCGGCACGACGCGGTTGTTCTCGTCGAACACCTGCGTCATGCCCAGCTTGGTGCCCAGAATGCCTTTTCTCGCCATTGCTCGCCGATCCCCTACTGGATGTTGACGTCGACACTGGCCGGAAGATCGATGCGCATGAGAGCGTCAACGGTCTTCGGCGTCGGGTCGAGGATGTCGATCAGCCGCTTATGAGTACGCATCTCGAAGTGCTCCCGCGAGTCCTTGTACTTATGCGGAGAGCGGATGACGCAGTACACATTCTTTTCCGTCGGCAGCGGCACCGGTCCCACGACGCTGGCTCCTGTACGGACGACGGTCTCGACGATCTTGCGCGCCGACGCGTCAATAGCCTCATGGTCGTAGGCCTTAAGCCTGATGCGGATCTTTTGTCCCGCCACGCTTCTCCTACCTCTTCTCCCACACTTCGAGCCCGTGTCCGGACCTCAGCCGTTATTCGACCTCAGTGCCCCCCGGCGCGCGGACCGGCCGCCCTTGCGAGGGCCGGTCTAGCGTTGCGCCGGATACTGCGCCGCTGTTTACCTGTCTTGGTTCAACCGCTCCCCGCGCTCGGGTGTGTCACCCGCACGCAGCCTCGTAGGCGGCCAAAATAGTCGCGCTCCAAGGTTGGGACCGGACGCGCCCCTGGTGGGCGCTGGTCGTATGCCCGGCCAGGCCTGAACCTGGCGCAAGGCAACCTGAACAGTATGCCCCAGATCAGCGCTTGGGCCAAATCCCGGGCGGTGACGATCCGCAGGCTGCCCGCGATGCTCTCCGAATCGGGCCGACATCGACCCTAGCAGGGCTTTTACGCCGCAGCGCGCGGCCGCCGAAGCCGACCCGTACGCTTCCAACCGTGTTCGGGCCGAATCCGGGAGAACCTGACCCCGCACAGCCGATGATCGACTGGATCAACGGGGCACCACCGGCCGAACTGGCGGTCGAACTCCTGGCGGTATTCGACCCGGAGGTTTCCAGACGTACGGCGGTGCTCGCGCTGTCGGATTTCAGCGACTGGATGTTTCGCGGATTCCCCGAACGGACCGGCCTCATCCTGCGCGCCCGGCCCGTGCAGGAATCCATTCTGGAGGCCTTGCAACTGCTCGAGCATTCCGAACTGCTGTACGTGCGCTGGATCACCGACAACGAATTCCGGTGGAGCGCTACCAGGTTGGCGCTGGCGACCTTGGCCACGGGCAAGTCCGCGGTGCGGCAACGCATCAGGGACCGGACGGGCCTCTAACAGACACGTGTTGAGTGGGGATCACTGCGCGGCAACAGAACCCGCTGCGCCCCCACCGCTGGCCTGCTCGCGCTGCACGTGCAGGAACCCGTCGACGGCGGCGCGCGCGCATTCGCGGTAGTCGAAGTCCGGCAACGTACTCAGCCGGCCCAGCACCAACGGGCCGATCAGCAGCGCGATCGCGCGCGAGCGGTCCACCTCGCCCAGCTCGGCAGCCTGCGGACTGTCGAACAAGCTGTCGAATGGCGCCGCGTACTGCTGGGCGATGCGTTCGCGCAACGTGCTGATCGCGCTTTCGGCGCCCTCGGTGTGGCGCGGTTCCGGCATTTCCTGCAGGTCCGAACCCAACGCCAGCCACGCCATCGCGGTCAGGATGGCGGGCGCCTCGGCGATGGCTTCGGCCTGCCCCAGCACGATGGCCAGCAACCGGTCCCGCAGCGACCCCTCCGTCGGTGGCTCCGGAGCGGTCGGCATCAAGCTGTTGAAAGTTGCCGCCAGTAAGTCGTTTCCACTCGGAAAGTGGCGATACAAGGTGGCCCGCGCCACATTGGCGGCGCGGGTGACCGCATCGACCGTCACCGCGCTCGGACCCCCGGCACGAAGCAGGGTCGCGGCGGCCTCGAGCAACCGCGCCCGGGATCGCGCCGGACGGGGATCCTGACTACTCCCCTGGCTGATTGTGACGCACCTCCCTGTTTGGGTCCGAGGTTAACCGTCTATGCACGAGACCATTAGTCTCGGCAACTACTTCGCCACCGAAAGGAGGCGCGAGCATGGTCGCAACCCTGTTCCGGCCCGATGAACGTCTTTCCCTGCCCGATCAGCGTACTGAGGCGCCAGGCACCGGCAACAGCGCCCGCAGGTGGACTCTGGCCGTGGCCTGCATCGGCGTCTCACTGGTGGTCGCCTCGATGACGGCGCTGAACACCGCATTGGGTGACATCGCGGTGGCCACGTCGGCCACCCAGACCCAGCTGACCTGGATCGTCGACGGCTACACCGTGGCATTAGCCTGCCTGCTACTGCCGGCCGGAGCGATCGGGGACCGATACGGCAGGCGCAGGGCCCTGCTCGCCGGTCTGACGATCTTCTCGGTGGCCTCGATGGCCCCGGCACTGCTGCATTCGCCGACCCAGATCATCGCCGGCCGGACACTGGCCGGGATCGGCGCTGCGTTCGTTATGCCCGCGACGCTGTCACTGCTCACGGTGGCCTATCCAAAAGACCAGCGCATCAAGGCTGTTGGCATCTGGGCCGGTACCGCGGGGTCCGGCGGGGTGGTCGGCATGCTGGGTTCTGGCCTGCTACTTCGTTTTTGGGACTGGCACGCCATCTTCTGGTCGATGGGCGCTGCTGGACTGGTGATCTTCGCCATGGCGTGCACCATTTCGCCATCCCGGGATGCCGAGGCTCCGCGCCTCGACTGGCTGGGTGCGCTGCTGATCGGCGCGGCGGTCGCGATCGGAGTTTTCGCGATCCTGCAGGCCCCGTCGCGCGGCTGGACTGACCCGCAGGTGTGGGGTGGACTTACCGCCGGGGCGGTCATCGCCGCAATGTTCGGGATCGTCGAATTCCGCAAGCGGCAGCCACTTCTAGATGTCCGGCTGTTTGCCGACGAGGGGTTTGCGACCGGCACGGCGACGATCGTCGTACTCTTCGGCGGAACCTTCGGCTTCTTCTATCTGGGCATGCAGTACGTCCAGCAGATCATGGGCTATTCGCCGCTGATGACGGCGGTGGCATTCGGGCCGTTCATGGTGCCGCTGGGCATCTGTTCGGCGCTGTCGTTCTGGTATGTGCCGAAGCTCGGGTTGCGCCTGGTGCTGTTCGTCGGCACCCTGCTGATGGCGGTCGGATTCCTGTGCATGCTGGTCCTGGATCTGAACTCGTCCTATCTCGAGTTGGCCTGGCCGACTCTGATCCTGAGCACCGGCATCGGATTCTGCACAGCGCCCACCACGTCGGCCATCATGGCCGCCGTCCCCGACGAGAAACAGGGCGTCGCCTCCGCGGTCAACGACACCGCACGCGAGTTGGGCGGGGCGCTGGGCATCGCGGTGGCGGGCTCGATCCTGGCCGGCCGATACAGCCGCGAGCTGACCCCACACCTGACGGCGTTCCCCGAACCGGTGCGCGGCCCGGCGTCCGACTCGTTGCCGAAGGCGGTCGAGGTGGCGGAAAGGCTTGGTCCGCAAGGAGATCAGCTGACCACACTCAGTCAGACCGCCTTCATGACGGCCATGCACACCTCGATGATCACGATGGCCGTCATCGTCGGAGTCGCCGCACTGGTGATCGGCTTCTGGGCACCCGGCCGCGACGGACGCCAGTTGCCCCTGGCGCGTCGCATCCGCGGTCGAGGAAATATGTACGACTTGAGCGAAAAAGCCTCGGCCGGCGCGCCGCTGAATTAACATCCGACCCAGGGGCGAGTTCGTGGGGAGACGAGCGCAATCCAGGTTAGCCGGGGGGCGGTATGTCGTACGTTATTGCTGCAACGGAGTATGTGGCCGCCGCAGCAACAGATTTGGCCAATATCGGCTCAGCGATCAATGACGCGAGCGCGGCGGCGGCCATCCCGACGTCGGGCGTGTTGATCCCGGCGGGCACCGACGCGGTGTCGGCGGAGGTGGCCGCGTTGTTCGGGGCCCACGCCCAAGCCTTCCAGCAGATCGCGGCCCAGGCGGCTTCGTTCCACGACCAGTTCGTGCATCTGATGAACCTCGGATCGCAGCAGTACGCGCTCAGCGAGGCCGCGAACGTGTCGAGCATTCAGAGTGGCACGGTGAACTTGCCCCAGCAGACGCTCGGACATTCGGTCCTGAGCGAAAGCGCCCATGCGGCGCCGGCGGCCGCGGCAGCGGCGCCAACAATGGCTATCAGTCCGGCAGCAGCCGGATCGATAGGCTCGGCGATCGCACCGGCGGCTGCGCCGGTGGGATCGGTGGGGTCGGCAGTAGCGGCGGGATCGGCGGGGTCGGCTAAGCGTCAGCCAATCCCGTCGCTACCGACGAGCCCCGCCGAGTCAACCGAAGTGGAGGCGGCAGCGGTCTCCGCGCTGCCGGCGCCGCTCGCGGCGCGAGCCGCAGCAGCGGCAGCCCCGGCAGCTCCAGCGAGTCCCCGGTTCGAAGCGACGGGCGAGTCGGCCGCGGCCGGCTGAGCGGCTCAGCCGACGAACTCGGCCGCTCGATGGCCGAGCATCACGATGGTGGCGTGCGGGCCCCGGCTGGGAACCGTCGGCAGGATCGATCCGTCGATCACCCACAGGTGTTCCAAACCCTTTACCCGACAGCGGTAGTCGACGACGGCGTCCGGGTCACCGTCGAGACCCATTGGGGCGCTGCCGCATAGATGTTGCGATGTTGACCACACCGCTGGTCCGATATGGGTTGCCGTACTGCACAATTCACGCGCCAGCTCGCTCCCCGCACGCAGGGCGGCGACATCGGTTGGCGCACTGTCGTAGTGGTGCTGGATCCGGGGCGGCACCCAGGGGTCGGGAGACAACAGAGTGATGCGCCCGCGCGCGGCCGGCCGCATCAGTGCCACGCCGATGTGCGGCCAGTCCCGGTGCCCCGGCGTCCCGTCCCCCGTCATCGCGACGAAACCACCTGTGTACGGGCGAATTTCGATGCCATCGGCGGTGCTCAGCACCACCTCCAACACCGGACGGTTCACCGCCACGTCCCAGTCGGTGGGCATCACCCACTCCGGGTGGTCACTGCAGTTCATCCCGACCGGCAGCGCCGCAACAACTTTCACGCCGGCTGCGGTCAACACCGCCTCGTTCCCGACGCCCGATGTCATCAGCAGATGCGCCGACGGAATCGCACCGGCGCACAAGACTATTCGGTCTGCGGTCAAGGTGACGGGCCCGCCAGGTCCGGTCGCATCGACCCCGGTGGCTGTCGTTTTGTCGAAACGCAGCCGCAGCGCCCGGGTGCGGGCCAACAGGGTCAGGTTGGGCCGGCTCAGCGCGGGCAGCAGGAAGGCCGCCCCCGGGCCGGTGCGTACGCCGTCGACGATGTTGAGGGGCACCGCACCTACACCCGACGGCAGGTCGGGACCCACATCGTTCAAGTCGGCGATCCAATCGAACCCGGCGCGCTGCGTGGCCTCCAGGAACGTGGCGCTGGCACCCGTCATCTCCGATGCACGGCGCACCGGGATCGGCCCTGCGCCGCCGTGCGCCGGGGTGTCGAAATCGAGGTCCGTTTCGATGGCCCGGAAATGTGCCAGGACGTCGGACCAGGCCCACCCTGGCAGCGCCAGCCGGTCGAAGTCGGCGGGCAGGCCGCGGCAGAAATAGCCGCCGTTGACAGCGCCGGAACCCCCCAGCGTGGCGCCTCGCACCAGCGGCACCTGCCGTGCCGGGTGGTCGGTCAGCGTCGTCAGGTAGCGCTCGACCAGACTGCTGCCCACCCCGATCGGCAACTCGAACCCGTTGCGGGTGCGGGACAGCAGCTCGGCGTCATGGAGACCCGGGCCGGCTTCCAGCACGGTCACCCGGCACCGTGAGTCGGCGGAAAGACGTTCAGCCACAACCGAACCGGCACTGCCGGCTCCGATGATCAAGACATCGCTATGCCGTTCGGCTGCGGACAATTGCGAGCCGTTATGTCCGAATCTGTGGCTTCAGCGCAGAGATGTTGCGTTCCCGCAGCACCCCGTACCAGAGCCCGATTCCGTAGGCCAGGTCGTCGACGCGCTTGAGCAGCAGGAAGGTGAACAACCCGATCGGTTCGGCATCGCCGTCCACCGCCGCCTCGCGACGGCGCAACCAGTCGGCCACACCATCCACAATGGCGGCAATCACCACGACCCGCCGGAACTGCCGGAAAAAGATCGCTGCCACCAGCGCAAGCGGCCAGTAGTGCCGACAGATGGCGGATGCCAGTTGCAGGGCCGCCGACCACAACCCTCGGGTGGCCACCACCACCACATCCCACAGCGATGTTTCGGCCCCGTCCATCGCCTTGGCGACCCGGCGCCCGGTCACCAAGGCGATCACGATCGAGGCCAGCTGGGCCAGGCCGGAACCCAGCGACACCAGGATCCAGGCCGCCAGTGCCCAACCCGAGATCACCACCGGCGCGGTCTTGTCGGGGTGCCGCACCGACAGCGGCGCCGCCGAGCCCCCGTAAAACGCCTTGCGTGCGATCCAGTCCCGTAGCTCGGTGCGGTGATCGTGGGCAACGAGGGCGATTGGCTCGTAGCGCAACCGGGCTCCGGCTTCCACCAGCCGCCAGCACAGGTCGACATCCTCACCCGACTGCAGGGTCTCGTCGAAACCACCGACCTCCCGAATAGCTGCGGTCCGGCAGACGATCGCGGCGCTGGGCACGTAGGACACCGAACTGTGCGGCAATACGGGCGCCTCCCGCAAACCCAGGTCCAGCGAAGAGTGCACCGCCTCGTACCGGGCGATAACGTTCTCGCTCTGGGCCAGGCCGACGATGCGTGGCGCCACGAGCGCAACGGTCGGATCACAGAAGTGCCCGAGCAAAGCCTCCAGCCAACCGCGCCGGGGCGCCACGTCGGAGTCCAGGAACGCGACGTAGTCGGTGGTACAGGCGGCCAGGCCGGTGTTGCGGGCGGCGGCCGGACCTTTGCTGCGAACGTGATGCAGCACTTCGATGTCGCAGTGGGCGCCGGCGAAGTCTTCCAGTTCGACCGGTGCCGACGAGCCGTCGTCGACCACGATCACTCGCAGGCCGCGTAACGAAGACACCAGGCGCCGTAGGCCAAAGAGGTTGTCGCGCACCGGTATAACGACGGTGACGTCGCGGTATGAGGGGCCTGTCGCCGGGCGTGGATGGGCCACCGTCGCGTCCAGCAGCGTGCGGGCCAACTGGGCGCTGACCTCGTCGCGGACCTTCAGGCGACCGTCGGAAAGCATGCTTTGCGCCGCCGGAGCCAACCGCAGCAGCCTGGTCGGCGAACCACCGAGCAAAGCCCTGCCGTCGCCGAGCACCCGCACTCGACGATCGACCTGCACCGCAAACCCGTCAGGAAGTCGGGTCGGGGTGGTCAACGCCGCTCCTCCTCGCTGCGCTTGGCTTCGTCATGACAGGACCCCCCGTGGTCCGGGTACCCACCGGCAAATTCGACCCAAACAATCGTCGACCATCTCCGCAAAGATCCGACTCCCCTCGACCGCGGTGGCCGTGGTCGGATCTCCCAGCACGCCGATCTCGCTTACCGCAGCGATCCCGCCGCGGCGCATCGACGGTAGCAACTCGTGCAGCGGCGCATCATTGCCTACGAGAAATTGGTCGCGTTGCACATCGCCCGGCGAAAGGTGCAGCAACACCGATGTTTCGGTGTGGCCCGCATGGGCGTCGGCGCCGGTTGCGGCGCACGGACTCCAGGCGGCGTCGCGACCTTCCGAGCGAAGCAGCTCGGTGGCGCGACTCAGTGCCTCCACATTGCCGCCATGACCGTTGACGAATACCAGCCGGTCCGCCCAGCAGGCAGCCGAGCGACCGTACTCCACCAGCAACGTCGTCAAAGCCGCCGTACCGATCGAGATCGTGCCCGGAAAGCTCTGGTGCTCGCCGCTGGCGCCGTAAGCGATCGCGGGCGCGACCAGCCAATCCTGCTGGGATCGCTCGTCCAGTCGCGCGGCGACGGCCCGGGCCACCGCGGTCGCGATCCTGGTGTCGGTGTCCAACGGCAGGTGCGGGCCGTGCTGTTCGGTGGACCCCAGCGGAATCAATATTGACGCGGAGGTGGATATCGACAGTTGCCTCGACGTCACACAACCCAGTTCGCCGAGTACGGGCACCCGCCGATGGTAAGACGAATTCACCTGGCGTGCACCAATTGTTGCCCTACCTATTGAAATTATTTTTCGCGTAGTCGGAGCGCGAGCAGAAATCAATGCTCGTTCGCCACGGCTGCACCGCCCGTACCAAACTCGGCGAATAGCTCATTCCGGGAACAACATATATGTGGTATGGCCCGCGGCGACTCGGCGGACGCTCAGCCCGCACCCAATTCACGGGTGAACCCGTCCGGGATGAGAATGTCGTCCGCGCGCAAATCGTGAATCGACGAATGGCCCAGCCCCATCAGTGCCGAGTCGATGCCGCCGCGCAGAATGTCCAGAACGTTCTCGACCCCGGCCTGTCCGGCTGCGGCCAGACCCCACAGGTAGGCGCGGCCGATCATCACCGCGCGCGCCCCCAGCGCTACCGCCTTCACCGCGTCGCTGCCTCGGCGGATGCCGCCGTCGAGCAAAACCTCGACCTGATCGCCGACCGCCGCCGCGATCGCGGGCAGCGCACGGATCGACGCCGGCGTCCCGTCCAGATTGTTGCCGCCGTGGTTGGACACCGAGATGGCCGAAACACCGGCGTCCACAGCCCTTTTGGCGTCATCGACGCGCATCACGCCCTTGAGCATCAGGGGTCCACCCCAGAGTTCGGCCAGCCAGGCGATGTCTTCCCAGGTGGGCGGCGGCGTTCCCATCCATTCCCCGTAGGCGGCGAAGAAGGGCGGACCGGGCTCACCGCGGCGGCCCTGGTTGGGCACCCGCAGGTCCGGTGGACGCAGCGTCTTGCCGAACTTCCACAGCCACCGCGGCTTGGTTATCGCCTCCGGGGACAGCCGCAAAATGGTTTTCAGGTTCATCTCTTCGGGGATCTTGGGGCTGCCCCAGTCGCGCCCGTGGGAGAACGTCCAGTCGGTGGTGACGATGATGCCGACCGCTCCCGCCTCCCGCGCCCGCTCGATCCGCTCGGCGATCGCGTCGCGGCCGCCGAGCCAGTAGACCTGGAAGAAGAGCTTGGGATTGGCGGCGATGACCTCTTCGATGGGCTTGCTGGCAAACGAGGACAACCCCATCGCCGTGCCCCGGGCGGCCGCGGCTCGCGCCACGGCGACCTCGCCGTCGGGATCGACCGCCTGGACACCGGTCGGCGAGATCAGGACGGGCAGGGAGATGTCCTGGCCCAGCACGGTGGTGGACAGGTCGCGCTTTTCGCTGGCACCGACAACGTGCGGCGCAAAGCCGAGTTCGCTGAACGCCGCGACGTTGTCGGCGACGGTGACGCCCTTTTCACTTGCCGAAATCAGTGATGAATAAACGGACTTCGGCAGGCGCCGCTTTGCACGTTGCTGGGCGATGGCGACTGTTTCGAACCATTCGTCGGCCATGGGTTATACGGGACTTTCGTTGCAGAGCCTGGCCGGCGGGTGCGCCGGGGGCCTCATCGACAGGGTCAGGGGTACCGGCGTGCTGATCCGCTTGCCGCGCGAGTGGTCGACGCGGGGCCGCGGTGTGTCACGCTCGGCCGCCAAGGCGGGTGCGCCGTGACCTTGAACGCATTCCGGGTCCGGTCCGTCCATGGGCAGCCCGGTGAAGAACTTCGCCGCCATGCAGCCGCCACGGCAGCTGTCGTAGTGGTTGCAGCTACCACATGCGCCCGCGGACTGCGGCTCACGCAATTCGCGGAAGAGCGGGGCGTTTTTCCAGACGTTGTCGAATCCGCCGTCAGACAGCACATTTCCGGCCAGGAACCGGTCGTGGATGGCGAACGGGCAGGCGTAGACGTCGCCGACCGGGTCGATCAGGCAAACTACGCGGCCGGCACCGCACATGTTCAGCCCGGCCAGCGCACCGGAGGAGCCCAGCGGGGCCAGGTGGAAGAAGGAGTCGCCGGTGAGCACTCGCTCGCCCTTGGCGACCAGCCAGTTGTACAGCTCGACCTGCTGGGCGGCGGTGGGGTGCAGCTCCTCCCAGGTATCCGCCCCGCGTCCGGACGGACGCAGTCGGGTGATGCGCAGCGTGGCGCCGTATCGGTTGGCCAGTGCGGCGAACTCGTCGAGCTGACCGACGTTGTGCCGGGTGACGACGACGGAAATCTTGGCGTCGGCGAAGCCCGCCTCGGCCAGGTTCTCGAGTGCGCGCAGCGCCATGTCGAACGACCCGGGACCGCGCACCGCGTCGTTGACCTCGGCGGTGGCACCGTCCAATGAGATCTGCACGTCCACGTAGTCGCTGGCGGCCAGCCGCGCGGCGACCTCCGGGGTGATGCGGACACCGTTGGTGGAGAACTTGACCCCGACGTGGTGGGCGGTCGCGTAATCAACCAGTTCCCAAAAGTCCGGACGCACAGTCGGTTCGCCGCCGCCGATGTTCACATAGAACACCTGCATGCGTTCCAGCTCGTCGATGATGTCCTTGCACTGACGGGTGGACAACTCGCCCGGGTCGCGTTTGCCCGACGACGACAGGCAGTGCACGCAGGCCAGGTTGCAGGCATACGTCAGCTCCCAGGTCAGACAGATCGGCGCATCGAGCCCGTGCTCGAACTGCTCGATCAGCGACGGTACTGCTGCGCTCATTCACTCTCCTGAGGTACCAACATGCTGGAGCCGGCCAGCACGCCCAGCGCGTGCAGGTACGGACCCTGGTCGGGATCGGCGATGCCCGCGGCGCGGCACGCCGAGCGGACGTCGGGGTGGTCATGCAGCGACTGCACCACGGCCAGGATGGCGCGGTTCTTGAGGAACGACAGCTTGCGTGTGCCGAAGTGATACAGCAGCGCGCCAAACGGTTCCGGGCGAACCGCCACCTGTGGATGCAGTCGCCAGCCGCGGTCCGGATCGAACATCCGAGTATTGCCGGCGAGCGTGGTCGCGGGCGTGGTCAAGCTCAGTAGACCCCGCACATGCCGTCGATGGAAACCTCTTCCACCAGTGTCTCGGTGACGAGTTCGGTCTCGGTCTGGTTTTCGTTGTCCATGCGGATTGCCTTTCGTGAAACGGGCTCGACAATGATGGGTGGTGCTGGTCACATCTCGTGGTCCGGGTCAGAATATGGCATCGAGTGCCGAAATGGAAGGGCGGGTCTGATGCTGCAGGAGTCGCGGGTGGGTCGGCGCCGCTCGACGACGCCGCACCACATCACCGACGTCGCCATCGACCTGTTCGCCGCCCGGGGTTTTGCCGACGTCAGCGTCGACGACGTCGCCCAAGCGGCCGGCATCGCCCGGCGGACATTGTTCCGGTATTACGCCTCCAAGAACGCCATCCCCTGGGGCGATTTCGACACCCATCTCGCCCAGCTGCGCGACCTGCTCGACGGCGTCGACGCGCAGGTGCCGCTGCGTGATGCGCTGCGCGGAGCCCTGCTGGCATTCAACACCTTCGACGAGTGTGAATCGCTGCGGCACCGGAGACGGATGCGGGTGATCCTGGAAACTGCTGAGCTGCAAGCTTATTCGATGACGATGTATGCCGGCTGGCGGGAGGTGATCGCCGGGTTCGTGGCCCGCCGGTTGGGGGTGAAGATCACCGACCTGCTGCCGCAGACGGTCGCCTGGACGATGCTCGGGGTGGCGCTGAGCGCGTACGAGCACTGGCTCGGCGACGCGTCCGTCGCATTGACCGAAGCGATCGGCAATGCATTCGACGTCGTCGGCTCCGGGCTGGACCGGCTTGGCGAGCCCCGTTGAGCGATACCGACCATCTGCTGCACACCCTTCGGGCACAGGGACGGTTCTGCGCCGGTTCGGGATCGCCGATGTACGGCGAGTTGTTCGAGCTGATCGCCGACGACGTGCAATCCGGCGGCGTCTTCGCGGACATTCTCGCCGACCATCGAGACGCCTCCGCGGGCCAAGCGGTGCCGCTGCGCCTCGTCGGCGGACTGCACCGGATGGTGCTCGATGGCCGGGCACCGCAACTGCGCCGGTGGTATCCCAGCGTGGGCGGCAGCTGGGACGCCTCGGGCTGGCCCGAAATCCTGCGGGTCGCCGGCCGCCGCCCCGAGGTGCTGCGCGCGGCGCTGGAACGGCCCCCGCAGACCAACGAGGTGGGCCGGTCGGCCGCGCTGATCGGCGGGCTGTTGCGGCTCAATGCCGAAATCAGCTTGCCGGTACGCCTTTCCGAGATCGGCTCGAGTGCCGGACTGAATTTGCGGGCGGACCGCTACCGCTTCGGATATGCGGGCGGCGAGTGGGGACCGGCGGACTCTCCGGTCCTCATCGACGATGCGTGGCAGGGTCACCTGCCGCTGGGCGGCGCGGTGCACATCGTCGAGCGCTGCGGTTACGACATCACGCCGATCGATGTCACCGGGGCCGACGGGGAGCTGAGTCTGCTGAGCTTCGTCTGGCCGGACCAGCGTGCCCGGCTGCAACGACTACGCGGGGCCATCGCGATCGCCCGCGACGTGCCGGCGCAGTTGGAGCGCCGGAGCGCGGCCGACGCCGCCGCCGGACTGACGCTCTCCGACGGCGCGCTGACCGTGCTGTGGCATTCGATCACCTGGCAGTACCTGTCCCGCGACGAGCGCACCGCCGTTGGTGCCCGGATCGAAGAATTGGGCGCCCGGGCGCGCGCCGACTCCCCCTTCGCCCACCTGACCATGGAGCCCGCCCAGGACGGGCCCGGGAGCCCGCTGAGATTTCTGGTGCGGGTCGCCTGCTGGCCCGGCGGTGAGCTGCAGGTGCTCGGCGAATGCCATGCCCACGGGCCGCCGGTGCACTGGCACTGAAGTCACGGTTGAAGATTTTTTCGGCGCAGACCGTTGGAAAATGGGCCCCCGCAACGACGATAGAACTGTGAGCGCCCAACCGGACCGCCATCGCGACACACAGCGCACGCTGTTGGCGCTCTACGACGACGCGCTGCCGACGGTGTACGGCTACTTCGCTCGCCGGTGCGCGGACCGCGGGACCGCGGAGGATTTGACGTCGGAGACGTTCCTGGCGGCGTTCCAAACCGCCTGTGCACGACGGGACGATCCGCCGCCGATCGGGGTGCCGTGGCTGCTCGGGGTGGCGCGACACAAACTGGCCGACCACTACCGGGGCCGGCAGGATCCGGTGCCGGTGGCCGAACCACCCGAGCCGCTCGACGGAACCGACGACTGGGACACCGAGCTGGATCGGCTGATGGCCGAGAACGTGCTGGCGAAGCTGAGCGAACCGCACCGCGTGGTGCTGGTGCTGCGCTACATGGACGACTGCAGCGTGGGCGAATGCGCGGAGTTGCTCGGACGCACCGTGCACGCCACCGAGGCCCTGCTGATCCGCGCGAAAAAGGCGTTCAGAAAAGAGTATCCGGAAGGAGGCAGCCATGAGTAAGCGCGATCCGCTCAGCGTGCTGTACGCCGACGACCTTCCGGTGCATCCCGATCCGGCGTTCGCCGCGCGACTGCGGCGCCGCCTGGAGGCGGTGCTGTCGCTGCCTCCGCAGACTCTAGGAAGGATCGATATGAGCACCCAAGCGGTAGCCGAACCCGACACCAACGCGATCCCGCGACCGGCCGCCCAGCCGTATCTCGCCGTCGCGGACGCGCGAGCCGCAATCGCCTGGTACATCGAGGCTTTCGACGCTGCGATGGTTGGCGAGCCGATCGTGATGGAGGACGGACGAATTGGGCACGCAGAGCTCGAAATCGCCGGTGGCGTCCTGTATCTGGCCGACGAGTTCCCCGAGCTCGGCCTGAAAGCTCCGTCGCCCGAGGCGGTTTCGGTCAGCCTGATGCTGCACGTCACCAACACCGATGCGGCGTTGCGGCGGGCGCGGGCGCAGGGCGCGACCGTCACGCGTGACATCTACGAGGCCCACGGTTCCCGCAACGCGACCATCATCGATCCGTTCGGCCACCGCTGGATGCTCAGCGGCCCGCTGGGTACGCCCGTCGAGGGCATCCGCCATGGCGACATCGGCTTCATCTCGCTCGCGACTCCCGATCCCGAGCGTGCCGCGGCGTTCTACGGGCACGTCCTGGGCTGGACCTTTGACGCGGCCTCCCGCCGCGTCACGAACACCGACCTACCCACCGGCATTCACGTCACCGAGGATCGCCCAACCCTGTTCTGCTGCTACGCCGTCGACGACATCGGAGCGGCCCGAGCGGCGATCGCCGAAGCCGGCGGGACCGCGGACCAGGCGCAGCAAACCCCACACGGGACCACGGTGGACGCCACCGACGTCCACGGCATGGCGTTCGCGGTGTTCGACGCGGCAGCGGCCTCAAAACGACCGGAGCTCAACGGCTCTGGGCCCGGCGAGTTGGCGTATGTGACATACGAGGTGCCCGATTCCGCCGCGTTCCGCGACTTCTACGGCCGGGTGCTGCGGTGGACGTTCGAACCCGGCCGGGTCAAGGACGGCTGGCAGGTGCAAGGGGCGCATCCGATGTCGGGGGCCGCCGGTGGCAGCCCGCACGCCACGACGGTGCCGATGTGGACTGTCGCCGATATCGACGCGGCGGTCGTGCGGGTCCGGGAGGCCGGCGGCACCGTGCTGGCCGAGCCGTCGCGGCAGCCGTACGGCCTGACCGCCGAATGCACCGACAACCAGGGCGCGCGGTTCTACCTGGGCCAGTTCTGAAGGTTGCGTAGTTTGCGCGAGCCCCCCCCAAAAAACCCCCCCCCCCCCCGGGGGGGGGGCCGTTTAAGAAGCGCCCCCCCCAAAAAACACCACGCATCGACTCGGGGGAGGCGGCGCCGCGTTCGCCG
>NZ_LZKQ01000251.1 GCF_001668675.1 Mycobacterium asiaticum | reverse complement strand
CTGGTGTCCAGCACGCTGCGCGATCTGGTGATCGGGTCGGGGCTGGCCTTCGAGGACCGCGGCGCGCACCAACTCAAAGGCGTGCCGGGTGAATGGCGGCTGTCGGCGGTCTAAAGGGTGGTGGGTCGTCCTCGGGTGGGGCGGGCCCGGTGGGGCTAACGGAGTGCGATACTGCGCCGGCCCACAGACAGGCCGATCGCTCGCTACGCTGTCCGAGTGGCGAAAGTGTTGTCGGTCAACGTAGCTGGCGGTCGTCCCAACCCCGATCCGCGCGCCATGAAGAAAGTCACCGGCATCGACAAGGTCGCCGTCACCGAGCCGGTCCTGGTCCGGGCGCCAGGCCCCAAGCGCGGCGGGCTGGGCAGCGGGCTCGTCGGCGACACGATCGGCAACAGCAAGTACCACGGCGGTGACGACCAGGCCGTCTACGTCTACGCCCGGGAAGATCTCGACGAGTGGGAGACCAAGCTCGATCGCACCCTCACTCATGGGATGTTCGGTGAGAACTTGACCACCACGGGCGTCGAGGTCACCGGGGCCAGGATCGGTGAGCGCTGGCGGGTCGGCACCGAGGGGTTGCTGCTGGAGGTTTCCGCGCCCAGAACGCCGTGCCGGACCTTCTCGGCGTTCCTCGAGCTGAGCCACTGGATGAAGACCTTCACCCAGGCCGGTAAACCGGGCGCCTACCTCCGGGTGCTCGAGCCGGGGACCGTTCAGGCCGGCGACGAGATCACCATTGTCGACCGGCCCGACCACGACGTGACGATCGGCATGGTCTTCCGCGCCAAGATGTCAGAACCCGAGTTGCTCCCCCGGCTCCTGGCCGCCGAGGCCCTCTCCGACGAGTACAAAAACTACGTCCGCCGCCGGCTTGCGGTGCGGGAAAGCTAGGCAGCGCCCATCGCTACGCCGGTAGAATCGCCCCAATGCGTCACCAAATCCTGGAACCGGGCTGTGCTGCGCCGGTGCAACCGGACAGGTTTCGTATCCACGTAGACATCGTCGTGGTCGTCGCGGTCCTGGTGTTGACCAACCTGATCGCGCACTTCACGACCGCTTGGGCGAGCATCGCGACCGTCCCGGCAGCCGCCGTCGGGCTGGTCCTGCTACTTCGCTGGCGCGGATTGGATTGGGCTGAACTCGGTCTGGGCCGCGAGCACTGGAGATCCGGGATGGGCTACGCGCTGGCCGCGGTGGCGCTGGTGGTGTCGGTGATCGCGGTCGGGGTGCTGCTGCCGATCACCCGGCCGATGTTCCTGAACAACCACTACGCGACGATCTCTGGTGCGGTCATTGCCTCGATGGTCATCATCCCGTTGCAGACCGTCATTCCCGAGGAACTCGTCTTCCGCGGCGTGCTGCACGGCACGTTGCATCGGGCCTGGGGGTTCCGTGGCGTCGCGCTGGCCGGATCGCTGCTCTTCGGGTTGTGGCACATCGCCACCTCGCTGGGCCTGACCAGCAATAACGTCGGCTTCACCCGGCTATTCGGCGGCGGCGTCTTCGGCATGGTGGCCGGTGTGACGCTCGCGGTCCTGGCCACCGGCACGGCCGGCTTCGTGTTCAGTTGGCTGCGCAGGCGCAGCGGCAGTCTGATCGCGCCGATCGCGCTGCACTGGTCGTTGAACGGCGTGGGCGCCCTGGCCGCGGCGCTGGTCTGGCACCTGTCCAGCTGACCTACACCAGAAGTACCGCGGCTCCGGCTATCCGGCCCGAGCTGAGATCGGTCAGCGCCCGATCGGCTTGTCCCAGCGGGTATTCCGGCGTGGTGACGTCGATGTGATACTGCGCGGCGAAGTCGAGGAACCCACGGGCATCGGCTCGCGTGTTCGAAGTGACCGATCGAATTTGGCGCTCCTGGAACAGATGTCGTTGATAGTTGAGCGACGGGATGTCGCTCAGATGGATTCCGGCGATCGCGAGCGTGCCGCCCCGGTCGAGAGCCTCGAGCGCGGGTAGCACCAGATCGCCGACCGGGGCGAACAGGATCGCCGCGTCCAGTGGAACCGGCGGCGGGTCGGAGGCACCCTGCGCCGACGCAGCGCCCAGCCCCAGCGCCAGCTCACGCGCCGCGGCGCCGCGGGTCATGACATGCACCTCTGCACCCTGCGCCAACGCGACCTGGGCGGTGATGTGCGCGCTACCCCCAAATCCGTAGAGCCCCAGCCGGCCTCCCGGCGGCACCTCGGCGCGCAACAGGGAGCGGTAGCCGATGATCCCGGCGCACAGCAGCGGCGCCAGCTCGCTGTCGCTGTAACCCGCCGGCAGGTGATGTGCGAAAGCGGCTGGCACCGTGGCGAACTCGGCGTAGCCGCCGTCAGCGTCCCAACCCGTGTAACGGGACTGCGGACACAGGTTCTCGTCGCCCCGGCGGCAGTATTTGCACGTCCCGCAGGTGTGTCGCAGCCAGGCGATGCCCACCCGGTCGCCCACCTTGAAGGCGTCGCCGGCGGCTGAGCCGACCTCGACCACCTCCCCCACCACCTCGTGGCCGGGAGTTACCCGCTCGCGGTGCACGGGCAGGTCACCCTCGGTGACGTGCAGGTCGGTGCGGCACACCCCGCACGCCAGCACGGCCACCAGCAGCTCGGTCGGCGCGGGCCGCGGAACCGCGGTGCTGACGCGTTCAAGCGGCTGGGTCCGCATAGGCCCGGGTGCACGCACCTGCCACGCGGTCATCGTCCGGGCGGTCGGCGGCGCCATTACCCCATCATGCCGCGAAGGACCATGCCGCCAAGGCGTCCGGTCCTAACCGCGCCGCTGTACCAGCCCGACGAGCCACAGCAGGATCACCGAGCCCAGGATCGCGGTGAAGAAGGTGAACCACCAGCCGCCCGACGCGGTGTCGAAGGCGAAGCTGAGCAGAAAGCCACCTATCAACGCACCGACCACACCGATCACGATGTTCATCAGGATGCCCGAGCCGCCGCCCTTGACGATCTTGCCGGCGATCCAGCCGGCCAGCGCACCGATGATGATGTAGCCGATCCAGCCCACGCTGGTGAGGGTCGACGAGCGAGCAAGGAATTCGGTAGCGGCAACGATGTCCATCAGGGTCTCCTATCGCCATCCCAGCCCCATTGCTGGGTTGTGACTTCGGTATACGCCTTCTGGATAACGATTCAAGCGTCGATTTGCGGCGCCTGCCGAGGTCAGGCCGGCTGGCTCCGCTGTTCGGTCGCCGCCGGCGCCCCGGCGGCCGGTGCTTGGGCCGGTGCCGGGGCCGGCGCGGGAACCTGAGCCGGAGCGGGAGCGGGTGCCGGCGCACCCGCGTCCGGCGCGGGCGCAACCGGGGGCGCTGGCGCCACGGGGGCGGGCGCCGGTGCGCCAGGAACCGCGCCGGGAACCCCTTCCGGAGGCGGGGCGGCGGGGGCTGCTGGTGCATTCCAAGGCCGGATCGACTCGGCCAGCGCCTTCGCGGCGTTCTTGTCCACCGGATTGTTCGACGTGCCCAGCCACACCACGAACCAGCGCTGCGGCGGTCCGCCGGTGGCCCCGGCCGGGTTCCCGACCACGCCCGTCCAGATCTGGCCCACCGGCTTGGTGGCGTCACTGAACTTCACTTCGTAATACGACGCGCTGCCCGACTCGCCATTGGCATTGAGCGGCACGGTCTCCTGGTTGACCCGGGTGCCGGGGTACGGCATGAAGAACTCGCCCATGTCCGAGCCGAGCCGGACGGCCGCCTTGGGGTTGGTGGCCTCGGCGCTGGCGTAGAGCTTCTGGTCCAGCCGGCCCAGCACGATGCGGGTGTCGTTGGCCACCGGTTGCGGCTGGCCGGGCATCGGGGCCTCACCGGCTGCCTTGCTCAGCAGCGCCGAACCGTAGTCCAGGTGCGAGGCGTCGGATTCCACCCAGCCAGGCGGAAGGACGAAGCTGAATCCGCCGACGGCATTGGTGATTCGCCCGGCGTTCGGGTCCGGCGGGGGTGGCGCGTTCGGATCCGCGGGTGGCGGCACCGCATTGGGGTCACCCGGCTGCGCGTTCGGGGTCGGGCTAGGGCTGGCCCCTGGCGGCGGGGTTGCCGGCGTGCTTGGGGTTGCTCCAGGCGCAGGTGTCGGTGACGCGGCCGGCGGCGCGACGGTCGGTGACGGCGGAGGCACCGGCTCCGGGTCGGCGCTCGAGGTAGCCGGCAAGGCGATGGTGACGACGCTGGCACTGGTCGCGGCGGCAATGGCCAGCGATGCCAGTAATCCTTTGCGGCGTGACGGGTTCGGGTCCACCTGATGCATGGGCACGAACCTACCGTGTTGCCGCTGCGAAGCAAGGAAAGACTACCCGGTGTCTCCCCAGTTCGTGGACCGGCGAAAGGCCGGGTGCAGCGCTACCTCGGTGGCTTTGACGCTGAACCACACCCGGGTTCCGACCGTGAGCTGCAATTCCGCCGCGGCGTCCACCGTGATGCTGGCTGCCAGCCCCGGCCCCCCGTCGGGCTGGTCCGCGGCGCGCACCAGGACCGCATGTCCGCGGGTGTCCAACTCGGCAACGGTCACCTCGACGGTGTTGCGCGGGCTGCCGTGGGGCGGCATGTCGTAGACGGCGACGCTTGCCGGGGTGAACACCGCAACCGCGGCGTCGCCGTCGCGAAGCTCCGCCGAATCCGCGATGCCGTGCCACTTCTGACCGGAACCGGTGTACAGGGCCCCGTCGCCGCCGATCGTTCCACTGACCAGGTTCACCCCCGCGATCCGGGCGCCGAAACGGCTACGCGGCGCACTCAGCACGGCGGCCGTCGGCCCGATTTCGGCGATCTTCCCCGACTCCAGCACCAGCACCCGATCGGCCAGGGTGAGCACGTCCAGCAGATCGTGGGTGACCAGGATGACCGCGCAACCGCTGTCGGTGACCACGCCGCGCAGCAGAGCACGGATCGACGCGGCCGCGGAGACGTCGAGTCCGCGGAGAGGCTCGTCGAGCAGCAGAATTTCCGGCTCCGCGGCCAGCGCCCGGGCAATCGCCACGCGTTGGGCCTGCCCGCCCGACAGTTGCCGCGGCTTGCGCTCCGCGAGTTGTTCGGCGTCCACCTCGCGCAGCCAGCGCAGCGCCGACGCCCGATCAGAACGCCTGCTGCGCCGGCTGTTTGTCCCGAAGGCAGCTCCGAAGGCGACATTGCCGAGAACGGTGAGGTGCGGAAACAGCAAGGGGTCCTGCAGGAGCAGACCGACCCGGCGGCGGTGGGTGGCGACTTCTACCCGCGCAGCGGTGTCGGTCAACACCCGGTCGCCCAACCGCACCCGACCCGCATCGGGCCGGAGCAGGCCCGCGATCACATGCAGCGCGGTCGACTTGCCGGCGCCATTGGGTCCCAGCACCGCTACCACCTCACCGGGAGAGACCGTGAACTCCAGGTCCAGATTCCGGGCGGTGACCACCGCGCGCAGCTGCAGTTCGCTCATCGCCGGCTACCGCGCGTCGGGTCCGGTCAGGCGCCGTGAGCCCAGCCCCAGCACCACCAGCGCCGCCACCACCACCAGCAGAAGTGACAGTGCCACTGCGGCATTGGGGTCATCGACGCGTTGCAGGTAGATCTCCAGTGGGAGCGTCCGGGTCACGCCCTGCAGCGAACCGGCAAACGTCAAGGTAGCGCCGAACTCCCCCAGCGCCCGCGCGAAGGCCAACACCGCGCCGGACACCAGGCCCGGCACCAGCAGCGGCAGCGTCACCCGCCACCACACCGTGGTCGGCCGCGCTCCCAGCGTCGCCGCCACCACCTCGTAGTCGCCACCGGCGCTGCGCGCGGCACCCTCCAGCGAAATCACCAGAAAGGGCAGCGAGACAAAGGTCTGCGCCATCACGACAGCAGTGGTGCTGAACGCCACGCTGACGCCGGCGGTCTCCAGATACCGCCCGACCAAACCCAACCGGCCGAACGCGTAGAGCAGCGCGATGCCGCCGACGACCGGGGGCAGCACCAGCGGCAACAGGATCAAAGGGCGCAGCAGACGCACCACTCGCAGTTGGCTGCGGGCCAGCACCAACGCCATGGGCACGCCCAGCACCACACATACGGCGGTGCTCGCCGCGGCCGTCTTCAGGCTCAGCACCAGCGCCGTCGCCGAGGAGTCGCTGCTGATCAACGACCAGAAGTGCGGCCAGTCGACCTTGGCGGCCGTCGCCACCAGCGGCAACCCGATGAACACCGTCCCGATGGCGGCCGGGATGTACACCCAGCGCGGCAGGTTGGTGAGCGAGGGCACTGGCGTCGTCAGGGGCGGGCGAAGCCGGCCTGGTCCAGGAGCCCCCGGCCCGTCCCGCCCGTCACGGTGGCCACGAACTTCCGGGCCAGCGCGGATTGCGGCGCCTTCTTCAATACCGCGATCGGATAGGAGTTCACCGCGCTCGCGGCTTCAGGGAACTTGACGGTCGCCACCTGGGCTCCGGCGGTCGCGGCATCGGTCACGTACACAAGTGCGGCGTCGGCCTGTCCGGTGGTGACCTTGTTCAGGGCGTCGGTGACGCTGGGTTCCTCGCTGACGGGATGCAGTTGCGTGCCGGTCGCCTCCTCGATGCGCCGGGTCGCCGATCCGCACGGCACCGGTTGCTGGCAGATGACCACACTCAATCCCGGTCTGGCCAGGTCGGCGAAGGATTGAAGGTGCTTGGGATTGCCCGGCGCGGTGACGATGGTCAGCGTGTTGCTGGCGAACGTCGTCGGGCCGTCCGCCACCAGGCCGGCGGCGGCGACCCTGTCCATCTGCGCGGTGTCGGCCGACGCGAACACGTCAGCGGTGGCCCCCTGGGTCAACTGCGTCGCCAACTCCGAGGAACCGGCGAAATTGAACTGGACGCCGGCCCCCGGATTATCGCTCTTGAATCGGTCCCCTAACTGGGTGAACACCTGCTTCAGCGACGCGGCGGCGAACACCACGATCGAATTCTGCTGCGCGCCGGAGGTGCACGAAGTCAAGCTCGCGACCAGCACTATCGCGACCCAGCCGATGCGATGCATTGGTCAAACCTAACCCTGGGACCACCACAGCCGAATAGTTACGTAATTCGTCCGCGCGTCGATGCGCCTGCGGTTTCGCCGAATAGCTACTGTCCAGTAACATGGGCGGAGTTCGATGCCATCGCACGAGGAGGTCATGGCAGTGGAGGTTGTGGTTACCGGCGGAGATACCGATCTGGGGCGCACGGTAGCCGAGCGTTTCCGCGACGACGGCCACAAGGTCACTCTGGTGGGCGCGCGCGGCAGTGACCTCGAGGTCGTTGCCAAGGAACTCGATGTGGACGCGATCGTCTGCGACGTCACCGATCCCGGCAGCCTCGAGGAAGCGCGGAGCCTGTTCCCGCACCACCTCGACACCATCGTCAACATCCCGGCACCGACCTGGGAAGCCGGCGACCCTCGTACGTATTCGTTGTCCGACACCGCCACTGCATGGCGCCGGGCGCTGGACACCACGCTGCTCTCGGCGGTGCTCACGGTCCAGTGCGTCGGTGACCACCTGCGCTCCGGCGGCAACATCATCAGCGTGCTGGCCGAAAACCCGGCAACCGGAAGTGTCGACGCGTCGATCAAAGCCGCACTTTCCAGCTGGGTCAGCGGGCAGGCGGAGATCTATGGCACCAGGGGCATCACGGTCAACGCGGTGGCGTGCGGCCGCAGCGTCCAGCCTGGCTACGAGGGGCTGTCGCGCACACCGGCGCCGGTCGCGGACGAGATTGCGCGCCTGGCGCTGTTCCTCACCACCGCGGCGGCCCGCCACATCACCGGCCAGACGCTGCACGTCAGCCACGGGGCGCTCGCTCAGTTCGCCTGATCCGCTTCGGTAGCCGGGGGCTACGGTAGACACCGTGGCGATTCGGCTCGGTTTTCAGATCCCTAACTTCTCTTACGGGACAGGTGTCGAGAACCTGTTCTCCACCGTCATCGATCAGGCGCGTGAAGCCGAATCAGCGGGCTACGACTCGCTTTTCGTGATGGACCACTTCTACCAACTGCCGATGCTGGGCACGCCGGATCAGCCGATGCTGGAGGCTTACACCGCCTTGGGGGCGTTGGCCACCGCCACCGAGCGCCTGCAATTGGGGACCTTGGTAACCGGCAACACCTACCGAAACCCCACGTTGCTGGCCAAGGTCATCACCACGCTGGACGTGGTCAGCGCCGGGCGGGCAATCCTGGGCATCGGGGCGGGCTGGTACGAACTGGAACACCGCCAGCTCGGCTTCGAGTTCGGCACGTTCACCGACAGGTTCAGTCGCTTGGACGAGGCGCTGCAGATCATCGACCCGATGATCAAGGGCGAGCGGCCCACCTTCTCCGGCAAGTGGTACAGCACCGAATCGGCCATGGCCGAACCGCGTTTCCGCGACCGGATTCCGATCCTGATCGGCGGTGGCGGCGAGAAGAAGACGTTCGCGCTGGCGGCCCGCTACGCCGACCACCTCAACATCGTGGCGGCGTTCGACGAACTTCCCCGCAAGGTGGACGCGGTCAAGGCCCGCTGCGCGGAAGTCGGTCGGGACCCGTCGACTCTGGAAACGAGTCTGATGCTGACAGTCGTGTTCGACGAGAACGCCGATCCCGACCAAGTCCCGCCGAGCATGAGCGGGCGCATGGCGATCGGCGGCCCAGCGCAGATCGCCGAACAGGTCCGGGCCAAGGTGCTGGAAGCGGGAGTGCAGGGAGCCATCGTCAACATCCCGACGAGTCACATCCCCGGCGTCATCACCAAGGTCGCCGAAGCGCTGCGCCCGGTTTTCGGACTGTAGCCGCAAGCGTCCACTGTCGAGCCTTCGCTCGGTGTGGCTCATTACACAGGCTCATGGCTGGGTTTGTGCCGATAGGTTGACTAACCTTATAGGGGGTACTAGCTAACTTCAGTCGCCCGTCAAGGAGCCCCCGGTCAGGAGCAGCGGAACATGAGTCCCCAGCAGGAACCCACAGTTGAGGCGCGTCATCGCCACCGGGTCGTCATCATCGGATCGGGGTTCGGTGGACTCAACGCGGCAAAGAAACTGAAGCGCGCTGATGTCGACATCAAGTTGATCGCGCGCACCACCCATCACCTGTTCCAGCCTTTGCTGTACCAGGTCGCCACCGGCATCATCTCCGAGGGCGAGATCGCTCCTCCGACCCGCGTCGTGCTGCGTAAGCAGCGCAACGTCCAGGTATTGCTGGGCAATGTCACGCACATCGACCTGGCCCGCAAGACTGTCGTATCGGAGTTGCTGGGCCACACTTACGAGACGCCCTACGACAGCCTGATCATCGCCGCCGGCGCCGGGCAGTCCTACTTCGGCAACGACCACTTCGCCGAATTCGCGCCGGGCATGAAGTCCATCGACGACGCGCTGGAGTTGCGCGGTCGCATCCTGAGCGCGTTCGAGCAGGCCGAACGGTCCAGCGACCCGGAACGCCGCGCCAAACTGCTCACCTTCACTGTCGTCGGCGCCGGCCCCACCGGTGTCGAAATGGCCGGGCAGATCGCCGAACTCGCCGAATACACCCTCAAGGGTGCCTTCCGGCACATCGATTCGACCCGGGCGCGGGTGATCCTGCTCGATGCCGCACCCGCGGTACTTCCTCCGTTCGGCGAGAAGCTCGGCGATCGGGCGAGGGCACGATTGGAGAAGCTGGGCGTCGAGATCCAGCTGGGTGCCATGGTCACCGACGTCGACCGCAACGGCATCACCGTCAAGGACGCCGACGGCACCGAGCGGCGCATCGAATCGGCCTGCAAAGTCTGGTCCGCCGGGGTGCAGGCCAGCCGACTGGGCCGTGACCTCGCGGAGCAGTCCGACACCGAACTCGACCGCGCCGGCCGAGTCAAGGTGCTGCCCGACCTGTCGATCCCGGGACACCCCAACGTTTTTGTGGTCGGCGACATGGCTGCCGTCGAGGGTGTGCCTGGCGTTGCGCAGGGTGCCATCCAGGGCGCGAAATACGTTGCCAACAACATCAAGTCGGAGCTCGCCGGCGCGGACCCGGCCGAGCGTGAGCCGTTCCAGTACTTCGACAAGGGCTCGATGGCCACGGTCTCGCGGTTCTCCGCGGTGGCCAAGATCGGTCCCTTGGAGTTCAGCGGTTTCATCGCCTGGCTGATCTGGCTGGTGTTGCACCTGGTGTACCTGATCGGGTTCAAGACCAAGATCACCACGCTGCTGTCGTGGACGGTGACCTTCCTGAGCACTCGGCGCGGTCAGCTGACCATCACCGACCAGCAGGCGTTCGCGCGAACGCGCCTGGAACAGCTGGCGGAACTGGCTGCCGAGGCGCAAGGTGCCGAAGCCATAGCGCGAAGAGCCAGTTGACCTTAAGGCTCAAGATTCTGTAGGCGGACCTGACCCCGGGCCACGATCCGGTCGTCGTCGTCGGTGATGGTGACCAGCCAGAGCTGCTGACGGCGACCGCGGTGTATGGGTTCGGCCTTGCCGTACACGGTGCCGGATCTAATGGCGCGCAAGAAGTCGGTGTTGTTGTTGACGCCGACCACGTTTCCGCCACCGCCGTTTGCGTTCAGCCAGGTGTACGCGGCCACGCTGGCCATGCTTTCGATCACCGAGCAGTAAACCCCGCCGTGTACCAGGCCCATCGGTTGCAGCAGCTTGGGTTTCACCTCCAGCTGCGCGCGGGCGCTGTCCGGAGTGAGTTCGGTGAACTGCAGACCGAGCTCGCTGTCGAACGCGGCAACGAAATCCGAATCGGGCCCTGATGACACGTCCTTGTGTCTACACCATGGGTTATGCGGCCCGGAAAAACGGGCGAGCCCCGTGCGCGTGGCACGGGGCTCGCCGATCGAGTAGGCCGGGGGTCACTGCAGCCCTCAGGACTCTCCGCGGCCTTTTCTTTCGCTCGACCGTCATCAGCATAGGCAAGGCTGCCCTAATTTCGCAAGCATTGATTGCGTAGTGTTGTGGTGTGCGGGAACCAACACGGCGCTAGATACGACACTCGGTAGTAATCGGAGTAAGCTGTCATCAACGCTCAGGAGATGAACTATGGCCAAGCTGACGCGGCTGGGGGATCTGGAACGCGCCGTGATGGACCACCTCTGGTCCATGCCGGAACCCCAGACTGTTCGCCAGGTCCACGAAGCGTTGTCGGCACGACGCGATCTCGCTTACACCACCGTTATGACCGTGCTGCAGCGGTTGGCCAAGAAGAACCTGGTTTCCCAGCTCCGGGACGACCGCGCCCACCGCTACGCGCCGGTGCATGGCCGCGATGAACTGGTAGCAGGGCTGATGGTGGACGCGCTGGCCCAGGCCGAGGACTCCGGCAGCAGGCAGGCCGCGCTGGTGCACTTCGTCGAGCGGGTCGGTGCTGATGAGGCCGCCGCACTGCGCCGCGCACTCACCGAACTCGAAGCAAATCACCGCAATTCGACATCTGCTGGACCTCCGGCCGACGACTAAGGGAGAATCACAGCGTGTCTGCGCTGGCCTTCACCATCCTTGCGGTGCTGCTGGCTGGCCCGACACCGGCGTTGTTGGCCCGCGCCTCCTGGCCGCAGCGCGCTCCACGGGCCGCGATGGTGCTCTGGCAGGCCGTCGCCCTGGCCGCCGTGCTGTCCACGTTCAGTGCCGGGATCGCGATTGCCAGCCGGTTGCTGATGCCGGGCCCGGACGGTCGGCCGACGGCGGGAGTCCTGGACGCCGAAGGTCGCCTCGGCTGGCCGCTGTGGTCGGCCTACATAGCCGTTTTCGCCCTGACCCTGATGGTCGGTGCGCGGCTGGCGGTCGCCGCGGCGCGGGTGGCCATCGCCACCCGGCGGCGCCGGGCGCGCCACCGCATGGTCGTTGACTTGGTCGGGATCGACCACGATGCCGCCTTGGGCCAGCCGTGTTCGGTGCCCCGCGACCTGCGCATCCTGCACGTCGAGCAGCCTCTCGCCTATTGCCTGCCCGGCGTGCGCAGCCGGGTGGTGGTCAGCGAAGGGACACTGAACACACTCGGCGACAACGAAGTAGCCGCGATCCTGTCTCACGAGCGGGCTCACCTGCGCGCCCGGCACGACCTCGTCCTGGAAGCGTTCACCGCCCTCTACGCCGCGTTCCCCCGGCTGGTACGCAGCGCCAACGCGCTGGGTGCCGTGCAGCTGCTGGTGGAACTGCTGGCCGACGACGCTGCCGTCCGCGCCACCGGTCGCGCTCCCCTGGCCCGGGCGCTGGTCGCTTGTGCTTCCGGTCGCGCGCCCTCGGGTGCGCTGGCCGCCGGCGGCGCCAGCACCGTGCTGCGGGTACGACGGCTCAACGGCAGCGGCAACAGCCCGCTGCTGTCCGCGGTGGTCTACCTGGCCGCGGCGGCGGTGCTGGTGGTGCCGACCATCGCGCTGGCCGTACCGTGGCTGACGGAGCTGCACCGGTTGGTCTCCGCCTGACGCCAAGCCAAACCCTTTGGACCGCCAGAAGTCTGCTGTGTCACAGTGTGTCCATCCAACGAAGGCCCGATCGAAAGGCAACAGATGAGTTCGTCGGATTCGAAGACTGCGACAGCCCAGATCGGCGTCACCGGCCTGGCGGTCATGGGCTCCAACCTCGCCCGGAACTTCGCCCGGCACGGCTACACCGTGGCGCTGCACAACCGCTCGGTGGCCAAGACCGATGCGCTGTTGAAAGAGCACGGTTCCGAGGGCAATTTCGTGCGCAGTGAAACGATCCCCGAATTCCTTGCGGCCCTGGAAAAGCCGCGCCGGGTCATCATCATGGTCAAGGCGGGCGACCCCACCGACGCCGTCATCAACGAGCTCGCCGACGCCATGGAAGAAGGCGACATCATCATCGACGGCGGCAACGCTCTCTACACCGACACCATCCGCCGCGAGAAGGCCATACGGGAGCGCGGGCTGCACTTCGTTGGCGCCGGGATCTCCGGCGGTGAGGAAGGTGCCCTGAACGGGCCGTCGATCATGCCCGGCGGGCCCGCGGAGTCCTACACCTCGCTGGGGCCGCTGCTCGAGGAGATCTCCGCGCACGTCGACGGGGTGCCGTGCTGCACCCACATCGGACCCGACGGCGCCGGACACTTCGTGAAGATGGTGCACAACGGCATCGAATACTCCGACATGCAGCTCATCGGCGAGGCGTATCAGCTGCTGCGCGACGGACTCGGCAAGACGGCCGGGGAGATCGCCGACGTCTTCGACGAGTGGAACAAGGGCGACCTGGACAGCTTCCTGGTCGAGATCACCGCTCAGGTGCTGCGGCAGAACGACGCCAAGACCGGCAAGCCGCTGGTCGACATCATCCTGGACGAGGCCGAGCAGAAGGGCACCGGCCGCTGGACGGTGAAGTCGGCGCTGGATCTCGGCGTGCCGGTGACCGGGATCGCCGAAGCGGTGTTCGCGCGGGCGCTGTCGGGCTCGGTGGCCCAGCGTAAGGCCACCACCGGGCTTGCCTCGGGCGAGCTAGGGCGGCGAATCGCCGGCGACGATGAAGCCGCGGCGCAATTCATCGAGGACGTCCGGCAGGCCCTGTACGCGTCCAAGATCATCGCCTACGCGCAGGGCTTCAACCAGATCCAGGCCGGCAGCGCCGAATACGACTGGGGTGTCACCCCCGGCGATCTGGCCACCATCTGGCGCGGGGGCTGCATCATCCGGGCCAAGTTCCTCAACCGGATCAAAGAGGCCTACGACGACGACCCGGACCTGGCGACGCTGATCGTTGCGCCCTATTTCCGCAGCGCGATCGAGGCCGCCATCGACGGCTGGCGCCGGGTGGTGGTGACCGCCACGCAGTTGGGTATCCCCATTCCGGGGTTCTCGTCGGCGCTGTCGTACTACGACGCGCTGCGCACCGAGCGCCTGCCGGCCGCCCTGACCCAAGGCCTGCGGGACTTCTTCGGCGCGCACACCTACGGGCGCACCGACGAGGACCCGAGCAAGAAGTTCCACACGTTGTGGAGCGGAGACCGGAGCGAAGTACCTGCTTAGCGAGTTGCACTAGATGAGATTTCTGGACGGGCACCGCCCAGCGTTCGACCTGACCTACAACGACGTGTTCATCGTGCCGAACCGGTCCGACGTCGCGTCGCGGTTCGACGTGGACCTCTCCACCGTCGACGGGTCGGGGACCACCATCCCGGTGGTCGTCGCAAACATGACCGCGGTGGCCGGCCGCCGGATGGCCGAGACGGTGGCGCGGCGCGGTGGCGTGGTGATCCTGCCACAGGATCTGCCGATCCCGGCCGTCCAGCAGACGGTCGATTTCGTCAAGAGCCGAGACCTGGTGCTGGACACCCCGGTCACGCTGGCGCCCGACGACTCGGTGTCGGACGCCACGGCGCTGATCCACAAGCGGGCGCACGGCGTCGCGGTGGTTGTCTTCGAGGGACGCCCGATCGGGCTGGTGCGCGAGTCGGCCTGCGTGGGCGTGGACCGCTTCACCCGGGTCCGCGACATCGCCGCCACCGACTTCGTGACCGCCCCGGCCGGCACCGAACCGCGCAAGATCTTTGATCTGCTCGAACACGCTCCGATCGATGTCGCGGTGGTGACCGGCGCGGACGGGTCGCTGGCAGGTGTGCTGACGCGCACGGGCGCCCTGCGCGCCGGCCTGTACAGCCCGGCCGTCGACGCCAAGGGCCGCATGCGGGTCGGGGCGGCAGTGGGCATCAACGGCGACGTCGGCGCACGCGCCCAGGCACTCGCCGAATTGGGCGTGGACGTGCTGGTCATCGACACCGCGCACGGACACCAGCTCAAGACCATCGAAGCGATCAAGACGGTCGCCTCCCTGGGCCTCGGGGTGCCGTTGGTGGCCGGCAACGTGGTCTCGGCGGCGGGGACGCGGGACCTGCTGGAAGCCGGGGCGAACGTCGTCAAGGTGGGCGTGGGTCCCGGCGCGATGTGCACCACCCGGATGATGACCGGCGTCGGCCGGCCGCAGTTCTCCGCGGTCCTCGAATGTGCCTCCGCGGCAAGGGAACTGGGCGGACACGTGTGGGCCGACGGCGGGATCCGCCATCCCCGCGACGTGGCGCTGGCGCTGGCGGCCGGCGCGTCCAACGTGATGATCGGGTCCTGGTTCGCCGGCACCTACGAATCCCCCGGCGACCTGATGCGGGACCGGGAGGACCGGCCCTACAAAGAGAGCTACGGCATGGCTTCCAAGCGTGCAGTGGTGGCGCGCACCGGCGCGGACAGCCCGTTCGACCGGGCCCGCAAGGCGTTGTTCGAGGAGGGGATCTCGACATCGCGGATGGGGCTGGACCCCGACCGCGGCGGCGTCGAGGACCTGATCGACCACGTCACCGCGGGCGTGCGCAGCACCTGCACCTATGTGGGCGCGGCGAACCTGGAAGAGTTGCACGAGCGGGCGATCGTCGGCGTGCAGTCGGCGGCGGGCTTCGCCGAAGGGCACCCGCTGCCCACCGGCTGGTGAAAGGCTCATGAATCACTCCGGCACCGCGGTGAGCGTGCTGGCCATCCTGGCCTTGATCTTCGGCACCGCGGTATTCGTCGCGGCGGAATTCTCCTTGACGGCATTGGACCGCAGCACCGTGGAGGCCAACGCGCGCGGCGGGGCGAGGCGCGACGGGTTCATCCGGCGGGCCCACCGCCGGCTGTCGTTTCAGTTGTCGGGCGCGCAGCTGGGAATCTCCATCACCACGCTGGCCACCGGCTACCTGATCGAGCCGCTGGTGGCTGACCTCCCGCACGGCTGGCTGGACCGCATCGGCACGCCCGACCGGCTGGCCGACGCGATCACCGGTTTCGCCGCGCTGGCGGTGGTGACCTCGGTGTCCATGGTGTTCGGCGAACTGGTGCCCAAGTATCTCGCCGTGGCCCGGCCGCTGCGGACCGCCCGTGCCGTCGTGCTGCCTCAGTGGTTCTTCTCCGTGCTGTTCACCCCGGCGATCCGGATGACGAACGGTGCCGCGAACTGGATCGTGCGCCGGCTCGGCATCCAGCCCGCCGAGGAGCTGCGTTCTGCCCGCACCGCGCAGGAACTGGTGTCGCTGGTACGACGCTCGGCGCGCCGCGGCGCGCTGGACGACGTGACCGCGTCGCTGATGCACCGTTCCCTGCAATTCGGCTCGCTGACCGCCGAGGAGTTGATGACACCCCGCTCGAAGATCGTTGCCCTGCAGACCGACGACACGATCAGTGACCTGATCGCCGCCGTCGCCGCGACCGGCTTCTCCCGCTTCCCGGTGGTGCGTGGTGACCTCGACGAGACAGTCGGGATCGTGCATGTGAAGCAGGTGTACGCGGTGCCACGTGCCGACCGGGCGAAAACCCTGCTGACGACGATCGCCAAGCCGATCGCGGTGGTGCCGTCGACCCTGGACGGCGATGCCGTGATGGCGCAGATCCGGGCGAACTCGCTGCAGACCGCGATGGTGGTCGACGAATACGGCGGCACCGCCGGCATGGTGACCGTCGAGGACCTGATCGAGGAGATCGTCGGCGACGTCCGCGACGAGCACGACGACGCGACACCGGACGTGGTGGCATCCGAGAACGGATGGCGGGTTTCGGGCCTGCTGCGCATCGACGAGGTGGAGACTGCGATCGGCTACCGGGCCCCGGAAGGGCCATACGAGACCATCGGCGGCTTGGTGTTGCGCGAACTCGGACACATTCCGGAGCCCGGTGAGACGGTGGACCTGCCCGCGCTGGACCGCGACGGGTTGCCCGACGAGGCGACGCGGTGGCGGGCCAAGGTGGTGCAGCTGGACGGTCGCCGACTCGACCTGTTGGAGCTGTCCGAGTGGGCCAGTCCCGTCGAACCCTCGGACAGTGCTGCCGACGGGGCCGAGCGATGAACCCGGTGGTGGCGATCCTGCTGGCAGTCCTGCTGATCGCCCTGAACGCGTTCTTCGTCGGCGCGGAGTTCGCCATGATCTCGGCGCGCCGGGACCGGCTGGAGGCGCTGGCTGAGCAGGGCCGGACCCGAGCGGTCACGGTCATCCGGGCCGGTGAACAGCTGCCCGCGATGCTGGCCGGCGCGCAACTGGGTGTCACCGTCGCCTCGCTGCTGCTCGGCCGCATCGCCGAGCCGGCCGTCGCCGGGCTGCTGCAGTCGTTGCTCGGGCTGACCGGGATGCATCCCGCGCTGCTGCACACGCTGGCGTTCGCGATCGCGCTGGCCGTGGTGGTGATCCTGCACGTGTTGCTCGGCGAGATGGTGCCGAAGAACATCGCGCTGGCCGGCCCGGAGCGCACCGCGATGCTGCTGGTTCCGGCGTATCTGCCCTACGTGCAGGCGGCGCGGCCCGTCATCGCCTTCTACAACAAATGCGCCAACGGGGTCCTGCGGGCGGTGGGCGTCGAGCCCAAGGACGAGCTCGACATCACGGTGTCCACCGCCGAGCTGTCGGAGATGATCGCCCAATCCTCCTCGGAGGGTTTGCTCGACAACGAGGAACAGATCCGCCTGACCCGTGCCCTGCGGGTCCGCACCCGGGTGGTCGGGGATGTCGCGGTGCCGCTGGCCCGAGTGCATGCGGTCTCGGTTGCCGCACCGGGCTCCGGACCGACCATCGGCGCGGTGGAAGAGGCCCTGGCCCAGACCGGCTATTCCCGCTTCCCGGTGGTGGACCGCGACGGTAATTTCCTGGGATACCTGCACATCAAGGACGTGCTGGCCCTGGGCGACGATCCGGAAACGGTGATCGACCTGTCCCTGGTGCGTGCCTTGCCGCGGGTACCGCAGTCGCTCGGATTGCCCGACGCCCTGTCCCGGATGCGCCGCAGCAACAGCCACCTGGCCTTGGTGA
This sequence comes from Mycobacterium asiaticum, assembly GCF_001668675.1. GTDB lineage: Bacteria > Actinomycetota > Actinomycetes > Mycobacteriales > Mycobacteriaceae > Mycobacterium > Mycobacterium asiaticum_D. The sequence goes on along the minus strand of NZ_LZKQ01000251.1, from coordinate 32,657 downwards.
CCGCTGACAACGGCACCGTGCAGGGCGAGATCGTTGCTGTGGTGGCGCTGGAAGATCTGGTCGAGGACCTCGTCGGCAGCATGCGCGACGATGGTGCCGGTGATTGACCGTATGATCTGAGCGGCCGCGGGTATCAGTGAGCTGATGCATGGAACGAAATTCCTCGTGCCCGCGTTGCCGAAAAGCGATTCCAAGGACGCCCGTCGCGTGGCTGCGGGCGAGCCTGTCAGCGTGCCGTGACCTGGCATTGTGTGCCGGTCGGGCTACGCTCGTCAGGCTGTTGCTCGGTAGGGTGATGGTAGCTAGTCGGGCCTGGTCCCGGGTTAGTTGAGGGGCCGGAAAGGCCATTACGGAGGAGAACAATGACTGATCGGGTAGCCCAAGGCAATCTGCGCGTCGCCCAGGTGCTGTACGACTTCGTGAACAACGAGGCCCTGCCCGGCACCGGTATCGACCCGGACAGCTTCTGGGCCGGCGTCGACAAGGTGGTCACCGACCTCACCCCGCGCAACCAGGAGCTGCTGGCCAAGCGCGACGAGTTGCAGGCCCAGATCGACAAGTGGCACCGGCACCGGGTGCTGGAGCCGCTGGACCCGGACGCCTACCGCCAGTTCCTCACCGACATCGGCTACCTGCTGCCCGAGCCGGAAGACTTCACCATCACCACCTCAGGCGTCGACGACGAGATCACCAGCACCGCCGGCCCGCAGCTGGTGGTGCCCGTGCTCAATGCCCGGTTCGCGCTGAACGCCTCCAACGCGCGGTGGGGCTCGCTGTACGACGCCCTGTACGGCACCGACGTCATCCCTGAAGACGACGGCGCCGAGAAGGGCGACAGCTACAACCAGGTGCGCGGTGACAAGGTCATCGCCTACGCCCGTGAGTTCCTGGACGGGGCGGTCCCGCTGGCGTCGGGCTCCTGGGCGGACGTGACCGGCCTGAGCATCGAGGACGGCCAGCTGCAGGTCGCCCTCGACGGCGACTCCACCACCCTGGCCAGCCCGGAGAAGTTCGTCGGGTACCGCGGCGAGCTGGGCTCCCCCGACTGGTCGGTGCTGCTGGTCAACCACGGCCTGCACATCGAGATCCTGATCGACCCCGACTCGCCGATCGGCAAGACCGACGCCGCCGGCATCAAGGACGTGGTGCTCGAGTCGGCGGTCACCACGATCATGGACTTCGAAGACTCGGTCACCGCGGTCGACGCCGACGACAAGGTGCTCGGCTACCGCAACTGGCTGGGCCTGAACAAGGGTGACCTGGCCGAGGAGGTCGCCAAGGGTGGCAAGACCTTCACCCGCCGTCTCAACGAGGACCGCACCTACACCACGCCCGACGGCGGCGAGCTGACCCTACCCGGGCGCAGCCTGCTGTTCGTCCGCAACGTCGGCCACCTGATGACCAACGACGCCATCGTGGACGCCGAAGGTAATGAGGTGCCGGAGGGCATTCAGGACGCGTTGTTCACCGGCCTGGCCGCGATTCACGGGCTCAGGTCCGGCTCGGACAACGATGGGCTGAATGGCCCGTTGGTCAACAGTCGCACCGGCTCGGTGTACATCGTCAAGCCCAAGATGCACGGGCCCGAAGAGGTCGCGTTCACCTGTGAGCTGTTCAGCCGCGTCGAGGACGTGCTGGGACTGCCGCAGGCCACGTTGAAGGTCGGCATCATGGACGAGGAGCGCCGCACCACGGTCAACCTGAAGGCGTGTATCAAGGCCGCCGCGGACCGGGTGGTGTTCATCAACACCGGCTTCCTGGACCGCACCGGCGACGAGATCCACACCTCGATGGAGGCCGGCCCGATGATCCGTAAGGGTGCGATGAAGAGCACCACGTGGATCAAGGCCTACGAGGACGCCAACGTCGACACCGGACTGGCCGCCGGCTTCAAGGGCAAGGCCCAGATCGGCAAGGGCATGTGGGCCATGACCGAGTTGATGGCCGACATGGTCGAGCAGAAGATCGGCCAGCCGAAGGCCGGCGCCACCACCGCGTGGGTGCCGTCCCCGACGGCGGCGACCCTGCACGCCATGCACTACCACCAGGTGGACGTCGGCGCCGTGCAGGAGGAGTTGCAGGGCAAGAAGCGCACCACCATCGACGAACTGCTGACCATTCCGCTGGCCAAGGAACTGGCCTGGGCCCCCGAGGAGGTCCGCGAGGAGGTCGACAACAACTGCCAGTCCATCCTCGGTTACGTGGTGCGCTGGGTCGAACAGGGCGTCGGCTGCTCGAAGGTGCCCGACATCCACAACACCGCGCTGATGGAGGACCGCGCCACGCTGCGCATCTCCAGCCAGTTGTTGGCCAACTGGCTGCGGCACGGGGTGATCACCCGCGAGGACGTGCGGTCCAGCCTGGAGCGGATGGCCCCGCTGGTGGACAAGCAGAACGAGGGCGACCGTGCCTACCGGCCGATGGCGCCCAACTTCGACGACAGCATCGCCTTCCTGGCCGCCCAAGACCTGATCCTGGAAGGCGGCCAGCAGCCCAACGGCTACACCGAGCCGATCCTGCACCGCCGCCGACGGGAATTTAAGGCACGCGCGAGTGGGTAGGCACAGCAAGCCCGACCCGGAAGAATCGGCCCCCGATTTCGAACCGGAACCGGTCGCTGAGCCTTCCCGTGAGTTCGAGGACTCGGATTACCCGGAGGACTTCGGGCACTTTCGGGAGCCCGACGAAGGGCATTTCGGAGTCCCGCAAGAAGGGCCCGCCAGTTCCGTCGGCCCCGATGTTCCCGATCATGAGTATCCCGACGACGAGTACCCGGACTTCGGGCAGCGGCCGTCGGAATTCGAGCCGCCTGCCGCGGAGACGCCGGCAACCCCCCCGCCACCGCTGTTTCGCGGTGGGCACCGGGGGCTCGGCGAAAGGCTGGGCGGGCACCGCAGCGCAGGCGGCCGCCGCGGCGTCAGCATCGGCGTGATCGTTGCGCTGGTCACCGTCGTCGTGGTGGTGGCCGGGGTTATCGTGTGGCGCTTCTTCGGCGACGCGCTGTCGCACCGTTCGCACACGGCTGCCGCGCGCTGCGTGGGCGGCAAGGACGCGGTCGCGGTGCTGGCGGACCCGACGATCGCCGAGCAGGTCAAGCAGTTCGCGGACAGCTACAACGCGTCCGCCGGCCCCGTCGGTGACCGCTGCGTCGAGGTCACGGTCAAGCCCGCCAACTCCGACGCCGTCATCGGTGGTTTCATCGGCAAGTGGCCGGCCGAACTCGGCAACCAGCCAGGTCTGTGGATCCCAGGCAGCTCGATCTCGGCGGCCCGGTTGTCCAGCGCGACGGGCCAGAAGACGATCAGCGACAGCCGTTCGCTCGTGACGTCGCCGGTGGTGCTCGCGATCCGGCCGGAGTTCCAGCAGGTGCTCTCGAAGCAGAACTGGGGGGCGCTGCCCGGCCTGCAGTCGAATCCGAACTCGATGGCCGGGCTGAATGCCCCCGCATGGGGCTCGCTGCGGCTGGCCGTGCCGGAGACCGGCAACGGCGACGCCTCGTTCTTGGCCAGCGAGGCGATCGCGTCCGCGTCGGCGCCGGGCGGCTCTCCCCCGACCGCCGGCATCGGCGCCGTGCGCACCGTGCTGAGCGGGCAACCCAAGCTCTCCGACGACTCGCTGACCGAGGCGATGAACGCGCTGCTCAAGCCGGGAGACCCGGCGGCCGCGCCGGTGCACGCGGTCGTCACCACCGAACAGCAGCTGTTCCAGCGCGGCGAGTCGACCTCGGACGCCAAGGGCAAACTGGCCTCCTGGCTGCCGCCCGGGCCTGCCGCGGTGGCCGACTACCCGACCGTGCTGCTCAGCGGTTCCTGGTTGTCGCGGGAACAGACCACGGCCGCCAGTGCCTTCTCCCGGTACATGCACAAGCCGGAGCAACTCGAGCGGCTGGCCAAGGCGGGCTTCCGGGCCGAGGGGGTCAAGCCGCCAAGCAGCTCGGTCACCGGCTTCCCGGCCCTGCCAGCCACCTTGTCGGTCGGCGACGAGGCCACCCGCGTGATGCTGGCCGATACCCTGGCAGCGCCTTCGACCGGCGTGGCCGCAACCATCATGCTCGACCAGTCGCTGCCCAACGACGACGGCGGCGGCAAGACGCGGCTCGCCAACGTCATTGCGGCGCTGAACGGCCGGATCAAGGCGTTACCGCCCAGCGCTGCCGTCGGGCTGTGGACATTCGACGGACACGAGGGCCGGGCGGAAGTGCCGATCGGGCCGCTGGCCGACCAGGTCAACGGCCAGCCGCGCTCGGCGGCGTTGCAGGCCGCGCTGGACAAGCAGTATTCGTCCGGTGGCGGGGCGGTGTCGTTCACCACGCTGCGGATGATCTACCAGGAAATGCTGGCCAATTATCGTGCCGGCCAGAACAACTCGATCCTGGTCATCACCGCCGGGCCGCACACGGACCAGACGCTGGACGGACCTGGCCTGCAGGAGTTCATCAAGACTGCGGCCGACCCGGCCAAGCCGATCGCGGTCAACGTCATCGACTTCGGCGGCGACCCGGACCGGGCGACCTGGGAAGCCGTCGCCCGGCTCAGCGGCGGCAGCTATCAGAATCTGCCCACGTCGGCGACTCCCGACCTCACCACCGCGGTGAACACCTTCCTGAGCTAGGCGATGAGCCCGCAATTCACGCCCGACCCGCAGCTCTATCCATTCGAGTCGCGGTGGTTCGACAGCTCGCGGGGTCGCGTGCATTACATCGACGAGGGCGAGGGCCCACCGATCCTGTTCTGCCACGGCAACCCGACGTGGAGCTTCCTTTACCGCGACATCGTCGTGGCACTGCGGCACCGCTTCCGCTGCATCGCGGTGGACTACCTGGGCTTTGGCCTCTCGGAGCGTCCGGCGGGCTTTGGGTACACCGTCGCCGAACATGCCGCGGTGCTCGGCGAATTCGTCGACCACCTCGGTCTGGACGGCTACGTCACCATGGGACAGGACTGGGGCGGTCCGATCGGCCTGGCGGTCGCAATCGAGCGCGCCGACCGGGTGCGCGGCGTCGTCCTGGGCAATACCTGGTTCTGGCCCACCGAGGATTTCAGCACCAGGATGTTCAGCAAGGTGATGTCCAGCCGAGTCATGCAGTGGGCGATCCTGCAGCGAAACTTCTTCGTGGAAAGGCTCATTCCGGCCGGCACCGAGATCCTGCCGAAGCAAGCGGTCCTGGACCATTACCGCCGGGTGCAGCCCGACCCCGCGGCCCGGGTGGGCGTGGCGGTGCTGCCCAAGGAGCTGCTGGCAGCGCGTCCGCTGCTGGATCGGCTGGCCCGCGAGGTGCCCGCGTTGCTCGGCGGCAAACCCGCCTTGGTGGTCTGGGGCATGCGGGACGTCGCATTCCGGCCCGGACCGGCAATCCCCCGGCTGCGCGCGACATTTCGTGACCTGGTGGTCGTCGAACTTCCGACCGCCAAGCATTTCATTCAGGAGGACGCGCCCGAGCGCATCGCCCAAGCCATCATCGATCGCTTCGGCTGAGGGCCGTTACGCGAACGCCTCGATCGGCGGGCACGAGCAGACCAGGTTGCGGTCGCCGTAGGCGCCGTCGATGCGCCGCACCGGCGGCCACACCTTGGGACGGAACGCCTTCCCCAGCGGGTAGGCGGCCTCCTCCCGGGTGTAGGGGTGCTCCCACTCCGACGTGAGCAGGCACTCGGCGGTGTGCGGTGCCCCGCGCAGCGGGTTGTCGTCCGCCGGCCACTGCCCGGACCCGACGCGGTCGATCTCGGCGCGGATCCCGATCATGGCCTCGCAGAAGGCGTCCACCTCGGCCAGGCTCTCGCTTTCGGTCGGCTCCACCATCAGCGTGCCGGCCACCGGGAAGCTCATCGTCGGAGCGTGGAAGCCGTAGTCCGCCAATCGTTTCGCCACATCGTCGACCGTCACGCCGGTCGCTTTGGTGATGCCGCGCAGGTCCAGGATGCATTCGTGCGCGACCATGCCGTTCTCGCCGGTGTAGAGGACCGGGAAGTACTCGTCGAGTCGCCGTGCGATGTAGTTGGCCGACGCGATCGCGGTCAGCGACGCCGCCCGCAGGCCGTCGCCGCCCATCATCCGGATGTACGCCCAACTGATCGGCAGGATCGACGCGGACCCGTAGGGCGCCGCCGACACCGGATGCCCGCCGGGAAGTTCCGGAGCGTACGGGTGGCCCGGCAGGAACTGGGCCAGGTGTGCGCGCACCGCCACCGGCCCGACACCGGGGCCGCCGCCGCCGTGCGGGATGCAGAACGTCTTGTGCAGGTTCAGGTGGCTGACGTCGCCGCCGAACTTGCCCGGCCGGGCCAAACCGACCAGCGCGTTGAGGTTGGCGCCGTCGACGTAGACCTGACCGCCGGCGTCGTGCACGGCCGCGCAGATCTCGGCGATGTCATGTTCGTAAACGCCGTGGGTGGACGGGTAGGTGATCATCAGCGCGGACAACCGGTCGGCGTGCTCGCTGACCTTGGCACGCAGATCGGCCAGGTCGACGTCGCCGTTTTCCAGGCAGCCCACCACGACCACCCGCATCCCGGCCAGCGCGGCCGACGCCGCGTTGGTGCCGTGCGCGCTGGACGGGATCAGGCAGATGTCGCGATGCGGCTCACCACGGCTGGCGTGGTAGTCGTGGATGGCCAGCAGGCCCGCGTACTCACCCTGCGAACCGGCGTTGGGCTGCAACGAAACCGCGTCATAGCCGGTGATCGCCACCAGCCAGTTCTCCAGGTCGCTGATCAGCCGTCGCAGGCCCGGGGTGTCCGAAGCAGGCGCGAACGGGTGCTGACGCCCGAACTCCGGCCAGGTGATCGACTCCATCTCGGCGGCGGCGTTGAGCTTCATGGTGCACGAACCCAGCGGGATCATGCTGCGGTCCAGCGCAATGTCTTTGTCGGCCAGGGTGCGCAGGTAGCGCATCATCGAAGTCTCGGTGCGGTACTGGCTGAACGCCGGGTGGGTCAGGAATTCCGATGTGCGCGTTGCGATGTCGGTGCTGGCGGGCGCGGCGGTGACGCCGAAGGCGGCCAGCACGGTCGCCACGTGCGCGTCGGTGGTCGCCTCGTCGCAGGAAACCGAAACGTGGTCGGCGTCGACGCGCCACAGGTTCACCCCGCCGGCCTTCGCCGCGGCGATCACCTCGTCGGCACGGCCGGGGACCCGGGCCAGCACCGTGTCGAAGTACCGGTCGTGCACCAGCGCCTCACCCAGGGCGCCGGCGATGGCGTCAGCGTGGGCGTGGATGCGGCGCGCGATGCCGGCCAGCCCGTCGGCGCCGTGGTAGCTGGCGTACATGGCGGCCATCACCGCCAGCAACACCTGGGCGGTACAGATATTGCTGGTGGCCTTGTCGCGGCGGATGTGCTGTTCGCGGGTCTGCAGCGCCAACCGGTAGGCCGGGGTGCCGTCACTGTCGACCGACACTCCCACGAGTCTCCCGGGCAGCTGCCGGGCGTGCTTGGCGTGCACCGCCAGGTATCCGGCGTGTGGTCCGCCGAAGCCCATCGGGACGCCGAACCGTTGGGTGGTGCCGAACGCGACATCCGCGCCGATTTCGCCCGGCGGTGTGATGAGGGTCAGCGCCAGGAGGTCCGCGCCGATGGCCACCAGTGCGCCGCGGTCGTGGGCCTGCTCCACCAGTGCGGTCCAGTCGGTGATCCGGCCGCCGGCCCCCGGCAGCTGGGCGATGACCCCGAAGAAGTCGCCCTCGGGCAGCTCGTCGCGCAGGTCGGCGGTGACGATCTCGATACCCAGCGGCTTGGCCCGGGTGGCCAGGATCGCGGCGGTCTGGCCGAACACGTCGACGTCGACCGCCAGCCGGTTGGCGGGCCCGCGGTAGGCGCGGTGCATCAGCGTCATGGCCTCGGCGGCCGCGGTGCCCTCGTCGAGCATCGACGCGTTGGCGATCTCCAGCCCGGTCAGGTCGGTGACCATGGTCTGGAAGTTCAGCAGCGCTTCCAGCCTTCCCTGGCTGATCTCGGGCTGATACGGGGTGTAGGCGGTGTACCAGGCCGGGTTCTCCATGATGTTGCGCAGCAATACCGGCGGGGTGAGCGTGTCGTAGTAGCCCTGCCCGATCATCGAGACGGCGACGGTGTTGCTGTCGGCCAGGGCCCGCAGCTCGGCCAGGGCCTCGGCCTCGCTGGCGGCCGGTGGGAGGGCGTCCAGACCAGGCGCGGCGCCTGCGGTCAGCTTGTCCAGGATTCCGGTCGGGACGGCCTTGGTGGCGAGGTCGTCGAGGGAGTCGACCCCGATGACGGCGAGCATGGTCGCGATGGCCTGGCTGTCCGGCCCGATGTGGCGGTCGGCGAACGCGGGCTGAGTGGTCACGGTGAAACTCCTGACGCGGCAGAGGACTAGCGGATCAGCGGTCCTCCCCCTCTGTCCTCACCTGCGTGTCAGGCGCCTGAGAGATTCGGCGCGCCAAGGCGCCTTTCCCCATCGGCGGGCGGCGACCGCATTGGGTCGTCACCACTTTCCAGAGGCATCGTTGTCCGGCGCGGTCCGGGTGCCTGAGAGGTTGACGGAGAGGTATTGCTCCTTCGGCGTCCGTAGCTGGCAGCTACAGAACTCTCCCGCGCGAGTGCGATGCGCGATCCAGTTTACTCCGGCGCCGGGGTCAGCCGATCTTGCGGTCGCGGTGCTTCCGACGCGAGGCCAGCTCGTCCTCGGGAGCCGCGATCGACTCGCCGCCGTCGGCGCGCTCGCCCGGGAAGTCGGCGATGACGCCGGTCAGCTCCCGCATGGCCCCGGACACCGCGATGCCGAACACCCCCTGGCCGCCCTGCAGCAGGTCGACGACCTCTTCGGCGGAGGTGCATTCGTACACGCTGGTGCCGTCGGAGAACAGGGTGATGTTGGCCAGGTCCTGCACGCCGCGCTGGCGGAGATGGTCGACCGCGACGCGGATGTTGTGCAGCGAGATTCCGGTGTCGAGCAGCCGCTTGACGATCTTGAGAACCAGGATGTCCTTGAACGAGTACAGCCGCTGGCTGCCGGAGCCGGCCGCGCTGCGAATGGAGGGCACCACCAGCGAGGTACGGGCCCAGTAGTCGAGCTGACGGTAGGTGATGCCGGCGATCTGGCAGGCGCTGGGGCCGCGGTAACCCACCAATTCGTCGGGCACCGAGTCGTCCGGGAACAGTCCCGGCTGTACGGGTTCGCTGACCGCCGCTGGGCTTTGACCGCCGGTGGCGGACGCGTGTTCGGCAAGATCAAGCTGTTCTTGTCGTGGCTGTTCGCTCACGGTGCTTCCTCTCGCCGATAGCGCTTTTGTCAGTAGCTGCGGCATTTGGCTGCCCCCGACAGCCACGTTAGCTCAGGCCCGAGTGCTTGAGAGCATACGCTGTTCGGTGGCTGTCGTGCTCTGAGTCGATCATCGACTCGTCATCAAAGTATGGCGGCCTTCGGGATGTGGCGGTGATATCCGCCAGGCGTGTCGACAATCCGTTGTGTGATATGAGACGCATCTGTTACCTAGAGCGGGTACGTCCCGTCCCGGCGCGAGCAGACGCTAAAGCACCCTTTTCGTGCCGAAAATGGGTGCTTTAGCGTCTGCTCGCGGGATACCGCGCGGCAACCGCGCGGGCTAGGTGGCCTTGAAGTCGTCGGGTGAGACGCTGTCAAGAAACTCCTTGAACTTCTCCACCTCGTCCTCACGCACCGCGCTGCTTGCCTCTTCATCGCCCTCGTCCGGGATCAGCAGGCCGGCCTGGGCCAGCACCGCCTCCTCGACGTAGATGGGCACACCCACCCGAAGCGCGATCGCCACCGAGTCCGACGGCCGGGCCGACACCTTGATGTCGCGATCGAAGATCAGATCCGCGTAGAACGTGCCTTCCTGCAGGTCGACGATGCGCACCTCTTTGAGTGAATGGCCAAGGGCGGCAATCAGATCCCTGATCAGGTCATGGGTCAACGGCCGCGGCGGCTCGACACCTTGCTGCTCGAGCGCGATCGCGGCGGCCTCCGACTGCCCGATCCAGATCGGCAGGTAGCGGTCACCGTTGGCCTCGCGCAGCAGCAGCACCGGCTGGTTCTGCGGCTGCTCTACGCGAATGCCGACAACACGAACTTCACCCATCTGTGTCTGCCCTCCGCATGTGCCGCTTTGACTCACTTCGCCGAACACCAGCTTCGAACGAAGTCTAGTCCTCAGCGGTGCAGAACGTCGCGAACGGCGGACTTGATCAGCGAGGTGTGCAAAGTAATTGCCAGTGCCGCGACCTCGCGGGCCAAATCGTCAGCCCGATCGCGCGCACCGGCCTTATCCGCCTTGACCAGCGGCCCGGCGATCTGGGCAATCAGGTCCGACTGGCGATCGGCCGCGGAACGAAAAGCTCGCAAATGCCGCGGTTCGACGCCGTAATCGGCCAGCGCCCGCGCACATTGGAGGATCACCACCGCGTGTTCGTCGAAGAAACCGCCCGGCCCGGTGGTGATCACGCCCGCCTTGACCAGAGCGGTCAGCAGCGCGTCGTCCACGCCCGAGCGGTCCAGCAGGTCTTCGCGGCTGAGCCGGACCTGGGTGGGTGCCACCGCGCCCGGGTCGGCGGCGGGCTCGGCTCCGGCGCCGTCCACCGACACCAATCGCGGTACACCGTAAGGCGATCCGATGGCCGGCAGCTCGCCGTCCGGGTGGGCGTCCAACTGTGCCCGGATCACCTTCAGCGGCAGATAATGATCGCGCTGAGCGGTCAGAATGAAACGCAGCCGCGCACAGTCGTACGCGGTGAACCTCCGATAGCCCGACGCCGCACGTTGCGGCGTGACCAGCCCCTCCGCCTCCAGGAAGCGGATCTTGGAGATGGTGACGTCGGGAAAGTCCGGTCGCAGCAGATCCAGTACCGCCCCGATCGACATCCCCGCCAGGCCGGGACTATCGGGTGCGGTCACTGGCCCCCGGATCCCCCGTCGTCGTCGCCCTTGGGCCCGGTCAAAAAGACCAGGCGGAACTTGCCGATCTGGACCTCGTCACCGTTGGACAGCACCGCCGAGTCCACCGGCTCGCGGTTGACGTACGTGCCGTTCAGGCTGCCGACGTCGACAACGTTGAACTCGCCGCTTTCCAAACGGAATTCAGCGTGCCGGCGACTCACGGTGACGTCGTCGAGGAAGATGTCGCTGTCGGGGTGCCGACCGGCCGACGTGATGGCCTGGTCCAGCAGGAAGCGAGAACCGGCGTTGGGCCCGCGTTTGACGACCAGCAACGCCGAACCGGCCGGGAGGCCTTCCACCCCGGATACCGAGCTCTCGGGACCCGCCTGAGCGGGCGCGTCCAGTTCGTTGAGGAAGTCGGCGCGGAAGACTGAGGTCGTCTCCACAGTGACTTCGTTCTGGTCGTCGTCCTTGTCCGTCACCCGCTGCTCCTCACTGGCCGCTGTGGCGTTGTCTGACCGGACCGGTCGGCCGGCTTTCTCCTCGGATTTACCGTCTGTACTGCCTTTTACTGCTGTCTAACGCGTCAAGTATTTGATATCTCGACCGTACCGCGTCCCGGTCCGGAATGAGCCGACCACTGCCCAGGATCGTAAGCCCCACACCCCGGCTTCTTCTAGATCCCCCACGCTGCGGTGCGTTCTGTTCCGAAACGCTTTCGGGACCTTAGCAATCGTCATTCGGTCAATGTGCCGCGGTAGGCCTCGGCGTCGAGAAGTCCGGCGATCGCCGAGTCCAGTGCGCTGACCTCGGAGCCGTCGACCTGGATTTCCAGCAGCCAGCCGGCGCCGTAGGGATCGGAGTTCAGCAATTGGGGACTGCCGTCCAGATCGCCGTTCACCGCAGACACTTTGCCCGATACCGGGGCGTACAGATCCGACACCGATTTCGTCGACTCCACCTCGCCGAACGACTCGCCGGCCGAGAGCTCGGTGCCCACGTCGGGCAATTGCACGAACACGACGTCACCGAGGGCCGACTGCGCGAAATCGGTGATTCCGACCCGCACGGTGTCTTCTGCGCTGCGGCGAACCCACTCGTGTTCGGCGGTGTAGTGCAGATCGGACGGGATATCGCTCACGGTGATCCTGTTCTGGTCGGTTTCGCTGGGTGGTTCACTTGCCGGGCTGAGCGTATTGGTGCGGTTTTGGTTGTCGCAAGGTGGTCACCTCGACTCGATCGGCCTGCTGCACCGACATCCGTCCGCCGACCCGTTTGACGCTGTCGTCCGCCCCGCCCGGAATATTCATGGCCGCCGCCAGGGTGGGCGGATCCCCAATGGCCAGAATCGAATACGGCGGCGAGAACCCCTTTGTGTCGATGGTCAGGGAACCCGCCGAACCGGTGACCCAGGTGTCGACCCCGACCCGCACCGACTGGTGTGCGTCGTTGATCTGGATGGCCTCGGCGCCGGCCGCGCGCAGCTCGTTGATCACGTCGAGCATCACCTCCGCCGAGATCCCCGGCCCCGGGTCGTCGATTTTCACCGTGACGCCCGGACCGCTGGCTCCGACCGCGCCGACCAGGATGGACAGCGCCGCGAGCCTGGCTTGCGCGTTCTCAATGGCGGCCTGGTCGGTATTGCCCGAGGCCTGCAACGTATTGAGGGTGTTCTGCAGGTCGGCCACCTCGGTGCTGAGCGTCGCTTCTCGTTGCCGCAACGAGTCCAACAGCACCAGCAGGTCGGCAGGGCGGGCGGTCTCCAGGGAGTCGCCGGAATCGTTCTGGCGGACCTGGGTGACGATCGCGACCCCGAGCACCAGGCACAACAGCACGGCCAGGGTCCCGAACGCCAACCGGGACCGGCCGCGTCCGGCCGCGGCTTCGATCTTGGGCTGCGAGCGGTCCGGCGGCAGTTCGTGCCGGCCGTGCCGGGCGGGGTTCGGTGGCTCCTGGCTCACGGGTCACGCTCCGAACAGCCGGCGCCGCAGCGCGGCCGCGTTGCCGAAGATCCGGATTCCCAGTACGACGATGATCGCGGTGGACAACTGGGTGCCGACGCCCAGTTGGTCGCCGACGTAGACGATCAGTGCGGCCACCAAGACGTTGAACACGAAGGAGACCACAAACACCTTGGGGTCGAAGATGCGCTCCAGGTAGGCCCGCAGACCGCCGAACACCGCGTCGAGCGCCGCGACCACCGCGATCGGCAGATACGGCTGGATCGCCTCCGGGACGCTGGGGTGAAAAATCAATCCCAGCACGATGCCGATGACAAGCGCCGCGATTCCAATCATGTCACTTGGGCCCAATCTCGTTGGCGAACTTGACCTCCCGGGTTGATCCGGCGGGCAGCGCCAGCTTTTCGCCGACGTTGACGCTGACGCCGACGCTGTAGGACACCTCCAGCAGTCGCAGCCGCCGCAACCCGGGACTCCGCTCGAAGCTATCCCGCATTGTCTGCGCGGGACCAATCGCGAGGATGACGTACGGGCTCGTGGTCGGGTTGTTGTCGACCAGGATGGCGCCGCCGGCCTGCCGAATGGTGACGTTGGGGCCGATGCGAGCGCCGTCCACCGAAATGGCCTCCGCCCCACTGGCCCACAGGGAATTGACGACGAGTTGCAGGTCGCGGTCCAGGATGATCTGCCGGCTGCCGTTCACCCGCTGCTTGGACGCGTCGGAGAGATTCGGGCTGGCACCCGGGTCGGTCACAGTGACGGTCAGACCCGGGCCCGTCACCGCGGTGCTGGCCGCGGCCAGGCTGAGCGCGTCGAGTTGGCTCAGCAGTCGCTGCCCCTCGGCATCGTCGGCCAGCGCGACGCGCTGCACTTCGTCGACCCTGGCCGCCAGCGCGCTGCGCTGCTTGGCCAGCCGACCGGCCGCGGACTGCGTTGAACGGACGTTGGTCGCCAGGACCTGCTGTGCGGTCCGCACCCCCGGCGCGACCGAGCGGGCCTGCGCGACGGCGGCGGCGAACACGGTGGCCACCAGGGCCGCCGCCAGCGCCTGCCACATCCACCCGAAGGCGCGGGTCCGGGCGGTTTCTGGTTCCGTCCGGCGCTCCCGTTCGGCGGCCGCCGCGGCGTAGCCGGGGTCGAGATGCTCGGACAGCAGGGCGCGCAGCAACGACGGCACCGGAATGTGTTGCGGCCGCGGGGCATGGGCGCGGTAACCGGCGTTGGGGTCGTACCCGCCGAGCAGGTGGTCCCGGTCAGCCATGGCCCCCCGCCTTCGGGGGCGAGGACTTCCGGTTGACCTTGGGCAGTTGGCGCATCACCAGGACCATCTGCACCAGGTAGAGCGCGAAGGCCCACAGGTACATGTACAGGCCCCAGCCCAGAAACGCCCACCCGCAGGCTCCCACCACGCGGCTCCACAATGCGTCCCACCGGCCCAGCAGAACCAGCGGGAAGCCGGACATCAGGGCGAAGGTCGCCGCCTTGCCGACGTAGGACACCGGCAGCGCCGACAGGCCGCGGCTCCACAGCAAGGGCAGCGTCCCGGCCAGGATCGCGTCGCGGGCCAGCAGCATCAGCACGAACCACCAGGGGGCGATCCCACTGATTGCGAACACGATCGGCACGGTGATCATGTAGAGCCGATCGACTGCCGGGTCGAGCAGCATGCCCAGCCGTGACGACTGGTCGAGTAGTCGGGCGATCTTGCCGTCCGCCCAGTCCGAGACGCCGCTGAACATCAGGATCGCGACGGCCCAGCCATAGGCGTGGGTGCCGAGCATCAGGTAGACGAAAACCGGGATGAGTGCCAGCCGGAGGACACTCAGCACATTGGGCACTGTCAGCACCCGATCCTGGGCGAGCACTCGCTCCATGAGCCGTGACCTTAGCCCGGTGACGATGCGGTCCGCACGGCGGACCGAGGAGGAGCCGGGCAATCAGGTGGAGCCCGGTGACGATGCGGTCCGCACGGCGGACCGAGGCGTCAGCGGAAGACGCCGGGCAGGCTCAGCGTGGACAGCGTGTCGTCGGACAGCGGATTGTCATTGACCATGTAGGTCCACGTCGATGTCGGCCGTGCCAGCTTGGACAGATCCAGCCCCGGCTCGTCCTCGAGGATGTTCGCCGTCTCGAAGGTCTGCTGAGCGGCTTCGATCGCGTCGGCGGCGAGCGAGGCGAACGCGTCCACCGCCATCCGGTGGAATTCGTCCAGCGGGTTCTGCCGGCCCAACGCCCGCAAGTGGATGCTCTCGCGGATGTCGGCCAGATAGGCCAGGTGATCGGCCCAGCCCCGGTCCAGGTGGTACAGCATGATCAGCCGGCAGATCTTTTCCAGCCGCTCCTCGCTGACGTCCTCGGCCAACTCCTTGTACCGCTTCGGCGCAAGGTCCTCGAGCTCTTCGCGGGCGGTCGGGGTGCGCAGCAACGTGTTTCGCCGATCCACGATGATCGCGCGCTGCTGGGCGATCAGCTGGTTGTAGCGCCAGGTGTTGGCGTGCACATCCAGCAGCCGGCCCTCCGCGACCCGCTGCGCATGGTCGAGCAGGCCGCTGGCCTTCGGACTCAGGATCCGGCCGTCCTCGTCGGTTTCTGTGGGCAGCTTGTTGGTGTCCAGGTTGGCCGCCACCACCTCGTCTTCCCAACTCGAGAAGAACACCGAGGACCCCGGGTCGCCCTGACGTCCGGCCCGGCCGCGCAGCTGATTGTCCAGCCGCTCGGTGTTGTGCCGACCGGTGCCGACGACGTGCAGGCCGCCCAGTTCGGCGACCCGGTCGTGGTCGGACTCGTCGGAACCGCCGAGCCGGATGTCGGTGCCGCGCCCGGCCATCTGCGTCGACACCGTGACCGATCCGTAGGTGCCGGCCTCGGCGATCACCTGCGCCTCTTCCGCATCGTTCTTCGCGTTCAGCAGCACCGCCGGAACGTTGCGCCGTACCAGTCGCTCGTGCAGGTCCTCGGATTCCGCGACGTCGCGGGTACCGACGAGCACCGGCTGTCCGGTCTCGTGCACCTCGGCGATGTGGTCGACGATCGCGTCGTTCTTGGCGGCCGCGGTGATGTACACCCGGTCGGGCTCGTCTTCCCGGATGTTGGGGGTGTTCGGCGGGATGGGCGACACCCCCAGCTTGTAGAACTGGCGCAGCTGTTCGCCGGCGGCCAGCGCCGTGCCGGTCATGCCGCATACCGTGGAGTAGCGGTTTATCAGAGCCTGCACCGTGATGGTGTCGAGCACCTCACCGGTCTCGGTGGTCTCGATGCCCTCCTTGGCTTCCACGGCCGCCTGCAAACCGTCGGGCCAACGCTGCAGCTGCGCGATGCGTCCGCGCGAAGAGTTGATCAGGTGCACCGCGTCGTCCCGGACGATGTAGTGCACGTCGCGCTGCAGCAGCACGTGCGCGTGCAAAGCGACGTTGACCTCGGTCAGCGTGGTGCCGACGTGCTCTTCGGAGTAGAGGTCGATGCCGCCGAGCGCCTTTTCCACCTTGCGCGCGCCCGCCTCGGTCAGGTGCACATTGCGGCTGTCGGCGTCGGTGTCGTAATCCCTTTCGGCGGTCAGGTTGCCGACCAGCTTGATGATTTCCAGCCGCGGCGTCTCGCGGTGGGTGGTGCCGGCCAGGACCAGCGGCACCAGTGCCTCGTCGACCAGCACCGAATCGGCCTCGTCGATCAGTGCGACGTCCGGGTTGGGTGAGACCAGGTCCTCGACGTCGGTGACCAGCTGGTCGCGCAACACGTCGAACCCGATCTCGTTGACCGATGCGTAGGTGACGTCGCAGTCGTAAGCCGCTTTGCGGTCATCCCTGGTCGATTCGGCGGTGATCCAGCCGACCGTCAGTCCCATCGCCTCGAGTAGCGGCCCCATCCATTCCGCGTCGCGGCGGGCCAGGTAGTCGTTGATGGTCACGACGTGGACGTGCCGGCCGGCCAGCGCGTAGCCGGCGGCGGCAATCGCCCCGGCTAGCGTCTTGCCCTCACCGGTGGCCATCTCGATCACGTCGCCGGCGAGCATGCGCAACGCCCCCAGCAACTGCACGTCGAACGGGCGCAGCCCGGTCGCCCGCTCGGCGGCTTCCCGGGCGATCGCCAGGAACTGCGGAATGTCGGCGGAGTCCGCCAGGTCGTCGAGGTTCAGTAGCTTGGACGCCTTGCGCAGCTTTTCATCGCTGAGGTCGGCGGCTTCCTTGTCGTACTCCTCGGCCGCGGTCACGTCGGCCATCGAGCGGCTGCGGTTCTTTTCGGTGGTGGCCCCGAGCAGCCGCCAGAATCGGCTGCTCAGCCGGCCGGGCTGAGAGCGGGTCGTCTTTGGCACAGCCCCACGGTACGCGAACACAACACCGGGGCGAGCGCGCGAGTCGTGCCACCGACACGCCGCCGCAGCTGGCATTTCACGCGCGCTCGCGACCCGAAAGGGTGCCGTCAGGCCAGGTTCGATCGGCGGGGGTAGGCCACGCTCGGATCGGTCAGGGCGTTCACGACGGCCGGGAGACCACTGGCGAAGGCGCGTTCCAGGGCCGGGCGCAGCTCGGCCGGCGCCGAGACCAGCTCACCATGGCCACCCAGGGCCCGCACCACCTCGTCGTAGCGGGTGCCGGGCCGCAGTTCGGCGACCACCGAATAGCCGTACAACGCTTCCATCGGGTGCTTTTCCAGGCCCCAGATGCCGTTGTTGCCCACCACCGACACCACCGGCACGTTGTGGCGTACCAGGGTGTCCCACTCCATCCCGCTGAACCCGAATGCGCCGTCGCCCTGCAGCAGGACCACCTGTCGCTCGGGCCGCGCGAGCTTGGCCGCCAAGGCGTAACCGGGCCCCGAACCCAGGCAGCCGAACGGCCCGCTGTCCAGCCAGCAGCCCGGCTGATAGCTGTCGATGACGCGGCCGGCGTAGGAACCGAAGTCTCCGGCGTCAATGACGACGATCGCGTCCCGGTCCAGCAGTGGAGCCAGCTCGGCGTAGACACGCATCGGATGCAGCGGGATCCGGTCCTCGGCGAGCTCGGCCTTCTCCTGATCGCGGGCGCTGTCCTCGACTGCGCGCAACTCGTCGATCCAGGCTTGATGGTTCGCCGAGTGGTCCGCGGAGCCCGAACCGGCGAGCGCGGACAGCGTCGCGGACAGGTCGCCGTAGAGCTCGGCGGCGACCGGGCGCGGATGGTTGCGCTCGGGCCGCGCCCGATCTGCCACCACGAGCTGTGTCTGCGCGCCGAACACCCCACCGAAGCCGAGACGGAAATCCATCGGCACGCCGACGATCAGCGCGACGTCGGCACCGCCCAACGCCTTCGAGCGCGCCCGCGAGAATGCCAGCGGGTGGTCGGCGGGCACCGCCCCGCGAGCCATCCCGTTCATCAGCACGGGTATCCGCAGCTGTTCGGCGAGCCGCAGCAGCGCCGTCTCTCCTCGGCCCCACCAGAGGTTGGTGCCGGCCATGATCACCGGCCGCTGAGCCTTGGCCAGCAGGTCGGCCACCCGGTCCAGTGCGTCGGCATCCGCGGCGGGCGCCGCGGGCAGGCTGGCGAGCGCGCCGGGCCGGCCGTCGTCGTCGGACACCGAGAAAACGTGATCCATCGGGAAGTCGACGAACCCGACCCCCGACGGCGCGCCGACCGCGGCCTGCAGTGCCTGGTCGACGAGCCGGCCGGCGTCTTCGGCGGACTGGGCGGTGGCGGCGAAACGCGTCAGCGGTGCCACGAACGGCACGTGGTCGATCTCCTGCAGCGAGCCCATCCCCCAGCGCCCGGCCGGGGCGCGGCCACCGAGCACCACCAACGGCGACTGGTTCTGCTGGGCGGCGGCCATCGCGCTCATCCCGTTCGTGACGCCCGGACCCGCAGTGAGCGCGGCCACGCCAGGCACCCTGGTGACCTTCGACCAGCCTTCGGCCGCGAAGGCCGCGGTCTGCTCGTGGCGGGTGTCGATCAGCCGCACGTCCTCGTCGCGGCAGCCGTCGTAGATCGAGAACAAGTGGCCGCCCGACAGCGTGAATACCGTGTCGATACCGCTGGCCTTGAGCCGGCGGGCTACGAGCCGGCCCGCGTGCACGGTCTGGGTGGGGGCTGCTTCGGTGCTCATAGGGGCAGCCTATCCACCCGGTTCAGGTACCTTCGCCGATGTATTTCGTTGCGCACCCCCGTCCGTGAGGAGACCACGACGTTGGCCCCGAAGCCGTTCACGCCGTCGATCAACTGGTCGCACGCGCTGCTGGATTCGCTGCGCTGGACCGCCATAGCGTGGGCGATCAGCGCGGTCTGTCTGCTGGCCGTGCTGGTGCTGTTCCGTTACCTGACTCCCTGGGGCCGCCAGTTCTGGCGGATCACCGCGGGCTACTTCACCGGGGCGAAGAGCATCAAGGTCTGGCTGATGGTGGGTGTGCTGCTGCTCTCGGTGGTGCTGGCCGTGCGGCTGAACGTGCTGTTCAGTTACCAGGGCAACGACATGTACACCGCGCTGCAGAAGGCCTTCCAAGGCGCCGCCGGTGGCGACGGCGTCGTCAAAAACTCTGGTGTGCATGGCTTTTGGATGTCGATCGGAATCTTCAGCATCATGGCCGTGATTCACGTCGCGCGAGTGATGGCCGACATCTACCTGGCCCAGCGCTTCATGGTGGCGTGGCGGGTGTGGCTGACCGACCATCTCACCGGGGACTGGCTGGACGGCAAGGCCTACTACCGCGACCTGTTCATCGACGAGACGATCGACAACCCGGATCAGCGCATCCAGCAGGACATCGACATCTTCACGGCCGGAACCGGAAATGGTCCGAACACACCTGGCACCGGGACAGGCAGCATCCTGTTGTTCGGCGCGGTGCAATCGGTGGTCTCCGTCGTTTCGTTTGCCGCGATTCTGTGGAACCTGTCGGGGACCCTCACCGTCTTCGGTGTCTCCTTCCCACGCGTCATGTTCTGGACGGTCATCATCTACGTGCTGATCGCCACGATCATCTCGTTCATCATCGGACGTCCACTCATCTGGCTGAGCTTCCGCAACGAGAAGTTCAACGCCGCGTTCCGGTACGCCCTGGTGCGACTGCGCGACGCCGCCGAGGCCGTCGGTTTCTACCGGGGTGAGCGGGCCGAGCGCGCTCAGCTGTCCAAGCGCTTCAGGCCGGTCATCGACAATTACCTCCGCTACGTCAACCGCAGCGTCGGCTTCTACGGATGGAACCTGGCGGTGAGTCAGGCGATAGTGCCGCTGCCATGGGTGATCCAGGCGCCGCGATTATTCGCCGGGGCAATCGATTTCGGTGACGTCAGCCAGACGGCGACGTCATTCGGCAACATTGCGGATTCGCTATCGTTCTTCCGCAATGCCTACGACTCTTTCGCGTCCTACCGGGCGGCCATCATCCGACTGCATGGGCTGGTCGATGCCAATGATCGCGGACGGGCGCTGCCGGCGGTGCTCACCACGGCGACGGCGGACGGATCGGTCGAGATTGAAAACGTCGAGGTGCGCAAGCCGGACGGCGACCGGTTGATCGACCCCCTCGACGTTCGGCTCGAAGCCGGTCAGTCGCTGGTCATCACCGGGCAATCGGGTGCGGGCAAGACGACTTTGCTGCGTAGCCTGGCCGAACTGTGGCCCTATGCTTCAGGAACCCTCCGCCGGCCGGGTGGCGAGAACGAGACAATGTTCCTGTCGCAGTTGCCCTATGTCCCGCTGGGGACGCTGCGGGCAGTGGTGTGCTACCCGAACTCGGCGGACGACGTCACCGATGCCGAGTTGCACGAAGTGATGACGAGGGTGGCCCTCGCGCCGCACATTACGCACCTGGATGAAGAGCAGGACTGGGCCAAGGTGCTTTCGCCGGGCGAACAGCAGCGGGTGGCCTTCGCGCGCATTCTGCTGACCAAACCGAAGGCGGTATTCCTCGACGAGTCCACCTCAGCGCTTGACCCCGGGCTGGAGTACGCCCTGTATCAGCTCGTGCGCAACGAACTTCCGGATTGCGTTGTGGTCAGCGTCAGTCACCGGCCCACGGTCGAACAGCATCACGACCGCCAGCTCGAATTGCTCGGCGGGGGCCAATGGCGATTGGGTCCGGTGGAGCACGAACCGGCAACGGTGTAGTGCACGACGCGGCCCAGGCGCAACGCGCTGAACACGTTGCGGCCGGCGCGCACAGCTAAGCTGCCCTTGGTCCGGCGACTGGAGGTATGCGGGTGTGCGTATTCGTTCGTGCGGTGGCAGTGCTACTGGCTACTACTCTGGTGCTCGTCGGCTGTGGCCGCTCGGCCGAACACCCCGCCAAACCCAAATTCGGGGCGTGGGGCGTCGACCTGACCGAGATGGACACGTCGGTCCGGCCCGGTAACGACTTCTTCGGATACGCCGTCGGCGGTTGGGTGAAGAACGCGAAGATCCCGGCCGACAAGGTATGCGCGGGCGTCAATCTGGACATCCAGAACCAACTCAACGCGGACCTGAAGGCGATAGTCGAGAGCGCTGCCGCCAAACACGCACCCGAGGGCGACATTTCGCAGCAAATCGGCGACCTGTTCGCGTCCTACATGGACGAGGCGTTGCTGAACAAGAAGGGCGTCGAGCCCGTCCGGCCGCTGCTGGCGTCGGTCGACGCTGCCAACGACAGGTCGGCCCTCAACGCGGTCCTGGTGTCGTTCAACGGCAGGACTCGGGTAAGCGACCCATTCCCGGTCTCGGTGGCAATGGACCCGAACAACCCGACGCGCTACTTGCCCATCATCTGGCAGGGCGGCCTCTCGCTCGGTGAGCGCGACTACTACGTGGAAACCGATCCCGAATCCGTGGAGCTGCGCACCAAGTTCGTAGCGCATGCCGCCCGGTTGCTCGGTCTCGCCGGTTTTGCGGATTCGCAGCAACAGGCCGAACGATTGCTGGCTCTGGAAACCAAACTGGCAGAGGTGCAGGTGCCGCGGGAGGAGGAGCGCGACGTCGTCAAGACCAACAACATCATGCCGCGAGCCGCGGTCGAGCAGCTCGGGCAGGGCGCACCCCTGCATGAAATCTTCGACGAACTGAAGTTGCCGGCCCAGACCGACTTCCAGGTCGGCATGCCTAACGTATTGAGCCGCACCGCAGCGCTTTTCGCCACCGAGCCGCTGGACTCGTGGAAGTCGTACATGCGTTACCAAGTCCTCTCCGCCTACGGCGGCGATCTTTCGACGCCGTTCGCTGATGAGTTGTTCGACTTCTACGGCCGAACGCTGGGCGGCGCCAAGGAGCGCGCGCCCCGGGTGGAGCGCGGGGTCTCTCGGGTGAGTAAAGGGCTCGGCGACCCGGTCGGTCAGTTGTATGTCGACGCCCACTTCAGTCAGCAGACCCGGGACAAGGCGCGGGCATTGGTCGAAAATCTGCGCTCCGCCTACAGCAAACGCATCGACGCGGCCACCTGGATGACGCCTGAGACGAAGAGAGAAGCTCAGGCCAAGCTCGCCGCGCTGGTGGCCAAGATCGGTTTCCCCGACAAATGGAAGTCGTATGCGACGGTCAAGATCGCGGCGGGCGAACTGGTAGCCAACGACGACGCCCTGGCGATGTGGTCGTGGAACGACGACCGCAGCAAGTTGGGCAAGCCTATCGACCGCGGCGAATGGAGCATGACGCCGCAGACCAACAACGCCTACTACTCTCCGCGACTGAACGACATCGTCTTTCCCGCGGCAATCCTGCAGCCGCCGAACTTCGATCCAGCAGCCGATCCCGCAGTGAATTACGGCGCGATCGGGGCCACCATCGGTCATGAGATGAGCCACGCATTCGACGACCAGGGCCGCAAGAGCGACGGCACCGGGTTACAGCGCGATTGGTGGACACCGGCCGACGCCGACCGTTACACACGCGAGGCGGACAAGCTTGTCGCCCAGTTCAACGGATACGAGCCGTTACCCGGCAATCGCATCAATGGAGCGGTGACACTCGGCGAGAACATCGCCGATCTCGCCGGACTGCGCATCGCATATGACGCCTACAAGCTCTCCCTCGGCGGGAAAGAAGCCCCCGTGATCGACGGCCTCAGCGGAGACCAGCGGTTCTTCCTCGCCTTCGCGGCGAGCTGGAAGGAGATCTGCCGGCCCGAAACCGAACGCAATCAGCTGCTGACGGACGTGCACAGCCCGGCGAAGTTCCGGGTGAACGGGATCGTGCGCAACATGGACGAGTGGTATACCGCGTTCAATGTGCAGCCCGGAGACTCGCTGTTCCTCAAACCCGAGGACCGCGTCCGCGTTTGGTGAAAAGCAGCTAAGCGTTTCCGCGCCTACTCGCCCGCGCCTACTCGCCCGCGGCTGCCGCCGCGTGCGTTCCGGCGCTCAGCTGCTTTTCCGCGCCTACTCGCCCGCGGCTGCCGCCGCGTGCGTTCCGGCGCGGCGCCCGAAGAACGAACCCTCGCCCAGCTGCGTCCCGCTCGCGTACCCCTTACCGTCCTGAGCGATGTTGGACGCGCAGGCCCCAGCGGCGTACAAGCCCGGCACCACCGAACCGTCCTCGCGCAGCACTTCGCCGTCCACTGACACCGCCAAGCCGCCGATGGTGAATCCGGAGTACATCGCCCGGCCCAGCGACAGATCGAATACCGCCCACGGTCCTTTGTCTTGCGGGGCAACGTATTCCGGCTGCTTGTGGAAGTCCGGGTCCTCACCCTTGGCGGCATACTCGTTGTAGCGGTCCAATGTGGCGGCGACGTTCCCGGCCGGAATGCCCAGCGCGACTTCCAATTCAGCGATGGTCTCGTACCCGTCGAGAAACTTGATCAGCGGCATCTCGGGCATCTGCATGTGCGCTTCGTCAACGATTAGATAGGCCGTCTGCTCCGGCTGCTCCAGCACGAAGGCCGAGGTGCGGGAGTGGTAGGAGTCTTCGGCGACGAAGCGCTTGCCGTCCTTGTTGACGATCACCCCAGTCAGCAGGATCTCCGGTGGATAGGCGGCCGCGGTGATGAACAGTTCGTCCATGTTCTTGGTGGCCCCGCCGGCCGAGACGCCCATCCGGATGCCCAGCCCGTCGTCGTTCGGGTTGCCCAGGATGTACGGCGCCACCAGGCCGTGGTGTTTGGTGCGCCGCGGCTGCCCCAATGCGGGCGTGTGCTCGGACACCATGTCGGGGTTCATCGCGAACCCGCCCGCGGCAATGATCACCGCTTTGGCCTTGATCGCGCCGGTCTCGCCGAAGTGCTTCCACGCGACGCCGACCACGGCGCCGTCCGCCACGATCAGATTCGTCGCCCCGGTTTCGTAGCGAATCTCGACACCGAGCTCGGCGGCGCGCTTCACCAACAAGTCGACCACCATTGCGGCGCCGCCCAATTCGCCGGGCACCGGCACGGAATGACCGCGCGGCGCCGGCACGGCCTGCTCGCAGTAGGGCCACACCTTCTCATTGCCGGTATAGCTCAGGCCCTCGGTGCCCGGAGGCACCACCACCTTGCCCGGGTAGAAGCTGCGCTCAAACTGAAAGCCCAGAGCCTCAAGCCAATTGAAATGCTCAACGCTGCCGTCGCAGTACGCACGGATCTTGTCGAGTTCGGGCTCGCGGGACACCGCGACCAGGTACTTGAACATCTCGTCGGGCGAGTCGGGATGACCGGTCGCCTCCTGCACCGCCGTCCCGCCGCCCAAATAGAAGTGGCCGCCCGCCATCGAGGTGGTGCCCCCGGCCGCGGCGGCACGTTCGGTCACCAGCACCCGGGCACCGGCCGCCGCGGCCGAAACCGCAGCGCAGGCTCCGGCGATCCCGAAACCGATCACCAGCACGTCGACTTCATCCGACCAGGACTCCACCGCGTCGGCCTGGACTGTCGCTGGGATGTCGGTGCTCACCGCTGCTCCTGTTTGATGTAGTCGTAAAACGCGCTGATCTCGGGTGACAGATAGGCGATCTCGAGAAACGGCACTCCCGATTGCGGCGCCGCGACGTAGGCGAATCGCAGTCCGCCGGGCATGGTGCCTTCTTGCACCACATTCGCACCCTGGCCGGCGGCGTCGGCGACGGCGGCATCGAACCGCTCGGGGCTTTCGGCCTCCACACAGATGTGGTGCAAACCCGGGCCGTGGTCGCGGAGAAAGTCACTATAGATGTTCTCCCCGCGAACCGGGGCGAGCAGCTCCAGCTGCATGTCACCGAGATAGCTCAACGAGACGCCCGCAACGAAGTCCGCGGGTTGGCCGCGATAGGTGCAGGTGTTGGGCGCGAAATGCACCTCCGGCATCCGTATCCATTTGTGGACGCCTAAAAGCCCGGTGAGAGCGGTTTCGGTGGCATCAAGGTCCGTTGTCACCCACGCGATCTGGATGGGTGACTGGACGAGCAGGTTCATCGCCTCGCAGGATATCCCAGCCCGGCGGCGGGCAGAAAGGCCCGGGTAAAGATTTGCCATGGCGGCCGAAGTCTCGGGCGCGCCGAAGGGGTGAACACGTTCTAATTCGACCCGAGCATGCCGATCAGCAAACGCACCTGGGTATCGAAGACGCTGCGCGGGTCGGTCAAAGTGTCCGCGCCGTACTGTCCGAACACCTCGAGGCTGATCGCGCCCAGCACACCCGCCCACAGCAGGAAGCACTTAGCCATGACCCGATCATCACCGGGGAACCCGAAATCGTGCCGAATTCGCTCGAAGTCCGACGCCAGCGGTTGGGGCGCCGCGTCGCTGGTCAGCATGATCTCCCCGGTGGTGATCCCCGCCGCCAGAGCGTCGAACAAATCCGCAACCACGCGGGTGCCAACGCCGACGGTGCGCTCCGCGGGAGCGTGGTAGCCGGGCACCGGACTGCCGTAGAGCAGCGCCCACCCGGCCGGGTGGGCTACCGCCCACTCCCGCACCGCGTGGGTGATGGTCAGCACGTCGTCGCTCCACGAATCCGTTGCGGCATTGTCGCGGGCGCGCTTCACCGCGTCGGCCAGGTCCGAATAGGCGTCGACGAGCAGCAGCGTCAACAACTCGTCACGACTGGCCACGTAGCGGTAGACGGCCGAAGAGACCATGCCCAGGTCTCGCGCTATCGCGCGCAGCGACAGGCCGGCCGCGCCGTGATCCACGAGGTGGCGGCGGCCGAGTTCGACGATCTTCGCCTCTATCTGCTCGCGCGATTCCTGGCGTTTGCCCACACGGTGGAGTCTTGCAGTTCAGAGATCACCGCTCTTGCTTTTAGGTCACGGTTGTGACACGGTATTCGCATGTGAGAGCGGTGCTCTCTGAATATCCCCGGGAGGCGGCATGACCACGCACTATCAGGAACCGAACCGGGCCATGCGGGCCGCCAACGCCGTCGTCCGCTGGCTCGCCGAGTCCGGGATCAGCATTGCCGGCACCAGCGCGTTGCGGGTCCGCGGACGCACCAGCGGGAAACAACGCAGCGTGGTGATCAACCTGCTGACCGTGGACGGCGTGGACTACGTCGTGTCACCGCGCGGGAACACCCAGTGGGTGCGCAACGTTCGCGCGGCGGGCGTCGTCGACACCGGCCCGCGCTGGCGGCGGCGGCACGCCACCATCCACGAGGTCGGCGACGACGCCAAACCCGAGATCCTGCGGCGTTACCTTGCCCGGTGGTACTGGCAGGTCAAGGGGTTCGTCGGCGAACTGACACCGGAATCCGGCGACGACGAATTGCGCGCCGCGTCCGACCGGATACCGGTGTTTGCCCTGGGTTCCGCCTAGCTGGGGTTCACTCCCCCGTCCTCGCGCATCTGCTGCGAGGTGGCCTGCCAGGACACGGCGGCCGGTAGCGTCCCCCAGACACTGTTGAAGATTCCGACGAGCTGACCGCTCGACGGCGAGAAGACCGGTCCCCCGGAGTCGCCCTGCGACGTCTGAACGCCGTTGGTCATGGTGAACCAGCCGTTGTTGACGCTTTCGATCGTGCCGCAGGTTTCGCCGGTGGTGATGCCGAAGTGGCACACCGGCTGCCCGGCCGTGGGCGCACCGCCGCCGGCGCGCAGCGCGCGTCCGCCCGGCAGGATGTCGCTCGCGGCGACGCCTTCGGCCAGGGCGATCGCCTCGTAGTCGGCGATGACCTGGTCGGTCGCCACGGTCGACCCGGTGGGTGTGTTGTCCCGGAAGGTGGTCATGCGTCCGATGACGTTGTTGTCCTTGTCGTAGACCAGCCCACTACCGCGGCAGTGCCCGGCCGTCACCGCGACGCGCGAGCGCGGGTCGACAAAGCCCAGCGTGCAGACATGGTTGTCCTGGTGGATCTCCATCCCGGGGTACACGGCCACCGGGTCGGCGTGACCGGTCGCCGGCGTCAGGCCCCACGCCGACGCCGCGAGAAGTGCAGGTGCAATGAAAGTGCGCAGTGCCAGGCGGCTCACGGTGGCTCCCGTCGGTTACGGCGTTATCACTTCGACATTAGAGCTTTCGCCGCCGGCTGCCGAAGCGTTACCGAGACGTGACCAGCGGGGTGGTGCCGTCGACCTGGTCGGACGTGCGCGGCGTCCAGCCCGGCGGGCCGAAAACGTAGCCGAGCCGGTCGCGGAACCGGCGCGCGGAGCGCCAATCCCGGGCGATGGCCAGGTACTCGTGGGTCTGCAGCTTCCAGATGTTGAACGTGTCGACCTGCTTGGTCAACCCGTAGTGCGGCCGGAACAGTTCCTTCTGGAAACTACCGAACATCCGGTCCCAGAGGATGAAGATGCCGCCGTAGTTCTTGTCCAGGTACAGCTGGTCCATGCCGTGGTGGACGCGGTGGTGCGACGGGGTATTGAAGATGAACTCGAACCACCGTGGCAGCTTGTCGATGCGCTCGGTGTGCACCCAGAACTGGTAGATCAGATTCAGCGACCAGCTGAAGAACACCAGCCATGGCGGAAGTCCCAACAGCGGCAACGGGATCCACATCAGGATCTCCCCGCTGTTGTTCCACTTCTGGCGCAGCGCGGTGGCGAAATTGAAGTACTGGCTTGAGTGATGAGCCTGGTGGGTAGCCCAGATGAGCCGGATACGGTGGGCGACGCGGTGGTAGGTGTAGTAGAGCAGGTCTACACCGAGGATCGCGACGACCCAGGTGTACCACTTGGTCGCAGGGAGGTGCCACGGAGCCAGGTAGGCATAGATTGCGGCATACCCGAACAACGCAAGGGCCTTCCAAGCGGCCGTGGTGGCAATCGAGACCAGACCCATCGAAATGCTCGCCATGGAATCGCGGGTGAGGTACGCACCCGATGAAGGCCTGGGCGTTGCCGAATCGTCGGTCGCCGCGGCGGCATCGAACTTCTCCAGCTTGCGCGCCGCCGTCCACTCCAGGGTCAACAAGAAAAGGAAGAAGGGGATGGCAAAAAACACCGGATCCCGCATCTCGGCCGGCAGCGCCGAGAAGAAGCCTGACACACTGCTCACAGCACACAGCCTAACCTGGTGAGACCAATGAAACGCCCGGTGCACCGGCCCCACGTGACGCAGCGGTTGTTGCGTGCCTCCGGTGTCCGCAATCGGCTGTTCCCACCCGCGAAGCTGGCGAGTTGGGAAGCCAATCCCCGCCCGCCTTACTGTGGTCGCCCGTCCAAGCACCTGCTGAAGAAGATCGATGTCGTCCGGGACGACGTCAACGGCCGGCCGGTCTATCAGGTGACCCCCCGCCACGTGCCGCGGGCCGACCTGGCCGGCCATCTGATCTATCTGCACGGCGGCGCCTACGTGCTGGATCTGCTGCCGCATTTTCATTGGCCGGCCATCGCGAAGCTGTCGAACCTGCTGCGCCGCACCATCACGGTGCCGATCTATCCGATCGCCCCCGAGCACACCTACCGCGAGGTGTTCCCCTTCCTGCTCCAGCTGTATCGCCGCCTCCTGGAGGAGCGTGACCCCGAATCCCTTGCATTCATGGGAGATTCGGCGGGCGGCGGGATGGCTTTCGCGCTGTGCCACGCGGTGCGCGACGCCGGCTTGCCGCAACCGACGGACGCGGTGCTGCTCTCCCCGTGGATGCACCTCGGGTTGCCGGATCCCGACGTGCCCACGGTCGCCAAGAAAGACCCGTTCCTCAACCTCGACGATCTGCGCGCCGCCGGCCTGCGTTACGCCGGCGGTGATCCGCTCGACACTCCCCTGCTCAGCCCGTGCGTGGGCCCGCTGGACGGATTGCCGAGGTTGACGGTGTTCACCGGCACCCACGATGTGCTCAACCCCGACGCCCGCGCCTTCCACAAGCGCGCGACGGCCGAAGGCGTCGAGATCGGGTGGTACGAGCTCGACGGCGGCATGCACACCTGGATGTTGCTGCCCGGCCACAAGGCCAAGGTGACGCTGGAGCAGATCCGCCAGGTGCTGTCCGGGTGAAGCGGGTGGTGGTGATCGGCTCCGGGTTCGCCGGGCTGTGGGCCGCGCTGGGTGCCGCGCGCCGGGTCGACGAGCTCGCCGTTGCGGCTGAGGTCGAGATCACGGTGCTGAGCCCGAAACCGTTCCACGACATCCGGGTCCGCAACTACGAGGCCGATCTGAGCGAGTGCCGCATCCCGCTCGCCGACGTGCTCGACCCCGTCGGTGTCCGGCATGTCGTCGCCGACGTGGTGGGTATCAATGTCGAGGCCCGCACCCTCGCCACGTCGACCGGGCAGAGTTTCGGGTACGACCGGCTGGTGCTGGCGGCCGGCAGTAGCGTCTGCAAACCGGACCTGCCGGGGCTGCGAGAGTTTGGTTTCGACGTCGACACCTACGACGGCGCATTGCGGTTGCAGCAGCACCTCCGGCGGCTGGCTGAGGGACCACCGAACGGCGCGGCGGCCACCGTGGTCGTGGTCGGAGCGGGGCTGACGGGGATCGAAGCCGCCAGCGAACTGCCGGCCCGGCTGCGCGAACTCGGCCTCGCGCCCCGGGTGGTGCTCGTCGACCACAACCGACTGGTCGGCTCGGACATGGGCGCCTCGGCGCGGCCGGTGATCGAAAAGGCGCTGTCGGACAACGGCATTGAAGTCAGAACCGGGGCGAGCGTAACGGCGGTGAGCCACGAATGGGTGTCGCTGTCCTCGGGCGAGCAGCTCGAGGCCGCGACCCTGGTGTGGTGTGCCGGCATGCGGGCCAGCGTGCTGACCGAGCAACTGCCGGTGGCTCGCGACCGGTGGGGCCGGGTCATGGTCGACGACTACCTGCGGGTGATCGGAGTGCCGTCGGTGTTCGCCGCCGGGGACGTGGCCGCGGCCCGCATGGACGACGAGCACATGTCGGTCATGTCCTGCCAGCACGGTCGACCGATGGGCCGGTACGCGGGTTACAACGTGATCAGCGAGTTGTTTTCGGAGCCGCTGCTGGCACTTCGAATCCCTTGGTATGTAACGGTTCTCGATCTCGGCCCGGCGGGCGCGGTATACACCGAGGGGTGGGATCGGGTGGTGGTGGCCCAGGGCGCCCAAGCCAAGGCGACCAAGCAGACGATCAACACCCGGCGGATATATCCGCCGTTGTCGGGCAGTCGCGAGGACCTGCTGGCCGCGGCCGCGCCGGAGTTGCAGGCGCGACCCTAATCGGCCGGAGCGGCGGGCAGGATCGGACTGCTCGGCTCGCCGGCGTACCAGTGCACCGCGTAAATGCCCGGTTGCAGCGACAATTCGGCCACCAGGCGCTCCAGCCGAGCCGGCGAATGCCCGTCGATCAGCACGTGGGCGGTGAGCGCGACGTTGTCCTCGGTGTGCCCGGTGTGGATACCGCGCAGGATGATGTCATTGCTGCGGGTGTGCTGCACGATCTGGGCGCGGGCGTACTTGGCGGACTTGGGCCGGCAGATCACCTGCACCTGGTAGGGCTCGAGGCTCTCGTCCTCGTCGCCGGAGTTGTCGTGGTCGATGAACCGGCCCAGTGGGCGGCCCAGCAGATGGATGGCGACGACGGTCGCGGTGCCGATCAGCGCGAACACCAGGTGCCCGGACGCGGCCAGCACCCCGACCGCGGCGGAGCACCACAGCGTGGCGGCGGTGTTAAGGCCGCGGACGTTGAAGCCTTCGCGCAGGATCACCCCGCCGCCGAGGAATCCGATCCCTGACACGACGTAGGAGGCGACCCGGGTGGGGCTGCTGTCCTCGGTGGCGGCGGCGTAGAGAACGAACAGGGTGGCACCGGTGGCCACCAGTGCGTTGGTGCGCAGGCCGGCCATCCGGGCCCGCCATTGCCGCTCGATCCCGATCAGCGCGCCACAACCTACGCCCACGCCCAACCGGAGCGCGAAATCGGCGACGGTCAGTGACTGCACCGGGCTACCCCTCTCCTTGACCTCATTGACGGAACAGCTACGGCAGCCAATCAGATCCGGGTGAACACCAGGTGGAGCCCAGGCGAACCGGGGATTCCGCTGGAAGTGCTAGAAGTATCCGCCCTCGGGCGCTCCGAGATGCTCGGGGCAGTAGCTGTTCGACGCGATGGCGGTGAACATGGCGGCGCCGTCCAGCGTCAGCGCGGGATTTTGCTTCTTCACGTCGGTCAGCACCTGCAGGCCGGTCTCACCATTACGCATCAATCCGCACACCGCCTGGGCGGAGGCGATGGCTTGCGCCGGATTGGGCACCGTGATGCCGGCATTGGCCAGGGCGGCGAGGAACGCCGCGTCGTCGCCGGTGGGATCCGCGTGTGCCGGAGCCGCGAAAGCGACCATCGCGGCGATGGCAAGCAGTACCGGCCGTAGTGTCATTTTCCGCCCAGTTGCGCGTCGGGCAGGGTCACCTTGTGCTTGTCCTTGTTCGATACGTGCACCGCGTGGATGCCGGGTTCCTTGGACAACTTGTCGAGCAGCGCGTCCAGGCCTTCCTTGTCGACGTTCCAGTGTTTGACCGAGTCGGGTTCTTTTTGCAGCTTCGCGATGACGCTGTCCAACTTGACCGGCTCGACGGGTCCTTTTCCGCCGTTGGCGCGGGCGCGGGCGCCGCTGCCGCTGAGCACCTGCGGCCCAACGGCGCCGAGGGCGCCACCCGTCGCGGCACCCAACGCCATTTCGTTGACCAGGTTGCCCGGGATGGCCGCCGACGGGGCGGCGGAGAGGCTGGTGGCGGATAGCGCGGTGGAGGCCATCCGGATGGCCGGCGTCGCCGAGGCCCAGCTCGGCGGGACAGACAGTTTGCCCACCACGTTGGCCTCGCCGATGCTTGCCGATGCCGCCGATCCCGCGCTGGTCAAGCCGGCGGACGGTGCCATTCCCAGCCCCGCTCCCAAGGCTGATTTCGGGATGTCCTCAAGGGGGGGCTTCCAGAAGAGCTTGAACTCGGTCATGGCGAGGTTGGGGATGCTCATGACGTCGTTGGCGACGGTGCTGAAGCGGCCGATGTCAGCGAAGATCCCGAAGGTGTTCTCCCAGGTCGGGCCAGCCAGCGGGGTTCCGGTCAGGGCGTTGAGAAGCTGGCCCATGGCCTGCATGTACGCGGTGCCGCCGCTGCCGAGCGCCTCGAAGACCTGCAGGACGACGTCGAACGGGAAGATCGGCGCGGCGGTTGGTGCTGCCGTGGCCGCGGCGGTCGCCGCCGCGGTGCCGGCGGCCAGGGCGCTGGCCTGTCCGACCGCTGCCTGCTGACCGGCGAGTCCGGCCGGGTCCGCAATCGGCGGCGGTTCGGTGTACGGCGTCAGCCGGGAGGCGGCCGCCGACGCGCTCGTGTAGGTGAACATCGCCGACGTGTCCTGGGCCCACATCTCCGCGTACTGGGCTTCGAGGGCGGCGATGGCGGCGGTGAGCGCTTACGAAGCGGTTTTCGCCGCCGTCGTGCCGCCGGCGGAGATCGCGATCAACCGAAGCCAGCTGGCCTTGCTGGTGGCGACCAATATTTTCGGGCAGAACACCGCCGCCATCGCCGCCCTCGAAGCCCAGTACGCGGAGATGTGGGCCCAGGACACGTCGGCGATGTTCACCTACACGAGCGCGTCGGCGGCCGCCTCCCGGCTGACGCCGTACACCGAACCGC